>JALYQD010000120.1 GCA_030856025.1 Actinomycetota bacterium
CGGCAGCCGCATGGGATGCCGACGTCAGCACCACGGGTATGCCGGCGCCGGTCGCGATCCGGGCGGCGTCAACCTTGGTGACCATGCCGCCGGTGCCGATGGCAGAAGCGCTGGGCCGCGCGATGTCGATGCCCGCGAGTTGCGCTTCGTCGTGCACCTCGGTGATGAGCCTGGTTTCGGGCTTCGTGGGGTCTCCGTCATACAGGCCGTCGACGTCCGACAGCAGCAGCAGCAAGTCGGCATGGACGAGGTGGGCGACCAGCGCGGCGAGCCGATCGTTGTCGCCGAAGCGGATCTCGCTGGTGGCCACCGTGTCGTTCTCGTTGACGATGGGCACTGCGCCGAATTCGAGGAGCCGCGCAAACGTCTGATAGGCGTTGCGATAGTGGCTCCGGCGGGTTACGTCGTCGGCGGTGAGGAGTACCTGGCCGACCACGATGCTGTGGTGCGCGAACCGTTCGGCGTAACGGGCGACGAGTAGTCCCTGACCCACGCTCGCGGCGGCCTGCTGTGTCGCCAGATCGCGCGGTCTGCGAGGCAGTCCCAGCGGGCTGAGTCCCGCTGCAATCGCGCCGGAGCTGACCAGCACGACTTCGTCTCCGCGGGCGCGGGCACCGGCGAGCGCGTCGACCAGGCTGTCCAGTCGCGAGGCGTCAAGCCCCCCGTGCGAGGTGGTGAGCGACGACGAACCGATCTTGACGACGATGCGCGCCATCGGTCAGGCCTCGTCCTCAGGAGCCTCAGAGGCAACGGCGTCTTCATTGTCGGCGGCGCCGTCTTCCACGCCCAAGTCCGGGGGCACCCAGTTGGGGTCTTTCGCGCGGGCGTCACGGGCTTCGGCCTCAAAAGCACGAGCAGCGGCCAGGTCTTCGCGGCGTTCCTTCGAGGTGCGTCGCGTGTTGTCGTCGAGACGGATGTCCTCGCCACGCCGCCCGAGGATCTCGGCGCCGGCCTGGTTCTGCGGATCGAAGTCGAACATGACGGCATTGGCGTCGTCGCCGATGATGATGTCGTCCCCGGCGCGGGCGCCGAGGGCGAACAGCTTGTCCTCGACCCCGAGTCGGTTGAGCCGGTCGGCGAGGAAGCCGATCGCCTCATCATTGGTGAAGTCGGTCTGTCGAACCCAGCGGATGGGCTTCTCGCCACGCACGATCCACTGCTTGTTGACCTGTTCGGCCGTGAACTCTTCGCCGACACCGGATTCGGCCTTCGGGCGAAGGACGATGCGGGTGACTTCTGCCGTGGGGGTCGCCGCCCTCTTGGAGCTGACGATTCCGGCCATCGCGAACGACAGCTCGCGCAGTCCGGCGTGGCTCGCCGCTGACACGTCGAAGACGTCGAGCCCGCGCGCCTCGAGATCGGCGCGTACGAAGCTCGCGATCTCCTTGGCGTCAGGCACATCGGTTTTGTTGAGTGCAACGAGGCGCGGGCGGTCTTCGAGGCCGCCATACGTCGCCAGCTCGTGCTCGATGATGTCGAGGTCGGTCAGCGGGTCGCGGCCCGGTTCGACCGTCGCGCAGTCGATGACGTGGACAAGGGCAGCGCAGCGTTCGACATGGCGCAGGAAGTCGTGGCCGAGCCCCTTGCCCTCGCTGGCGCCTTCGATGAGTCCGGGGACGTCGGCGACGGTGAAGGTCGTCTCTCCGGCCGACACCACGCCGAGGTTGGGGACAAGGGTCGTGAATGGGTAGTCGGCGATCTTGGGCCGCGCCCGCGACAGTGAGGCAATGAGGCTGGACTTGCCGGCGCTGGGGAATCCGACCAGGCCGATGTCGGCGACGACCTTGAGCTCGAGCGTGATGGTGAGCTCTTCGCCGGGCTCGCCCTTGAGTGCGAAGCCGGGCGCCTTGCGCTTGCTGGAGGCGAGGGCGGCGTTGCCGAGCCCACCGCGGCCACCGGCTGCGATCACGATTTCGGTACCGGGTCCGATGAGGTCGGCGAGTACTTCACCCGACTCGCTTCGTATGACGGTGCCGTCGGGGACGCGCAAGGTCAGCGAGTCGCCATTGGAACCGCTGCGGTTGTTGCCCGAACCGTGGGCGCCGTTGCCGCCGACGCGGTGCGGTTCGTGGTGGAAGTCGATGAGGGTCGTGACGTCTGCCGCGACACGGAGGATGACGTCGCCGCCATGGCCGCCGTTGCCGCCGTCGGGGCCGCCGAGGGGCTTGAACTTCTCACGGTGAACCGAAGCGATGCCGTTGCCGCCGGAGCCGGCCGAGATGTGCAGCGTCACTTGATCGACAAAACTGGGAATGGCCACAGCCTGCTCCTTTCGGTTCGTGGGTCACGGTGTCAAAGAAGAACCGTGTCAAAAGAGAAAAGGGGCAGCCCGCAACTGCGGACTACCCCTTTCCGGAATGTCTGCTGGTATTAGTCGACCGGGACCGGAACGATGTTGATGACCTTGCGGCCACGACGACGTCCGAACTCGACCGCACCGGCCGAAAGCGCGAACAGCGTGTCATCGCCGCCACGGCCGACGTTGGTGCCGGGGTGGAAGTGCGTGCCGCGCTGGCGAACGATGATCTCGCCGGCGTTGACCTGCTGGCCACCGAAACGCTTCACACCGAGCCGCTGAGAGTTTGAATCGCGGCCGTTCCTGGTGGAGGCTGCGCCCTTTTTGTGTGCCATCTGTCAGTCCCCTACTTCTTGATTCCGGTGATTTTCACCTGGGTGTACTTCTGACGGTGACCCTGGCGCTTCTTGTAACCGGTCTTGTTCTTGTATTTCTGAATGACGATCTTGGGGCCCTTGGTCTCGCCGAGAACCTCAGCGGTGACATTGACCTTGGCGAGCGAGTCGGCATCGGCCGTCACGGTGTCGCCATCGACGAACAACACGGCAGGCAGGGAGATGGACTCGCCTTCAGCCTTGGAGAGACGGTCGATCTCAATGACATCGCCGACTGCAACCTTCTGCTGCTGGCCGCCACTGCGCACGATTGCGTACACCACGGACTTACTTCCTCACTTGATGAAAAACTTGGGTGCGCCATCGGCGCACGAAAACCGGCACGCAGAACGCGCCGAGGACATAGTTTACGTAGCCTGACCCTCGCCGGTCAAAACGGGTCCGTCTGTCACGGGCCTTTCGACTGAGTTTTGGGTCACATCTACTGCTTTTTCGGCCTTTTCGGCCTTTTCGGCCTGCTCAGTGTCTGCATCAGGCCTTGCTTCGGGCGCAAAATCGAGAGTCGCTTCGGCTTCGGGTTCGCTTTTGGGCGTCGCCGATGATTCGGGCTTCACCTCGATGTCACTCGTCGCGGAGTCCGGATCGGTGACAGGAGTCGCCGCCGTTCGATCGTCCGACTTCTGCTCGTCGGAGTTCTTGGTGTCCGGCTTGCCGGCGCTGCGGGTGGCCGAGCGACGACGGGTGGACTTGACCTCCGGCTTGGGCGGAGCGTCGGCCTGCTGGTCGCTTGACTTGGCCTCGTCGAGCTTCGTTTCAACGGGCTTGGGCTGCTCGACCTTCTGCCCATTTGCCTTGACCTCGTCGAGCTTCGTTTCAACGGGCTTCGGCTGCGAGGACTTCTGGTCATCGGACTTCTGGTCGTTGCCGTTCTGGTCGTTCTTCCTCGCGTTGTTGCGGCCTCCGCCACCGCCACCGCTGTTGCCGCCGCCACCTCCGCCGCCGCCGCGACGGTTGTTGCGACGCTGGTTGCCGTCGTCACCGCCCTTGGGTTCGACGGGCTCGGTCTGAACGACGACTCCGCGTCCGTGGCAGTGCTCGCAATCAGTGCTGAACGACTCGAGGAGACCGGTGCCGATGCGCTTGCGAGTCATCTGCACGAGCCCGAGCGACGTCACTTCGGCGACCTGGTGGCGCGTACGGTCGCGCCCGAGGCACTCGACGAGACGACGAAGGACGAGGTCCCGGTTGCTCTCCAGGACCATGTCGATGAAGTCGATGACGATGATGCCGCCTATGTCACGCAGCCGCAGCTGGCGCACGATCTCCTCGGCAGCTTCGAGGTTGTTCTTGGTGACGGTTTCTTCGAGGTTGCCGCCCGAGCCGGTGAACTTGCCGGTGTTGACGTCGACGACGGTCATCGCCTCGGTGCGGTCGATGACGAGCGAACCGCCCGAGGGTAAGAACACCTTGCGGTCGAGCGCCTTCGAGATCAGTTCCTCCACGCGCAGGGCGGTGAAGACATCCTTGCCGTCTTCGCTGGTCCAGCGCTCGAGGCGATCGGTCAGGTCCGGGGCGACGTGGTTGATGTAGCCCGAAACCATGTCCCAGGCGTCGTCGCCTTCGACGACCAAGCGGTTGAAGTCCTCATTGAAGAGGTCACGGACGACCTTGATCATCAGGTCTGGCTCCGCATAGAGGAGCTCGGGCGAGTTGCCTGCCTCGACCTTGCGTTCGATGTCTTCCCAGCGGGCGGTCAATGCGCTGACGTCGCGGGTCAGCTGGTCCTCGGTCGCACCCTCGGCGGCCGTACGGACGATGACTCCGGCGTCATCGGGGAGAACGTCCTTCAGCAGCGTCTTCAACCGGGTGCGCTCGGTGTCGGGGAGCTTGCGCGAGATGCCGCTCGTCTGTCCGCCCGGGACATAGACGAGGAAGCGTCCTGCGAGGCTGATCTGGCTTGTCAGGCGGGCGCCCTTCTGGCCGACCGGATCCTTGGTGACCTGCACCAGAATGGTCTGGCCCGAGGACAGTGCGTCTTCGATCTTGCGCTGTTTGCCGTTGCCGAGCGTGGTCCAGTCGACCTCACCGGCATACAGAACGGCGTTGCGGCCCTTGCCGATGTCGACGAAGGCGGCCTCCATGCTGGGCAGGACGTTCTGGACCTTACCGAGGTAGACGTTGCCGATCAGCGACGTCTGCGACTCGCGGGCGACATAGTGCTCGACGAGGACGTTGTCCTCGAGCACCGCGATCTGGGTGTATTCGGAGTGCTGACGGATGGCCATTTCGCGCTTGACCGATTCGCGACGGGCCAGGAACTCGGCCTCGGACACGATGGGCGCGCGGCGGCGGCCGGCTTCGCGGCCTTCCCGGCGCCGCTGCTTCTTGGCTTCGAGCCTGGTCGAACCACTGACGCCGGTGATTTCGTCCTCCGCCGAGCGGGCTTCACGCACTCGGACGGTCGTGTTTTCGGGATCGTCGGGCGAGAGGCCCGGGTCTTCGCCGGCACGGCGGCGGCGACGACGACGCAAGGTCGGGTTGCCGTTTTCGTCCTCTTCAGTGTCGCCGTCATCGTCGTTGTTGGACCCGGCAGAGTTGGACCCGGCAGAGTTGGACCCACCGGAGTCATTGGACTCATCGCCGTCTTCGGGCTTGCGCCGGCGTCGGCCGCCACGGCTGCGTCGGCGGCGGCGCGGGGCGTCATCATCATCGCCGTCGAAGTCGTCGTCCCGGTCGCGGTCGTCATTGCCGGAGCGGTTGGAGGTCTGAGCCGTCTTGGTGTCCGGGTCCGCGTTGTCGGGGCCGGTCCGTTCGGCGACCGGCTTCTCGACCTTCTTGCGCGGCGGGGCCGCGGTCGGGTCGGGAGCCGCGAAAATGTCTGTGCTGAGAGCGGGCTTGAGCGGCGCCTTCTTGGCCGGCTTGTCCTCGACCTCGACACCGGCGTCGGCAGCAGCCTTCTTGGCGGGGGCTTTTTTCGCGGTCTTCTTGGCGGCGGTCTTCTTGGCGGCGGTCTTGGCCGGCTTCTCCTCGACCTGAGCTTCGGAGCTGGGGGCGGCAACCTCGGCCTGGGGAGCCGCAGCCTTCTTCGGCGGTGCCACGGGGGCGGCGAAGATGTCGGTGGTCAGTGCGGGCGGTCCTGCCGGGCGGCCTGCGGCGCGGCGCCGCGTCGGCTGGCTACTGGATGATTCTGACGAGGGCTCATTGGGATTGTCGTTTTCGTCGAGCATTTGCTCTCCTTCGCCCCGGGCGCTGGCGAAGCAACGCCGCGCGGGGCTATGTCTGTTGTGATTCGCGGAGCGAATCCAAAGCCTGCGGTGGGAGCCCACAAGTGGGCTGCGGCGACGCCCTCCATCGCTGTCGGTCTGTCACACGGAGATTCATGCACCGCCGCGGTCGCCATCGGATTGCTCCGATGTGTCGCGGTCGAGGGCGAATGGATCACCAACCGTGCCGGTCTCTGAGTCGAGTGGACCCTGCGCCAAACGGTTCAGCAAAGGTGATTCGCTGAGCGTAAGGCCTCCGCTTTCACGGAGTCCGGCGAGAACATCGTCGGGCCGCACGGACGGGGTTCCGTGTCGTACGACCAAGGCCAGTATCGCACAGTTGTCCTGACCGGACTCAGTGGAACGGGTCGACAAGGCGAGCACGGCTTCCCGGCAGTCGAAGATTCGTATGCCCTTCTTGGTCATCCGTTGGACCTCGACGGCCTCGGCGGCCAGGAACGCGGCAACGGCATCGTCGACCGCTGCCGGGTCGACACCGGTCAGCGTGATCTCCCATTCGCTGGCCTGCAATCTGTCGGCGAGAGAGCCCTGACCTGCGACAACGACGTCGACGATGTCGATCCCGGCGGGCAGTGCCTCGTCGAGTGCGGCCTTGACCTCGTCGGGGTCACAGACCCGGGTCAGACCGATTTCGAGGTACTCGGCCTCGGTGGCGGCTCCCGTCGGCGAGGCATTCGCATACGAGATCTTGGGGTGCGGTGAGAACCCGGAGGAAAACCCGATGGGTGTTCCGGCGCGTCGGACGGCTCGCTCGAATGCGCGGCCGAAGTCGCGGTGGCTGGTGAAACGCAGCCGCCCACGCTTCGCATAGCGGATGCGGAGCTTCTGCACGATCGGCATTTGCGGATTCGGCGCTTCGGGATTGGGGGTTCCAGGCAGCGTTGTCACGCACCGAGGCTACCGGGTGGATCTGGCGCGCCGACTGTGAACGAAGATGGCTCGGTGACCCCCGACATCGAGCGCACGCGACGCGGCAGGGTTTTCGTCCTCGTCGCCATCATCCTGCTCGCTCTCAGCCTTCGTTCGGTGCCGGCGAGCGCCGGGGTGCTGCTTTCGGTGTTGCGTGACGAGTTCGGATTTTCCACGGCCGTCGGCGGTGTCCTGACCACTCTTCCGGTGCTGTGCTTCGCGGTCTTCGGAGTGACGGCCGCCCGACTCATGGTCGTGCTCGGCGTGCACCGCACCGCCGTGTTCGCGCTCTTACTGATGGCCGGCGGACTCGTGATGCGCGGGTATGCGGGCAGCACCGCCGTCCTTCTCATCGGGTCCACGATCGCCCTGAGCGGCGCCGCCATAAGCAACGTCATGCTGCCGCCACTCGCCAAGCTCCACTTCCCTCGTCAGGTGGCTGCCGTCTCGGCAGTTTCCACCGCCGGCATTGTCGGCGGCGCGACGCTGGCCTCGGTCATCAGCGTGCCGGTCGCCGACGCGACCGGAAACTGGCGCGACGGCCTGCTGATCTGGGCCTGGCTGGCATTTGCCGTCCTGATCCCCTGGCTGTTCCTCCTGCGGGGCGACTCTCGCGACAGTGCGGTGCCGCGTCGCGGCAAATCCACCCTCGGGATCCGTCAGGCCGTACGCAGTCCGCTGGCCTGGGCCATGGCCGTCTTCTTCGGTGTGCAGTCGGCTCAGGCCTACACGACATTCGGATGGATGCCCGAGATCTATGCCGATGCCGGCCTCTCCTCGACGGCGGCCGCGAACATGCTGGGCATTTGCGCATTCATGGGTGTGCCCGTCGCGCTGGCCATCCCGGCGACGTTGCGAAGGTTCGGCAGCAAGGGACTGATCTGGATCTTCGGCGTTCTGCAGATCGGCGGTTGGGTCGGGTTGATGGCGGCACCAAGCACCCTGCCGTGGCTCTGGGCCGGCCTCATCGGGCTCGGCGGCGGCGCGTTCCCGTGGGTGATGACGATGATCGGCATCAAGGTCCGCACGGTCGATGGCGCCGCTGCGCTTTCCGGCTTCGTCCAGAGCTTCGGCTATCTCATTGCCGCCGCAGGTCCCCTCGGCGTCGGCATCCTGCACGATGCGACCGGCGGCTGGACGGTGCCACTCATCGGTATGTCGTTGCTGAGCATCCCGCTCGTGGCGACGGGGCTCTACGCAATCCGGGCCAGGTCGTTCGAGTACCAGCTAGGCCTGGCCGTGCCCTAACGGCAGTCACGATCCCGACCCGACGACGAGAACAGGCGACTCGACGAGTGCATCGTGCCACGCTGCGCCAGACGTCATCATCGAGGAATCCGTCCGTCAGCCGCGTGCAGTCTGGTGCCGGACAACCGCGTGCAGTCGGTTGAAACGGAGGCTGAGCGCACCCACGATCCCCCGATCCACCCCAGCGCCGGGGGCCTCATTCTCGAGCCGTTCGGCCTGGGCCCGGCGACGCTCGTTGTTGCGAATCATTTCGCGTTCGCGTTCACGGTAGATCGCCATTGCGAGGTAGTCCGATGAGGTCATGATGACCCTTCCCTTCTTGAGTGACTCCATCCTGCTTTCTAAGGTGGGGCCCAGACATCGGACAGATGCCCTATCTTTCGCCTGACCTGCGAACTAAGGCACCGAGAACGTGCCTAAGGCGGTGAGTTTCGGCGAGTATGGAGGCGTGAAAGCCGATGATTTGCACGCAGCCCTCGATTCGCTCTCCATGGCGCGGGGAAGGGCACTCTGGGAGACGATGCAGGAGATCTTCGCCGTGGCTCCCGAGCACCTGGAGGTCCTCCATGCGGACCTTCCCGCCCTGATCCAGGCGGGCGGTCGCGGATCGGTCATCGCCCGCGATCATCTCGTCCGGATCCTGGCCTTGCTCATGGCCGATGCACGCTTCGCCGACGACGCCATCCCGGTCTATCTGGCAACCCTCAGGGACGCACCGGCCAACCAATTCCCGATGTATGCCGAACTCGGCGCAGCTGTCGTCCCCGAGGCGGAGCTCAATGAGTTCGAGCGCCTTCTCGTCGAGCGGCTGGGTCAGTTGTCCGAGCCGAAGCAGCGCCGGGTGAATGCGGTTCTGAAGAACCTCTGATCAGACCACGCTGAGCGGCAACAAGGTCTTGCCGGTGGGGCCGACCTGGATCTCGGTGTCCATCTGCGGGCACACTCCGCAGTCGAAGCACGGCGTCCAGCGGCAGTCCTCGACCTCGAGTGCACCGTCGGGGTTGAGCGAGTCCTGCCAGTCTTCCCACAACCAGTCGCGGTCGAGGCCGGAGTCGAGGTGGTCCCATGGGAGTACTTCGGCGTAGTCGCGTTCGCGCACGGTGTACCAGTCGAGATCGACCGGCTCACCGGCAAGGACCTCGGCGGTTTTGGCGGCCCAGCGGTCATACGAGAAGTGTTCGCTCCAGCCGTCGAACCGGCCTCCGTCGCGCCATACGGCTTCGATGATGCCGCCGACCCGCCGGTCGCCGCGCGAGAGCATTCCTTCGATCGTGCCGGGCTTGCCGTCGTGGTAGCGGAAGCCGATCGAGCGGCCGTACTTCTTGTCGGCCCGGACCGAGTCCCGGAGCTTCTTGAGCCGCTCATCGGTTGTGTCGTGGTCGAGCTGGCTGGCCCACTGGAACGGCGTATGGGGCTTGGGCACGAAGCCGCCGATCGAGACGGTACAACGGATGTCTTTGCGGCCGGAGGCCTCGCGGCCGGTCTCGATGACCTTGCGGGCAAGCTCGCCGATCTGCATGACGTCGTCGTCGGTCTCGGTCGGGAGGCCACACATGAAGTAGAGCTTGACCTGGCGCCAGCCGTGCGAATAAGCAGCGGCGACAGTGCGGATCAGGTCCTCTTCGCTGACCATCTTGTTGATGACCTTGCGGAGGCGTTCGCTGCCACCTTCGGGGGCGAACGTGAGTCCCGAACGCCGGCCGTTGCGGCTGAACTCGTTGGCAAGGGTGATGTTGAAGGCGTCGACGCGGGTCGAGGGCAACGACAAAGAGGTGTTGGTGCCCTCGTAGCGGTCGCCGAGGCCTTTGGCGATCTCGGCGATCTCGGAGTGGTCGGCGCTCGACAGGCTCAGCAGGCCTACCTCATCGAGGCCGGACTTCTTCAGGCCGTTTTCGACCATGTTGCCGATCGTGGTGATCGAGCGTTCACGCACCGGTCGGGTGATCATGCCGGCCTGGCAGAAGCGGCAACCCCGGGTACAGCCGCGGAAGATCTCGACCGAGTAACGCTCGTGGACCGTCTCGGCGAGGGGCACGAGCGGATTTTTCGGATAGGGCCACGCATCGAGGTCCATCAGCGTGTGTTTGGAGATGCGCCACGGGACGCCGTGGCGGTTGGGCACAACACGCTGGATGCGGCCGTCGGGGAGGTAGGTCACGTCGTAGAACTTCGGCACGTAGACACCGCCGGACATCGCCAGGCGGAGCAGCAGCTCGTCGCGGCCGCCGGGGCTACCTTCGCCCTTCCATTCCCGTATGACGTCGCTGATCGCGAGCATGATCTCCTCGCCGTCGCCGAGCACAGCCGCGTCGATGAAGTCGGCAATGGGTTCGGGGTTGAACGCCGAGTGCCCGCCGGCAAGCACGATCGGCTGGTCGTCGGTGCGGTCGACAGCGTGCAGCGGGACGCCGGCGAGGTCGAGGGCGGTCAGCAGATTGGTGTAGCCGAGCTCGGTGGCGAATGACACACCGAGGACGTCGAACGCCGAGATCGGCCGATGCGAATCGACGGTGAACTGCGGTATGGAGTTGTCACGCATGACCTTCTCCATGTCGTGGAACACCGCATACGTGCGTTCGGCCAGGATCCAGTCGCGTTCATTGAGGATCTCGTAGAGGATCTGGACGCCCTGATTGGGCAGGCCGACCTCATACGCGTCGGGATACATGAGTGCCCAGCGCACCTGGACGGAGTCCCATTCCTTGACCGTGGAGTTGAGCTCGCCGCCGACATACTGGATGGGCTTGCTCACCGAGGGAAGCAACGGTTCCAGGCGCGGAAATACGGACTCGACAGTCATTTGTCTAGCGTAACTGCCCCATCAGCCTGCTCGGGACTCACGATGATGATTTGAGGTCGTCATACCGGCCAAAATCCTCAAGATCCGTCCACCACCGCGTTGGCGCTCAGGCCAGGCCGGGGAACCAGAGCGCGATCTCACGTGCGGCCGATTCCTCGGAGTCGGAGCCATGCACGAGGTTCTCGCGGTTCGACAGCGAGAGATCGCCGCGGATCGATCCGGGTGCGGCCTTGCGGCCGTCGGTGGCGCCATTGAGATCGCGTACGACCGCGATCGCTTCGTCGCCCTCGAGGATGAGAGCCACCATCGGTCCGGACGTCACGAAGTCGCGGAGCGGCGGATAGAAGTCCCGTTCGACGTGATCGGCGTAGTGCTTGTCCGACTGGGCGGCGTCGATGGTGCGCTGTTCAAGCGCGACGAGGCTGAGGCCTTTTGCTTCATAACGGGCAAGGATGTTGCCGACGAGTCCGCGCTTGACGGCATCGGGCTTGAGAAGGACGAGGGTGCGTTGCGACATGGCGGCGAGCCTATCCGAGGGCCGCGGTCGCTTGGCCAGTCGACCGGGATCCGTATCATTGCGCGTGGCCAGCACGACTACCCGATGAGAGCAACTACATGTCACTCGAAGCCGCTTCCGCCACGACTCCCGGTTCCGAAAAGTGGTGGCGCGACGCCGTCATCTACCAGGTCTATCCACGCTCCTGGGCGGACGCCGACGGCGATGGCATCGGCGACCTGCCCGGCATCACCTCGCGGCTCCCGCACTTGTCATCCCTCGGCGTCGACGCCGTATGGCTGTCGCCGTTCTACACGTCTCCGCAGAACGACGCCGGCTATGACGTCGCCGATTTCCGCGATGTCGACCCCGTCTTCGGCAAGCTGGCCGATGCCGACGCGCTCATCCTCAAGGCACACGAGCTCGGCCTGCGGGTCATGGTCGACCTGGTCCCCAACCACTCCTCGGACGAGCACGTCTGGTTCCAGGAGGCCCTGAAAGCTGCACCGGGCAGCCCGCAACGCGCGCGCTACCTGTTCCGTGACGGCATAGGCGAAAACGGCGAACTGCCTCCCAACAACTGGCAGAGCAATTTCGGCGGCCCGGCATGGACCCGCGTCACCGAGCCCGACGGCAGCCCGGGCCAGTGGTACCTGCACCTGTTCGACGTCACCCAGCCCGACTTCGACTGGACCAACCCTGAGGTCGCCGCCGAGATGGAGTCGGTCATCCGGTTCTGGCTCGACCGCGGCGTGGACGGTTTCCGCATCGACGTGGCACATGGACTCGTCAAGGCCGATGGCCTGCCCGATGCGTCCGACGACCACGAAGCCGCCGACCGGGACACGTCCACCCAACCCATGTGGGACCAGCCCGGCGTCCACGAGATCTACCGCCACTGGCGCTCGATCGTCGAGGAATATGCCGCCGATCCCGACGGCGACCGAATCCTGTGCGCCGAGGCGTGGGTGTCCCCGTCCGAAGCGCTCGCGCGCTATGTCCGTCCCGACGAGCTGCACCAGTCCTTCAACTTCGGCTTCCTCATGACCCCCTGGCTCGCCAAGGAGCTGCGCGGGACGATCACGAACTCCCTGGCCGCCGTCGCAGCAGTCGGCGCTCCGCAGACCTGGGTTCTGTCCAACCACGACGTGGTGCGCCACGCAACGCGGCTCGCCTACGACCAGTACCCGGGAATGGTCCGCGTCAATGGCATCGGCGCTGAAGATCCCCAACCCGATGCCGCCCTCGGCCTCAAGCGGGCGCGTGCCGCCACCACGGTGATGCTCGCACTGCCCGGCTCCGCATACCTCTACCAGGGTGAAGAGCTCGGACTGCCGGAGGCGACCCGCCTGCCCGACGACACCCGCCAGGATCCGACCTGGAAACGCTCGGGGCATACGGTGCGCGGCCGGGACGGTTGCCGCGTGCCGGTGCCGTGGTCGCGCGACTCCCCCTCATACGGTTTTGGCCCCGGTTCTGCCTCCTGGCTCCCCCAGCCCGAGGAGTGGGCGGGACTCGGTGCCGAGAATCAGACCGGCGTCGCCGGATCCACTCTCGAGCTCTATCGAACGCTCCTCCGCACCCGCCGCGAACTCCGTCTCGGTCGCGGAAGCCTGGCTTGGCTCGATGGCTACGACGACAATGTCCTGGCATTCTCTGTGAAGGCCACGGAGGTGTCAGTGACCGTCTTGGCCAACCTCGGGGACGAGCCTCTGCCCCTCCCTGACGTCGCCAAGATCCTCGCGTCGAGCCAGCCGCTGGAACCAGGCGCACCCCTGGGCACCGACGAGACGGTCTGGCTGCTCTCCTGACCTCCCCGTTGTTGCACTCCACCGGCTATGGGGGCTAGGTTCGATTCGTCCCTGTGACCCGCGTCACTTTCGCGGGACCGCTCCGGGGAAGTGGGTGGGAGAGCAATGACCGTAGTTCCGATTCACAGAGTCGCCGCCAGCGTCGCCGCGGCGACGCTGGCCATCAGCGTTCTGGCTGCCTGCGGCGCAGGCGACGGCAAGGCGACGCTCAACTGGTACATCAACCCCGACGGCCAGGTCACGCTCAACCAGTTGGCGAAGGACTGCAGCACCGGCGAGTACGACATCAAGCTTCAGCTTCTTCCCGCCACCGCGACCGACCAGCGGACGCAGCTCGCCCGCCGTCTGGCCGCCGGAGACAGCTCGACGGACCTGATGAGTCTGGACCCGGTATTCGTGCCCGAGTTCGCCAACGCCAAGTGGCTCGCCCCGTTCAAGGGCGAGCTCGCCGACGCGGTCCTGGACGACGACGTCCTCAAGGGCGCCGGCGAGACCGTTCAGTGGGACGGCGAGGTCGTCGCAGCACCGCAGTGGGCCAACACCCAGGTGCTCTGGCACCGCCGCTCGCTCGCCGAGGCCGCGGGCCTCGACATGAGCAAGCCCGTGACCTGGGACCAGGTGATCGATGCCGCGGCCGACAACGAGGGCACCGTCGGTGTCCAGGCCAACAAGTACGAGGCCTACGTCGTCTGGATCAACTCGCTGATCCAGGGCGCCGGAGGAAACATCCTCGACCCGTCCACGGTCGAGGATGGACGCGACGCGAAGGTGACGATCAATTCGCGGGCCGGCAAGGACGCGGCGGCCGTCATCCAGAAGCTCGCCGACTCCGGCGCAGCCCAGCCCGACTTCTCCACCTCCAACGAGGGCACGAGCCTCGGGGCAATGTTCCCCCAGGACAGTCCGGGCGAGTTCATGACCAACTGGACCTTCGTCTACAAGAACTACGAGGGATTGATCGGCAAGCCGGGCGGCCCCAAGGACAAGGCGGAGTTCGAAGACCTCGGGTGGGCGCGTTACCCCCAGACGGTTCAGGGCGAGGAGTCCAAGCCGCCCATCGGCGGCATCGACATCGGCGTCGGGGCCTACTCCAAGCACCCCGAGTTCGCCCAGGAGGCGGCCATCTGCGTGACCAACCGTGAGGCGCAGACCGCCCTCGCGGTCAACGAGGGCCTGATGCCGTCGCGGCAGTCGGTTTACGACTCCGACGAGCTCAAGAAGGCGTACCCCGCCGACCTCCTCGCTCTCTTCAGCGAGAGCGTCGAAAAGGGAGGACCAAGGCCCAAGAGCGCGTTCTACAGCCAGATCTCGAGCGCGGTGCAGTCCAGGTGGCACTCGCCCACCTCGGTGAACCCGGACAGCACGCCACGCAGCTCTGCTGAGTTCCTCAAGGCCATCCTGAGCGGAAAGGCACTGCTGTGAGCGCACAAGTCGACACCGTGACAAAGGCCCCGAAGACAAAGGGCCCGAAGCCGCCCGACTCCGACCGGTCGCGGGCCGAGAACGCGCTGGCACGCAAGCTGGTGGCTCCGGCCCTCGTGCTGATGCTGCTCGTCACGGCCTTCCCCATGCTGCGAGCCCTCTACCTCTCGCTGTTCAACTACTCCCTCACGGCGCCCGACGACCGCGAGTTCGTGGGCCTCGCCAACTACGCGACGGCCCTGAGCGACTCGCTGTTCTGGCGCGACACCGGCAACACCGTGATGATCATGGTCGTCACAGTGGCCGTCGAGCTGGTGATTGGCTTCGCCTTTGCGATGGTCATGCACAAGGTGATCTTCGCCCGTGGGGTGATCCGCACCTCGATCCTGATCCCCTACGGCGTCATCACGGTGGTCTCCGGCTTCGCGTGGCAATTCGCGTTCTCCAACACCAACGGCTTCGTCAACAGCTGGCTGCCGTTCGTCGGCGACGACTTCAACTGGTTCGCGGAGTACCACTCGTCGATCATCGCGATCATGGCGTCGGAGATCTGGAAGACGACCCCGTTCATGTCGCTCCTACTCTTGGCCGGACTTGCCCAGGTGTCCGAGGACATGCTCGAGGCCGCCAAGGTCGATGGCGCGACGTGGTGGCAGCGGCTGTACAAGGTGATCCTCCCCAACATGCGGGCCGCGATCATGGTCGCCGTGCTGTTCCGCGCGCTCGACGCCTACCGGATCTTCGACAACATCTTCGTCATGACGGCCGGGGCCAACGGGACGGAATCGATCTCGTTCCTGACCTACCGGCAGGTGATCGAGCAGTTCCAGCTCGGCATCGGCTCGGCGCTCTCGGTGCTGCTGTTCCTGTCGGTGCTTGTCGTGGCCTTCGTGATCGTCAAGCTGTTCAAGGTCAATCTCGCGGACGCACGGCAGGAGAGCTGACATGAACAAGGAACTCAAGAGCCGGATCGGTACTGCCGTCGGCTGTGCCCTGATCCTCACCTGGTGCTTGCTCCCGGTTGCGTGGATCATCTCCCTGTCATTCAAGTCTCAGGAGGCCGTCACCAACGGCAGCCCGGGCTTCTTCCCCTCCGACGGGGGCGGCGCGGGCTGGCAGAACTACACCGACGTGGTGCAGGATGACCAGTTCGGGCGGGCGATCTTCAACTCGATCGGCATCTCGCTGATCGCGACGGTCCTGTCGGTCATCTTCGCGACGCTCGCGGCGTACGCGATCGCCCGGCTCGAGTTCGTTGGCAAGAAGTTCGTGCTGACGACCGCCCTCGTGATCGCGATGTTCCCGGTCGTCTCGCTGGTGGGCCCACTGTTCGACATGTGGCGCACCTTCGGCATCTACGACACCTGGCCGGGGCTCATCATCCCCTACATGTCGTTCACCCTGCCGTTGGCGATCTGGACCCTGTCAGCGTTCTTCCGCGAGATCCCGTGGGAGATGGAGCAGGCAGCCCAGGTCGACGGCGCCACGTCGTGGCAGGCATTCCGCAAGGTGATCGTGCCCCTGGCCGCTCCGGGTGTGTTCACCGCCGCGATCCTGACGTTCTTCTTCGCGTGGAACGACTTCGTCTTCGGGATCTCTCTGACCTCGACGGAGAACGCGCGACCCATCCCCGCAGCCCTGTCGTTCTTCGTCGGGGCCGACCCGTTCAACCGGCCGGCATCGCTGCTGGCCGCGGGCGCCGTGGTCGCCACGGTCCCGATCGTCGTCCTCGTCCTGTTTTTCCAGCGCAAGATCGTCGCCGGCCTGACCGCCGGCGCAGTGAAGGGTTGATCCCATGGCAGCCATTGAGATGAAGAACATCGTCAAGAAGTACGGAGACGGCTTCCCGGCCGTCAACGACATCAGCATCGACGTCGCCGACGGCGAGTTCATGATCCTTGTCGGACCGTCCGGGTGCGGGAAGTCGACACTGCTGCGGATGATCGTCGGGCTGGAGGACATCACCTCCGGCGACATGATGATCGGCGGTGACCGGGTCAACGACCTGGCCCCCCGCGACCGCAACCTCTCGATGGTCTTCCAGAACTACGCGCTCTACCCCCACCTCACGGTCTACGAGAACATCGCGTTCCCGCTCCGGCTGGCCAAGTGGAGCGAGAAGGAGATCGACGAAAAGGTCCGCGACGCCAGCAAGACCCTGGACCTCGACGAGCACCTGCAGCGCAAGCCGGCCAACTTGTCCGGCGGGCAGCGCCAGCGCGTGGCGATGGGTCGGGCCATCGTGCGCGACGCCAAGGCCTTCCTGTTCGACGAGCCGTTGTCCAACCTCGACGCCAAGCTCCGCGGTCAGATGCGTACGGAGATCGCCCGCCTCCAGAAGCGTCTTGGCATCACCACGGTCTACGTGACGCACGACCAAACGGAGGCCATGACCCTTGGCGACCGGGTCGCCGTCATGAAACGGGGCGTGCTGCAGCAACTCGCGACGCCGCGCGAGCTCTACGAACAGCCCGTCAACCTCTTCGTCGCGGGCTTCATCGGCTCGCCACCGATGAACTTCCTCCCGGCGACGGTCGAGGGCAATGAGGTCACCCTGCCGTTCGGCACGTTCCCGGTCCCCGCGGCCAAGGCCGAGAGGACCGCCGGAAAAGGCCTGCTCATGGCCGGCATCCGACCCGAGCACTTCGAGGACGTCTCGATCATCGAGGCCGACAAGGTCGACACGTCGCGGACGTTCGAAGCACACATCGACGTCCGCGAGTGGCTCGGTGACCAGCAGTACGCCTACGTCCTCTACGAGGCCGAGGCGCAGGTACAGGACCAGCTCAAGGAGCTCGCCCGGGAGGCCGACAGCGACTCTTTGCGCACCCAACTCGTCGTCTCGCTCGACTCGGCCAGCCAGGTCAAGGAGGACGACGACGCCACGTTGTTCATCGACACCGACAAGATGCACCTGTTCGACCCGTCGACAGGCGAGAACCTCACAGTCGGCCTGTAGAGGTCAACGCTTCCTCCTGCCCTTGCCTTTGACCGCCTCCATGACCTCGGCGTTCCACTCATGCTCGCGGATCAGTCGATAGCGCTCGCACGCCACGCGCAGGTAGGCCTCGGCCGGTCGTTCGTCCTCACCGCGCACGCCCGCGTCCTCGATCATCTCGACGACGGGTTGGAACTCCTCGGCGTACCAGCGAGACGCCATCGTCTCCTTGTCCATGTAGGCGCCCTCGGCAAACATCATGCGCGCAGCCCACGCCTCGACGGTCTCGGCGATGACGCCGTAGTCGAAGGGTTTGTCGACGGCCACCGCGGCCCGCGCCTCGCCCGTGAAGGGGACGCGCTGGAGCATGAGCCGCCGCCAATACTTCAGCTCGAGATCGGCCCGCGCACCAATGCCGACCGGTGCCAGGAACGTCTCGATCACCGTGACGCGAGCCTCGATGACGTCGAGGGCCATGCTGCGTGCGACCGAGACCCGATGATGGCCGTCACTGACGAAGTAGTAGTCGCCGACCTGGTAGACGTCGATCGGCGGGATGATCTCGCCCGTGCGGCTGGCGCGCGCGAGCCGCTCCCAGCGCTGACGACTGCGCGCGGAGGTGGGCCGAAAACGTCGGTCGAAGTCCCGTACCTTGTCGACCGACCCGACGATGGCGTCGAGGGGGATGACCTTGGTGCCGAGGTAGTGCTCGGCGCGCCGTCCCAACGCCTTGACCACGTCGTCGAACGACATCGACTGCACGACGTCGTCGGTGTCGTTGCGCAGGCGCGCAGCGAGCCCGGACAGGACCTGATGGCGCCGGGCCCGCAGGAAGTCACTTTCAGCATCTGCGCGCGGGGATCCACTGTCACGAACCACGCCGCACCTCCTCGGGCGTCCGACCTGGGACGATCTCGAGCAGGCGGTACGGAATCACGTTGCGGATCGTGGTCCGGCCAACTTCGCGGTCGGGACGGACGTGGCCGTAGGGGTGGATATGGCCGTGCAGGTGCCAGGTGGGCTGCAGCGCCGCGAGCACATCGTGGAGGGCCTCGATGCCCACGTGGCACGGGTCCTCCTCATCGCCCAGGCCGCGCGGCGGCGCGTGGGTGACCAGGACGTCCACGCCCTCGCCCGGGGCGCGACGCTCGCGCCGCACGAGCTTCTTGGCCCGGCGCGCGTATTGCCCCTGGGTGTATTGATTGGGCCCGTCGTTGTAGCGGACACACCCGCCGAGCCCGGCGATGCGGAGCCCCGCCACTTCGACAATGGCCAGGTCGGCATTGACCGCGCCGCACGGTCTCGGAGAGTCACAAGGGATGCCTGAGTCGAAGTATTGACCGCGGGACTGCTTCGGGGTGAGGACTGCGGGATCGTGGTTGCCCGGCACGAACAGCACCGGAACGTTGAGGCAGGAAGACAGGAATTCGAGATAGTCCCAGGGCAGGTCGCCGGCGGCGATCACCAATTCGGGTTCGAGGTCACGGACCTTCGAGTCGTACACGGACTCAACGACCTCGTCGGCCACTGCCAACACCCTCACCATGGTGAAACACTACCCGGCGACGACGGTTCGGTCAGCCCCAGCAACCAGCCGGCGACCCTCAGAACGGGTCGATCACTGTTGGGCCGTGGCGCGCCGACGGCACCACCATCGTCCGATGACTCTCAAACGCGCAAGCTGACCCGCCGGGTCATTCGGACTCGGCGGCCCAGGCAGCCTTGTCGGCCTCGATCCGGCGACCGAGGAAGTAGGCACCCAGCCACAACGCCGTGAACATCGCACCGATGAAAAACATGATCGGCACCAGGAAACCCAGAGCAACCGCCGCGACCTGGATCGTGTGGCCCACCACATACGCCCATGGCTTGCGCAACGATCCGGCCGTCAGGATGCACAACACCGCGAGGCCCGAACCGATCCCGATCGCGAGTGACTTGTCGACACCCTCGACGGAGATCATGACCGGTATGGCGAGGCCGAGGATGATCGCCTCGAGCGTCAGCATCGCTGCGCACATGCCGCGCATCAGCGGTCACGTCCCAGCAGGACGCGGGCTTCACCGACGGTGACGACCGAGCCGGTGACGAGCAGTCCACCGCTGCCGAAGGCCTCTTCGTAGCCTTCGGCGGACTCGGTCAGGCCGATGGCCGTCTCGAGGGCGTCGTCGAGTCGAGAGGTGATGTGGACCCGATCCTCGCCGAAGATGTCCCCGGCGATCTCGCCGAGATCCGCGGCGGGCATCGAGCGGTCGGTGCTGTTCTGTGTGCAGACGATCCGGGCCATGACGGGTTCGAAGATCCTGAGCATTTCCTCGACATCCTTGTCGACCATCACGCCGACGACACCTATCAGCGGACTGAAGTTGAAAGCCTCCTGCACGGCCTCGACCGTCGCGGTCGCTCCGTGCGGATTGTGCGCGGCATCGAGGACGATCGTGGGGCTCGTCCGCACGACCTCGAGCCGGCCCGGCGACGTCACGTTGGCGAACGCCTCCCGAACGATTTCGGCATCGAGCTCGGTTCCGCCGATGAACGACTCGACCGCGGCGAGAGCGTAGGCCGCGTTGTGGGCCTGGTGCGCGCCGTACAGGGGAAGGAAGATCTCGTCGTAGCGGGCGGAGAGTCCCTGGAGCTCGATCATCTGGCCACCGAGGGCAGGAATGCGCGACAGGACCTGAAAATCGGTGCCCTCATGGCTCGCCTTGGCGCCCACCTCGTTGGCACGTTGCACGAGGACGTCCTGGACGCCTTGCTCCTGCTCGGCGATGACCACGTGGGAGCCGGCCTTGATGATGCCGGCCTTCTCGACCGCGATGATCTCGGGATGGTCGCCGAGGTAGCGCGCGTGGTCGATGCCTATCGGTGTCACGACCGCGACCTGGCCGTCGGCGACATTGGTCGCATCCCACGAGCCGCCCATGCCGACCTCGACGATGGCGACGTCGACGGGCGAATCGGCGAAGGCCGCATAGGCCATGCCGACGATCATCTCGAAGAACGACAACGGATGCTCGGAACTGTCGTCGACGATCTGGGCGAATGCCGCGACATCGGCGAAGGCGTCGATGAAGAGGTCCTTGGTGAGAGGCGCGCCGTCGATGCAGATGCGCTCCGTCATGGACTCGAGGTGAGGGCTGGTGAAGCGCCCGGTGCGAAGGCCGATCGCCCGCAGCAACTCGTCGATCATGCGGCTCGTCGACGTCTTGCCGTTGGTCCCGGTCAGGTGGATCACGGGATAACTGTTCTGGGGATCGCCCAGGAGACGCGTCAGTGATCGTATGCGATCGAGGGACGGGTCGAGCTTGGTTTCGGGCCAACGGCCGAGCAGAGCGCGCTCGACGTCGCCATACGTAGGTCTCATTGCCTCCATTGTCGCAGTATGGAAGCGGCCACCGGTATCCCAGTCACACGCGGGCAATAGGATTGGCCTTCATGAACACCGTCCCGGAAAAGCCAGTTCTCGAAGGTCTCGAAGCCGCATGGTCAGCGCGCTGGGAAGAGCAAGGCACCTACCGCTTCGATCGGTCGAAGACCCGCGAAGAAGTCTTCTCGATCGACACGCCTCCGCCGACCGTTTCGGGCAGCCTCCATGTCGGCCACGTGTTCTCCTTCACGCACACCGACCTCATCGCCCGCTATCAGCGGATGAAGGGCAAGGAGGTCTTCTACCCGATGGGCTGGGACGACAACGGCCTCCCCACCGAGCGCCGCGTCCAGAACTACTTCGGTGTGCGCTGCGACCCCTCGCTTCCTTACGACGCCGGGTTCACTCCCCCGGAAAACCCGGACCCCAAGGCACGGCAGATCCCGGTCAGCCGGCGCAACTTCATCGACTTGTGCGAACAACTGGTCGCCGAGGACGAAAAGGTCTTCGAAACCCTTTGGCGCACCCTCGGACTGTCGGTCGACTGGCAGCAGACCTATACGACGATCGGCGACGACGCCCGTGCCGCATCGCAGCGCGCCTTCCTGCGCAATCTCGCGCGCGGCGAGGCCTATCAGCAGGACGCGCCGACGCTGTGGGATGTCACGTTCCAGACCGCCGTCGCCCAGGCCGAGCTGGAAGCCCGCGACTACCCGGGCCACTATCACCGCATCGCCTACGACGGCGCCGACGGACCGGTCTACATCGAGACCACGCGCCCCGAGCTCATCGCGGCCTGCGTCGCGCTGATCGCCCACCCCGACGACGAGCGCTACAAGCCGCTGTTCGGCACGACGGTCCGTTCACCGCTCTTCGGTGTCGATGTGCCGGTAGTCGCGCATCCCGCCGCCGAGATGGACAAAGGCGCCGGCATCGCGATGTGCTGCACGTTCGGCGACCTCACCGACGTGATCTGGTGGCGTGAGCTCCAGCTGCCCAACCGCACCATCATCGGCCGGGACGGCCGGATCCTCGCCGACATACCCGACTGGATCGAGTCGGTCGACGGCCGCGAGCTGTATGCCGAGCTCGCCGGCAAGACCACGTTCTCGGCTCGTGAACTCGTCGTCAGCGCCCTTCGCGAATCAGGCGACCTCGACGGCGAGCCGAAGGCCACTCAGCGCATGGCCAACTTCTTCGAAAAGGGCGACAAACCGCTCGAGATCGTGTCGACCCGCCAATGGTTCATCACCAACGGCGGCCGGGACGCCGAGCTCGGCAAGAAGCTCATCGCTCGCGGCGAGGAGATCAATTTCGTCCCCGACTACATGAAGCACCGCCTCACCAACTGGATCGAAGGCCTCAACGGCGACTGGCTCGTCTCGCGCCAGCGTTTCTTCGGCGTGGCGTTCCCCGTCTGGTACCGCCTCGACGACCAGGCCGAGCCCGACTACGACAACCCACTCCTCCCCGACGAGGCAGAGCTCCCGATCGACCCGACCTCGCAGGCACCGGCCGGTTATGACGAGACGCAGCGTGGCAGGCCCGGCGGCTTCGTTGCCGATCCGGACGTCCTCGACACGTGGGCGACGTCCTCACTGACGCCACAGATCGCGACCGGCTGGGAGCGCGACAACGACCTGTTCGAGCGCACCTTCCCGATGGACCTTCGTCCGCAAGCCCACGACATCATCCGCACGTGGTTGTTCTCCACCGTGGTGCGCGCTCATCTCGAACACGGTGTCGCGCCGTGGAAGAACGCCGCGATCTCCGGATTCGTCGTCGACCCCGACCGCAAGAAAATGAGCAAGTCCAAGGGCAACGTCGTCGTCCCGGACGAGATCCTCGACAAGTACGGCGCCGACGCAGTCCGCTGGCGTGCTGCCGGCGCCCGACCCGGCGCGGACTCCCCCTTCGACGAGCAGGAAATGAAGGTCGGCCGCCGCCTGGCCATGAAGGTCCTCAACGCCAGCAAGTTCGTGCTGGCCGCCCCCGAGGCATACGGCATCGGCGCAGACGCCTCATACCTCGATCCGTCGCGCGTCACGGCGCCGCTCGACCTCGCTCTGCTCGACGGTCTCCGCGACGTTGTCGAAGCCGCCACAAGGGCTTTCGAGGCGTTCGACTACTCCACGGCACTCGAAGTCACCGAGAAGTTCTTCTGGGACTTCTGCGACGACTACCTCGAGCTGGTCAAGGAACGCGTCCGCCAGGACGACGCCGCCGGCGAATCGGCCAAGGCCGCCTTCGCGCTGGCCCTGTCGGTCCAACTGCGGCTGCTCGCACCATTCCTGCCCTACGTCACCGAGGAAGTCTGGTCGTGGTGGCAGGAGGGCTCGATCCACCGTTCCGTCTGGCCGTCGGTCGATGCCGACCTGTCGACGACTCCACACGATCCGGCCGTCCTGACAACCGCTGCTGCAACCCTTGCCGGCATACGCGGGGCCAAGTCGGTCGCCAAGGTCGGTATGAAGACCGAGGTCGCTGCCCTTGTCGTGCGAGGCAAGCAGGATCAGCTCGACCTGCTCGCGCTTGCGATCGACGACGTCAAGGCCGCCGGTCGTGTGACCGGCGACGTGGATCTCGTCGTCGACGAGTCCGCCGACGGCCTCCAGGTCGACGCCACACTCGCCACAGCCTGACCCAACGCCGTCGTCCAGGTGGACGGGTCTTGATGGTTTTGCGTCGCCACACCGTCCAAACCCATCAAGGTCCGTCAATCTCCCGAGTCGGAGGACGGACCTTGAGGATTTCGGGTCGTCATACCGTTCAAATCCATCAAAGTCCGTCCCCACACCCCGGTCGACGACCGACCGTGAGGGTTTTGGGTCGCCACACCGTCCAAACCCATCAAGGTCCGTCTCAGGCGGCGAAGGAACCGGTGCGGACCAGGGCATTCCAGCCGACGCTCCGAAACATCCGGATCAGTTGGTCGGCAACGACCGATTGCTCGTGTCGGACCGCGTATGAGGTGAAGGCCAGCAACCGTGGTCCGGCGATGACGATCTCATTGGCTCGGAAGATGTCGGCGTCCCATCGCAATACTCCCTGGTGCGGAAGTCCGTGGATCTCCACGGCGATCCCCCAGGTTTCCCAGGCAACGTCGAGGTAGTAGTGACCGTTCTTCCCCCGGACCTTTCGCTGCCGGCTGGGTGGAGGCAACCCGATCGAGCGGCGGATGTCGTCGAAATCTCGTTCGGGCAGGGACTGAATGCCACCACGTGCATCGAAGACCGACTCGACGATCAGTGCCCGTCGCTTGATGGGGCCGCGACGACTCAACGCATCCTTCATACCGCCGATTCCGACCAACCCCTGCTGAAATGCGGCGATCACGATCGCGCGCCCGTATCGGTCGCTTCCGCACCACGACGCAAAGTCCACGACGCTGCGGGCCGGCCTGGTGCGGCGAGGCACACGTGAGAGGTGGACGTCGCGCGATGTGAGCTCCGTACTCCAATGGAACGAGACACCTCCGAGGGTCGGCCGCATCGCTCCTTCCGGAAGAGTCACATGAATCTCATCGGCGGCGAAGCCCTGGAAACCGTCATGGTTGAGCGCAGTTGAACCGGCCAACGCCGATCCTGGTGCACCCACTGACAACGCCACGAGATCACGCTCAGATGAGGACAACGGGCCGTTGTGGGTAACGACCACGCCGCGGACCGGTCTTTGCCATCGCCCGGAATCGATCGCATGCCTCACCTTCGATCGGCCGTAAATGGCGACCGTTTCACCTGTCCGCATGACTGCCACAACACCACCATCGGCGACGGGGCCCAATCGTGCGAGGCCTCATGAGCCGGCTGTGTGGAAAGCGCCGATGCCGCCAAGCCTTGTGGATGGACGGAACTTGATGGATCGCGCCGACGTGGCGACCCAGAACCCTCAACATCCGTCCCGACAGGGCTTCAACTTCCGATGATGATCGATCGCGCCCGCCCGCCAGCCCAAAACCCTCAAGATCCGTCCCTGGGGCCGGAGTCCTGCCCGAATGCGACTCTTGAGCGGATCATGAGAGAATTTCCAACACAATCCCTCACACAATGCTTGACAAAACCACATAAACGGGCATTTGATGGACCTCGGTGACGCATGTCACACACCTACGGCGCAGGCTCGGGCACTCGCGCTACGCCGAGAAACAAGGAGTCCACATGTCCAACTTCACCCCGGCGGCCAGCGGAGACGGCGTACGCGCCGGGATCCAACGGTTCGGCGCCAAGCTCTCCGGGATGGTGATGCCCAACATCGGCGCGTTCATCGCGTGGGGCCTCATTACCGCCCTGTTCATCCCCGACGGCTGGATCCCCAATGCGGATCTGGCCCAGATGGTCGGCCCGATCATCACCTTCCTGTTGCCGATCCTCATCGGCTTCACCGGCGGCAAGCTCGTCCATGGCCACCGCGGGGGCGTCGTCGGCGCAGTCGCGACCATGGGCGTCATCGTCGGCACCGGCGCGATCCTCAGCCCTGACTACGAAGGCTCCACACCGATGTTCCTCGGAGCCATGATCATGGGCCCCCTCGGCGGCTTCATCATCAAGAAATTCGATGAAGCAATCGAAGGCAAGGTCAAGCCCGGCTTCGAGATGCTGATCGACAACTTCTCCGCCGGCATCGTCGGTGCCGGTCTCGCCGTCATCGGCCTGAAGGGCGCCGGCCCGGTCGTGGAGAAGCTGACGACTTGGCTCGGCAACGGCGTCGAAACCCTCGTCGACAACAATCTGCTGCCCCTCGCGTCGGTCGTGATCGAGCCCGCCAAGGTGCTGTTCCTCAACAACGCCATCAACCACGGCGTGCTGACTCCCCTGGGCGCTGCCGAAGCTGCCGAAAAGGGCAAGTCCGTCCTGTTCATGCTCGAGTCGAACCCCGGCCCCGGCCTCGGCATCCTCCTTGCCTACTGGATGTTCGGCCCGCGGAGCCTGCGTCCCACCGTTCCGGCAGCGGCGATCATCCACTTCTTCGGTGGCATCCACGAGATCTACTTCCCGTATGTACTCATGAAGCCGAAGATGATCCTTGCCGCCATCGCCGGCGGTGCGGCAGGCGTCGCGACCATGCAGATCACCGGTGCCGGACTGGTGGCTTCGCCCTCACCCGGCAGCATCTTCGCCTACTTCATCCAGACACCCAAGGGCTTCGGCAACTATGCCGGGATGATCTCCGGCGTGACGATCGCGACGGTGGTGTCGTTCGCCGTCGGCTCGGCGCTCCTTGGCTTCGGCCGCGGAAGCGACGATTCTGAAACTACCGAAACCGCCGATATGCAGGAGGCATAAACACCATGGCCACAATTGACGCCGCTGACGTACGCAAACTGGTCGTCGCATGCGATGCGGGTATGGGCAGCAGCGTCATGCTGGCCAGCACGCTCAAAGGGCAACTCAAGAAGACCGATGTGACCGTCGAACACACGCCGGTCAGCGCGATCCCCGAAGATGCCGATGTCGTGTTGTGCCATGCCTCGCTCGCCGAGCGCGCTCGTAAGAGTGCGCCCGGCAAGCCGGTCATCGGCTTCCAGGTCTTCCTGGGCGATCCCGCTGTCACCAAGGTCGTCAACGCCATCAAGGACGGCGGCCAGATCAGTGACTGACTCATCTTTGCTCAATGAGCAGTCGATCGTCCTCGACGGCCGGGCCGGCTCGGCCGACGAGGCGATCCGGGCGGCCGGCCAGGTTCTGGTCGACGTGGGCGCCGTCGATGCGTCATACATCGAGGCAATGCTCGCCCGCGAACAATCGGTTTCGACGTTCATGGGCGAAGGCTTCGCGATCCCCCACGGCACGGTGGAGAGCAAGGACGCCGTCATGCGCGATGCATTGTCATTCGTCAGGTTCCCCGACGGTGTCGACTGGAACGGCAACGACGTCCGCGTCGCCATCGGCATCGCGGCATCGGGCAACAACCACGTCGGGATCCTGAGCCAGCTCGCCCAGATCCTCGTCGACCCCGAGCAGGCCAAAATCCTGCGCGAAGCCGACGACCCCCAGCAAATCCTTTCCTTACTTCAACCCCCACAAGGAGCTGAATCTTCATGAAGGTGGCGCGCTTCTACGCACCAGGAGACATTCGCATCGAAGAGGCCGACGAACCGTCGCCTGGTGAGCACGAGGTCAAGATCAGGGTTCGCGCCTGTTCGACCTGCGGCACCGATGTGAAGATCTCCAAATTCGGACACCACCACATCCATCCCCCGCGCGTCATCGGACATGAGATCGCCGGCGAAGTCGTCGAGGTCGGCAGTGCCGTCGAGGGCTGGACCAACGGCGACCGCGTCCAGGTCATCG
The DNA here is from genome assembly GCA_030856025.1 of Actinomycetota bacterium. Classification (GTDB taxonomy): domain Bacteria; phylum Actinomycetota; class Actinomycetes; order Propionibacteriales; family Nocardioidaceae; genus JACMOZ01. The sequence goes on from JALYQD010000120.1 coordinate 27,197, forward strand.
CCGCGATCCCCTGCGGCAAGTGCGATGAATGCACCCGCGGCCGTATGACCGTGTGCCCCAACCAGGTCTCGATGGGCTACCACTTCGACGGCGGGTTCGCCGAGTACATGATCGTGCCGCGCGAAGTACTCGCCGTTGACGGCCTCAACCGCATACCGGAGAACCTCAGCTACGCCGAAGCCTCCGTCGCCGAGCCCTTTGCCTGCGCCATCAACGCGCAGCAACTTGCCCGGGTCGGGCCGGGCGATGACGTCGTCGTGGTCGGTTCGGGTCCGATCGGCTGCCTCCACGTACGCCTTGCGCGTGCCAACGGCGCCGAACGCGTCACTCTCATCGAGCTCAACCGGAGCCGGCTCGATCAAGCCGCCTCGATCGTCAAACCGGACGAAGTCATTTGCGCCGGGGAGACCGACGTCGTCAAGGCCGTCATGGATCTCACCAATGGCCGCGGCGTCGATGTCGCCATCACGGCGACGGCAGCTGGCGTGGCCCAGGAACAGGCGATTCAATATGTCGCCCGTCAGGGCCGCGTCAGCTTCTTCGGAGGACTCCCCAAGGACAATCCGATCATTTCGCTCGACTCGAACCTCGTGCACTACCGCGAGCTCACCATCGTCGGCGCCAACGGTTCGAGCCCGGCGCACAACAAGGATGCGCTGTCACGCATTGCGTCGGGCGACGTGCCGGTGCTCGACCTCATCACCCACCGTCTGCCGCTGGACGATTTGCTGAACGCGATTCAGATCGTCAGCAGCGGTGAGGGCATCAAGGTCACGATCGAGCCGTAGAAGACAGAGGACACACGAAAGGGCCGATGCCGCATGGCA
>JALYQD010000132.1 GCA_030856025.1 Actinomycetota bacterium
CCTTGATGGCATCGATGAGTGCGCCCTTGCGCATCTTGTTGGTGCCGGAAATGCCGAGACCGCCGGCGATTTCCTGGAGTTCCGCGAGTACCTTGCCGCTGAGCCCTCCCCCGGTCTTCTTCTTCGGGGTGGTCGAAACCGCTTCTGCGGCCGACGAACCAACGTCAGTTGTGGTGATTGCTTCTGTCACGTGGATTCCTTATTCATTAGGCCAACAGGCCCGAATCTGGTGATTCCAGATCGCATGAAGGCTTGCCCGTATCTGACGGGCTAAGTGATTGCTTTCGTCGGGGGAGTTCACGAACTCGACTCCGACACAACAACTGTAACACCGCCCCGGGCAATGCACTGCGAACCGGGTCACATTGTGCGCTTGTGTCCTCAGGGCTTGAGAATCGTGCCTTGGGAGTCCACGGTGAGGTCGAGATACGCCCAGCCGGAGGGCGTATGCGCGCTCAGATCACGACCATTGGAGAAGGCGAGAACTGTTGGACCGGCGCCGGAAATGATCGCCGGAATCCCCTCGGCACGCAGTGCCGACATGAACTCATGAGAGGCGGGCATTTCCGATGCCCGGTAGTCCTGATGAAGGCGGTCCTCGGTCGCGGCGAGGAGGACGTCGGATCGGCCGCCGACCAACGCAGCCACCAAGAGGGCCGCCCTCCCGGCATTGGCAGCCGCATCACCGTGGGAAACCTTGGCCGGCAGGACGCCGCGCGCCGTATGGGTCGACACCGACACTGGCGGAATGAAGACGGCCGCTTCGGTGAGCGCATCGAGGCGCACGGCCTTGCCGACTCCCCCGGCCGTCCAGGCGATGGTGAGTCCACCGAACAGAGCCGCGGCAACATTGTCGGGATGGCCCTCGATGTCATTGGCCAGGCGCAGGATTTCATTGTCGCCAAGGCGATCACGCCCGCCCTCGACGAGTGCCCGCGCCGCGACGATGCCGCCGACGATGGCGGCCGCAGATGACCCGAGCCCACGGCCATGGGGAATGACATTGAGGCAGGAGACCCGAAGACCCGGAGGCTCCTCCCCCAGCTCCTTGAACGCCCTGCGCATCGACTCGACGACGAGGTTGCGCTCATTGCGCGGCACTTCGGCAGCCGCTTCACCTTCGACATCGACGACAAGCGCGTCACCGACGACCTCGACCGTGATCTCGTCATACAGGGAGAGCGCGAGGCCGAGCGCGTCGAAGCCGGGCCCGAGGTTGGCGCTGGAAGCGGGGACCCTGATCGTGACCGGTCCGGAAACGAAGCTCATCGGAGTCCGGCAGCCTCTGCAGCCGCATCGACATCGACGTCTATGACCGAGTCGACGATCGAGTCGATGCCGGACAGCGCGGTTTCGGTGTCCTTGAGGCCGTGACCGGTGACCGTGATGACGATCGTCTGCCCGCGGGTGACTTCGCCGACCTTTGCCGCCTGGAGGAGACCGGCGACGCCGGCCGCGGACGCGGGCTCCACGAATACGCCGTCGCGTGATGCGAGGTCGCGCTGCGCCTGAAGGATGTCGGCGTCGCTGACGGCGTCGATCCGGCCGCCGGAATCATCACGGGCGGCAATGGCGAGCGTCCAGGACGCGGGATTGCCCACGCGGATCGCAGTGGCCACCGTCTCAGGGTCTTCGACCGGCCGGCCAAGGACGAGCGGCGCTGCGCCGGATGCCTGGAATCCCCACATCGCCGGGGTCTTCTGCGCCATGCCGGCTTCGGCATATTCGTGATAGCCGAGCCAGTGGGCGGAGATGTTGCCGGCGTTGCCGACCGGAAGAACGTGCAGGTCAGGCGCGACGCCGAGCGCGTCGACAATTTCGAACGAAGCCGTCTTCTGGCCCTGGAGCCTGACCGGGTTGACCGAGTTGACGAGAGCCACCGGGTAGTTCTCGGCGAGACCGCGGGCGATGCCGAGGCACTGGTCGAACCCGCCGCGGACCTGGATGACCTCGGCGCCATGCATGACGGCCTGGGCCATCTTGCCGGCGGCGATCTTGCCATGCGGGACCAGGACGATCGGGGTCAGTCCGGCCCGGGCGGCATACGCCGTCATGGAGGCCGAGGTGTTGCCGGTCGACGCACATACGACGGCTTTGGCGCCTTGACCCGCGGCGACGGAAATCGCGACCGTCATACCGCGGTCCTTGAAGGAACCGGTGGGATTGTCTCCCTCGACCTTGAGCCAGACATCGCCGCCGACGATGCCCGACAGCCACGCCGACTTCACCAGCGGGGTGCCGCCCTCACCGAGCGTGATGACCGGGGTGTTGTCATCGACCGGCAGCCATTCGCGGTATTCCTCGATCACGCCCTGCCACAAGTGAGCCGGCCCTGGCATCAGAATCCCCCTTCGACGCGCATGACGGACGAAACGTCACGCACCATGTCGAGTTCGCGCAGCTTGGCGACCGTCGCGGACAGCGCCGAATCCGCGGCTTCGTGGGTCACGATGACGAGCTGGGCATCACCGCCGTGGCCTTCCTGGCGGACGGTCTTGATGGAGACGTCGAACTCGGCGAACACGTGGGCGACCGATGCGAGCACTCCCGCCTTGTCATCGACGTCGATCGCGATGTGATAGCGGGTACGGGTGCGTCCCATGTCGAGGACTTCGCACTGGGCGTGACTCGACTCGCCCGGTCCGAAGACGTTGGTACGGCGGTTGCGAGCCACCGACACCACGTCGCCGAGGACGGCGCTGGCAGTCGGTGGGCCGCCTGCCCCGGGGCCGTAGAACATCAGCTCACCGGCGGATTCGCTCTCGACGAACACCGCGTTGTAGGCGCCGCGTACGCTTGCGAGCGGATGCGACATCGGGATCATCGCCGGGTGGACGCGGGCCGAGACAGCGGGGCCCTCGGGAGTGTCGCTGCGTTCGCAGATCGCGAGCAGCTTGACGACACAGCCCATCTCGCCGGCCGACCGCACATCGGCGGCACTGACGTCGGTGATGCCTTCGCGGTAGACATCGCCGATCGTCACACGGGTGTGGAACGCCAGGCTCGCCAGGATCGCGGCCTTGGACGCGGCATCGAATCCTTCGATGTCGGCGGTGGGATCGGCCTCGGCATAACCGAGACGCTGAGCCTCATCGAGGGCATCGCCGAATCCCGCGCCGGTCGTGGTCATGGCGTCGAGGATGAAGTTGGTGGTGCCGTTGACGATGCCGAGCACACGCTGGACCCGGTCTCCGGCGAGCGAGTCGCGCAGCGGCCGGACAATCGGTATGGCGCCGGCGACAGCAGCTTCGAAGTAGAGGTCACGCTCGGCCTTGGCGGCGGCGTCATACAGCGTCGCACCGTCCTCGGCGAGGAGGGCCTTGTTGGCGGTGACGACCGAGGCGCCGTTGTCGAGTGCGCTGAGGATGAGCTCGCGGGCGATGTCGACGCCGCCGATGACCTCGATGACCACGTCGATGTCACCGCGGGCCACAAGTCCGGCGGCGTCGGTCGTGAAAAGCTCCTTCGGCACGTCGAGATCGCGCTCGCGGCCGAGGCGGCGGACAGCGATGCCGACGAGTTCGAGGCGGGCGCCGACGCGCTGGGTCAGTTCGTCGGCGTCGCGCGTGAGCAACCGGGCAACTTCGGTGCCAACGACACCGCAGCCCAAAAGGGCAACGCGAATCGTGCGGTCACTGGGCGGGTTGAGTGCACTCACCCGTCAAGGGTATCGGCGCAGCGTGGCGCGCTTCTCCCCACCACAACTTTTGAAGCCTTATGGACCGTCCTCGATCGTTTTATGGTCCCTAAGGCTTCAAAAGTCGCGGGGCGGCGGACGCCAATCGCGTTGACCGCGATTCGGACTTGTCCCGGTCCCGGGTCGTGATCCCGATATGTAAGGCTTGTGCCTTGTCCAGGCAATCAGAACCCGGCGCCGCCGCGCGCTCGAACTCGTTCCGCGCAGGCGCCCGCGCGGGCCTCCCCTACGCGGCAGTCGGCGCGTTCCTCTCCATGTCGTTCGGGATCCTTGCGCGCCAGGCCGGATTCCCCGCCGAGGCCGCGATCGTCATGTCGGCGATCGTGTTTGCCGGCTCGGCGCAGTTCGCGGCCGTGGCGATCCTCGCTTCGGGCGGCGGTGCAGGCGCCTCCATTGCCGCGGCGGGGCTGATGAACTCACGGTTCCTGCCGATGGGCATCGCCCTCGGACCGTCCCTCCCCGGGCGCGCCGCATTGCGTGCGGCTCAGGGACAAACGGTCATCGACGCGTCCTGGGCCATGGCCAATCGCGGCGACGGGACGTTTGACCGCTGGTTCCTGTTCGGGTCCACCGCGCCGCAGTACGTCACGTGGCTCGCGGGCACGACGATCGGCGCCTTGGGAGGCGACATCTTCGGCGACACGGCCCGGTTCGGCCTCGACGCGATCTACCCCACGTTCTTCCTCGCTCTGCTCATTGCGGAGCTGAAGAACCGGACCACTCTCGCCGTCGCCCTATGCGGGGGCCTGCTCGCGCTGGGCCTCGTCGAGGTTGCACCGGCCGGGGTGCCGGTCCTCGCCGCCAGCCTGGTCGCCCTGTGGGGCCTCCGACGCCGGCCGGAGCCACAAACATGACGGCCACGGTCTGGTGGACGATCGCCGGATGCACGGTTGTCACGGCGCTCATCAAGGCGGCCGGCCCAGTCGCGCTCGGTGGCCGGGAGGTCCCTCCGCGGCTGATCGGCGTCATCACGCTGATGGCTCCCGCGCTGATGGCAGCGCTGGTGCTCACCAGCACCTTCGCGGTCGAGGACCGCTGGCATGTCGACGCTCACACTGTCGGCGTCGCGGTGGGCGGGATCATCCTCGTGCGACGCGGTCCGCTCATGCTTGCCGTGACGGCGGCCGTGGGCGTCACAGCACTACTCCGGCTGCTGACCTGATCCGGCAGCTACCTCAAGTATAGTTGAGGTTAAGCCCGAGGAGCTGAGATGAGCAACACCACGATCCGCCACCATGAGCTGACACCCGGCGAGGTGTCACAGCGTGCCGGGGTCGCCGTGTCAGCGCTGCACTTCTATGAACGCGAGGGACTCATCGAGAGTCACCGGACGTCGGGAAATCAGCGGCGCTATCACCGCGACATGCTGCGCCGCATCGCGTTCATACGCGTCTCCCAGTCGCTCGGTATCCCCTTGCGCGACATCCGGGAGGCGCTCGATTCGCTGCCCGCGAACAAGACTCCGACCAAGGCCGACTGGGCCCGGTTGTCGGCGCATTGGCGAGCCGACCTCGACGCACGCATCGACCAGCTGGAGCGGCTGCGCGACAACCTTGACGGCTGCATCGGCTGCGGTTGCCTCTCTCTCAAGAGCTGCAATCTCTACAACCCCTCGGACTGGCTCGGCGAAAAGGGCCCCGGCCCGCAACGCCTGTTGAGGCGTTGACATGGCCGCGGCGCTGTCCGGTGGCGTGCGCGCCTCTTGACGGTGATGGTTCCGCGTGTCGATCCTAGAAGGCATCGGGTCATCCCTTGGAGCGCAACTTGAACGGTCTTTCGGAACTGGGCGCAGCAGAACCGACGCCCTACCAGCTGGCGCAAATCGTCGCCCGATCGTTGGGCGTCGCCGAGGTGACCGTGGAGTCGGTCGAGGTCGAAACGGTCGAGTATTCGCTCGAGACGATGACGACCGGCGGACGGTTCTGGGTCCACGGCACGGCCCGCGTCGGCGACCGGCCGGAACCCTTCAGGATCTTCGTCAAGATCCCCCAGTCAGTAGCGCGCTCGCCCGTACTCGCGATGATTCCGCCGCAGTTCCAGGAACAAGTCGTCGCCACCCTCCCCTGGCAGATCGAACCGAATGCCTATCGCAGCACCTTGACCGCGTCCGTCCCGGCGCCGATGCGGCTGCCGCGGTGCTTCGGCGTCATCGACCTGGACGACCAATCGGCCGCGATGTGGCTCGAGTCGGTCGACTATGACGACTCCGCCTGGGACGTCGACCGCTACGGCCGGGCCGCCCGGATGTTGGGCTCATTCGCGGCAGACCGCACCGTGGCAGCGATCGACCTCACCCAGCTGGTCATCAGCGAGATCCAGCTCGGCCTCCGCCCCGGGACAGAACTGCCCGAAATCCGCAGCATCTGCCTCGACGGCTATCGGGAGGGGCCGTCCGACAACGGGATTGAAGTCCCCGCCGCCGAGCTGTCCCGGGCACATGGGATCCAGGCCGCGATCGCCGGAGCCATCACGGCGCTGCCGATCGAGCTGTTCGACGAACCCGTCACACCAGAGCTACAGGACCTCGCAGCTTCGCGCGCCGAGAGTGCGCACATCCTGCTCGACGCGGTCAGCTTTTGAGCAGCTAGCGGGCCAACCCGATGACAAGGTTGATCGTTGTTGCCACGATGACGGTTCCGAACAGGTATGAGAGCAACGAGTGGCGAAACACCGCGGACCGGATCGCATGGTTCTGCAGATTGGTGTCCGAGACCTGGAACGTCATTCCGACCGAGAACGCCAGGTAGGCGAAGTCGGTGTATTGCGGCAATTCCTTCTGGTTGAAGTCGATGCCGCCCTTGCCGTCGCGGTAATAGAGGCTGGCGTAGCGCAGAGTGAACAGCGTATGGACGAGGAGCCAGGACAGCACGACACCGGCAACGGCCAGGCCCGCCATGGCGGCCGATCGCGCGTCGGAGGACTGGCGCCCTTCGATCAGGACGAGGCCGACCGCGCCGAGGCTGGCCAGACTCGCGAACACCACCAGGAGGTCGGACGCACCGCGTGAAGGGTCCTCGCGGACCGCGTGGGACGCAGTGCCTTCGGAATCCAGCCGACCGATCACCAGCCATACCCACGAGGTGTAGACGAGCGAGGCGAATGCCCAGCCCACGACGGGCGCGTATGACCGCGAGCCGATCGAACCGGCGATGACCGCGACGACGATCCCGACAGCCAGCATGACGACCAGGCGTGTTCCCGACCGATGCACCATGGGCTGCATCTCCGGTTGGTTCATGGTCGGACTATCCCACGTCGAGCGTGAAAAGGTCCTCTTCTGTCTCTCGGCGCATGATCAGTCGCGCTTCGCCCTCGCGTACGGCGACGACGGCCGCACGCGGCACGTGGTTGTAGGTGCTCGCGAGCGATCGGCAATAAGCACCGGTGCCGGGAACGGCGAGGAGGTCACCGGCCTTGACGTCGCCGGGAAGGAATTCGTCCTTGACGACGATGTCACCGGATTCGCAGTGCTTGCCGACGACGCGGCTCAGCACCGGGGCTGCGTCGGAGGCTCGAGAAGCCAGCGTGCAGGAGTAGTCGGCGCCATAAAGAGCTGTGCGGATGTTGTCGCTCATACCGCCGTCGACGGACACGTAACGCCGGGAGGCGCCTCCGTCGAGGGCCACGGACTTGGTCGTGCCGACCTCGTACAGGGTGAAGGTCGAGGGGCCGGCAATCGCGCGACCGGGCTCGATCGAGAGCTGGGGGACGTCGACGCCGAGAGCGGCGCATTCTTCGTCGACGATCTTGAGCATGCCGCGCGCGAGGTCTTCGGGCGTCGACGGGTCGTCCTGGGTCGTATACGCGATGCCATAGCCGCCGCCGAGGTCGAACTCGGGTGATGTGAAGCCGAGCTCCTTGGCGATCTGGGCATGTAGGCTCAGGACCCGCTTGGCGGCGACCTCGAAGCCGTCGGTGACGAAGATCTGTGAACCGATGTGCGAGTGGAGCCCGAGCAGGTTCATCGACGGCTCGGCCAAGATCCTGCGCACCGCTTCGAAGGCATCTCCGCCGCTGATCGAGAAGCCGAACTTCTGGTCCTCGTGCGAGGTCGAGATGTATTCGTGAGTGTGCGCCTCGACGCCGGCGGTGACCCGCACCATGACGTTGGCCGTGACGCCGAGCTCGGTCGCGAGGCTGCGGATCCGGTCGACCTCCTCGAGCGAGTCGATGATGATGCGCCCTACGCCGACCTCGAGTGCCCGGCGAAGCTCGGCGACTGACTTGTTGTTGCCGTGCAGCCCGATGCGCTCAGGCGGGACCTCAGCACGCAACGCGACGGCGAGCTCTCCGCCGGAGCACACGTCGATGTTGAGGCCTTCCTCGACGACCCAGCGTGCGGTCGCCGTGCACAGAAAAGCCTTAGCCGCGTAGTAGACATCGGCTGCGGGGAACGCGTCGCGGAAGCCGCGGGCGCGCCGGCGGAAGTCATCCTCGTCGACCACATAGGTCGGCGTGCCGAATTCCTCGGCGATTTCGAGGACGGACTCCCCCGCGACCGTAAGGACGCCGTCGACCTTGGACACAGACGACGCCCACAGCAGCGGGACGAGCTGGTTGGCGTTCTCGGGCGCGTGCAGCCACGCCGGACCGCGATCGCCGGACTGTCCGTGGATGGCACCTGCTTCATGCGACCGCATCGACTACATCCTCTCCGGAGCGTTGACGCCGAGCAGGCCGAGGCCGTTGGCGAAGACCTGGCGAGTGGCGGCGACGAGCATGAGCCGGGCGTGGTGCAGGTCGGTCGGCTCTTCGTCGCCCTTGGGCAGGACGTGGCACAAGTCGTAGAACTTGTGGAACGCCGAGGCGGTGTCCTCGAGGTAGCGGGCCACACGGTGGGGTTCACGGAGCTCGGCAGCACGTGCGACAACCCGGGGGAACTCAGCCAGGGCGCGCAGGAGCTGACCCTCGCGCTCCTCGCTGAGCAGCGCCGGGTCGAAGGAATCGGCATCGGGTTTGAGCCCTAGGTCCGCGCCGTTGCGCAGGATCGACGACAACCGAGCGTGGGCATATTGCACGTAGAAGACCGGGTTGTCGCTGGTTTGCTTTGACCACAGGTCGAGGTCGAGGTCGATCGGCGAATCGGTCGAATAGCGCGAGAGGGCGAAGCGGGCGGCGTCTGCACCGATTGCCTCGACGAGGTCCTCCATCGAGAGGACCGTGCCGGCGCGTTTGGACATGCGCAACGCCTCGCCGTCCTTGACCAGGTTGACCAGCTGGCCGATGAGGAGCTCGAGGTTGACGCCCGGCTCGTCGCCGAATGCCGCGCACATCGCCATCATGCGGGAGACGTAGCCGTGGTGGTCGGCACCGAGCATGATCAGGCAGCGGTCGAAACCGCGTTCGCGCTTGTCGAGGTAGTAGGCGAGGTCGCCGGAGATGTAGGCCGGCTGGCCGTCGGCCTTGATGACCACACGGTCCTTGTCGTCACCGAAGTCGGACGTGCGGAGCCACGTGGCACCGCCTTGTTCGTACATCATGCCGAGCTCGTTGAGGCGTGCGATCGCCCGATCGACTGCACCGGACTCGTGCAGGTCGTTCTCGTGGAAGAACACATCGAAGTCGACGCCGAACTCGTGCAGGCTCTTCTTGATCTCGCCGAACATGAGATCCACCCCGACGGCGCGGAACGTCTCCAGCGACTCGTCATCGGGCAGATTGGCGGCGTCGGGATGGGTCGCGACGACATCAGCGGCGATGTCGGCGATGTACTGGCCGCCATAGCCGTCCTCTGGCGGCTCCTCGCCGCGGGCACTCGCGCGCAGCGACCTGGCGAACCGGTCGATCTGGACTCCGTGGTCGTTGAAGTAGTACTCCCGGGTGACTTCGGCGCCCGTCGCCGACAGGATGCGGCCCAGCGAGTCGCCGACGGCGGCCCAACGGACGCCGCCTATGTGGATCGGTCCGGTCGGGTTGGCGCTGACGAATTCGAGGTTGACGCGCTGCCCGTCATACGTATGGCTGTTGCCGTATGTGGTGCCGGCTTCGACGATCTGCGGAGCCAGCGCGCCCTGGGCACCGGCATCGACGCGGATGTTGAGGAATCCCGGCCCGGCGATCTCGGCACTGGCCACGCCCTCGGACTGGCCGAGCTGATCTGCGAGGAGCTGCGCGAAGTCGCGCGGGTTCATACCCGCCTTCTTGGCGAGCCGAAGCGCGACGTTGGTGGCATAGTCGCCGTGCTCGCGGACCTTGGGTCGTTCGACGAGAACTTCTGCCGGCACGCCGTCGGGCAGCGTGATGGTCCCCGCCTCGGCGAGGGTGGTCAGGGCAGCGACGATGACGTCGGAAAGTTGCTCGGGGGTCACGCGCCAAGCCTATCGTCCGGCGCGGGGGCGGGCTAAAGCTCGGTCAGGATGATCGGGCCGTCCACCGTGATGGCGATCGTGTGCTCGACATGCGCGGCGCGGCTTCCATCGGCCGTGCGCAGCGTCCAGCCATCGGAGCCGCTGGTGTAGCCGTCCGATCCGCCGGCGTGGAGCATGGGTTCGATCGCGATGACGAGTCCCGGCCTGAGCTTGAGCCCGCGGCCGGCGCGCGCATCGTTGGGGATGTGCGGGTCTTCGTGCATCGTGCGGCCGATGCCGTGGCCGCCGTGATCGGCCAGGAGCCCGTATCCCTTGGCGCGGGCGACTTGCGCGACCGCGTGGCCGATGTCGCCGACCTTGTTGCCCGGACGCGCCGCGACGATGCCGGCCGCGAGGGCGCGTTCGGCCGTCGCGATGAGGTCGAGGTCCGCCTCGCGGGGAGTGCCGACGATGAAGCTGGTCGCCGCATCCCCGGCCCAGCCGTTGAGGATCGCGCCGAAGTCGATGCTGACGAGGTCGCCGTCCTCGAGCGGTATGTCGGTGGGTATGCCGTGGACGACGGCGTCGTTGACACTGGCGCAGATCGAAGCCGGGAACGGCGATGGCGCCCAGTCGGGGTGATAGTTGAGGAACGGTGAGGTCGCGCCTGCATCGGCCAGGACCTTGGCGCCGACCGCGTCCAGCTCGGTCATCGTCGTGCCGATCGCGGCGGCGTCGCGCATGGCGGCGAGGGCCTGGGCCACGACCCGACCCGATTCGCGCATCGCGGCGATGTTTGCGGCCGTCTTCATCTCGATCATCGTCGTCAGACTACTCAATGCTCAGGGCCCGGCTTTGTGCCGGGAAATGGACGACCCGCAGGGGCGGCGCTCATGCGCCAGCCGAGTGGACGCTCGGCACCCTGCGGGTCGGGTGACTGGTGGGGATTCACTGCCGCTTGAGATCACGCGGAACGCGATCGGATCAACCGAAGCAAACCCTGCGGCTAGCGTTCAGCCACCTCACTTGTCCGAAAGTCATTCATTCTTTCGACCACCTCCTATCCGTGTAGGAAAAACGTTACGTCCGCCCAATCACGAAAGCAAGGAACTCAGCGACATGCACGAAGACGCCACTGGAGTGGCTCAGACGATCGGCCCGTGGCGGGCTTCGTAGACATCCTTGATGGTCTGCACGAGGTGATCGGGGTCGAAGGGCTTCGTCACGTACGCATCGACGCCGGCCTTCTTGCCGCGCTCGAGGTCGATGGCCTGCGCCTGGGTCGTCACCATGACGATGAGGGTCGAGGCCGTACGGGGGTCCGCGCGAAGCGCCGCGACGGTGCCGAGCCCGTCGAGCCGGGGCATCACGATGTCGACGGTGAGCACGTCGGGAAGAGGCTCGGCCCCGAACATCCGGTCGAGGCAGGCGAGGCCGTCGACAGCCTCTTCGACGTCGAATCCCTCGATTTCGAGATTCGTCCTGATCAGCAGACGGATGGAGGGGGTGTCGTCGACGACAAGCACGCTGGGCACGGAGTCAACCGTAGCGGTGGTGGGATAGGCTCGCTTCGCCCGATACTGCGGATGGCCCCCGTAGCTCAGGGGATAGAGCACCGCCCTCCGGAGGCGGTGGCGCAGGTTCGAATCCTGCCGGGGGCACCAATGTGATGTCTCAGGACATCGCGGACGGCCGAACCTGTAAAAGGGTTCGGCCGTTCTTCATTTTCGGGGTGTGCCGCGGCCTTGGTAGTCGCGTTCTGGGTCGATGGTCAGTTCGCGGAGGAGTTCT
>JALYQD010000149.1 GCA_030856025.1 Actinomycetota bacterium
GATCAGGAGCCCGATCGCGATGAACCCGAAGGTGTAGGTCAAGGCCTGGAGCCGGCGGTGGTCGCGCACGAGCATGAGGATGGCCGTGAACGCGATGAGGCCGAGGAGGGTCCAGATCAGCTGCTGGTTGGCCAGTGGTTGCCAGTTGGCGCTGCGGGCGCTGCGGGCCAGGTCGATCCGGTAAATCATGGCCAGACCGATGCCGTTGAGCGCCAGGACCAGCGGCAGCAGGACCGGGTCGGCATACGGCGCGACCTTGCGGACGATGACGTGAGCGGCGACCGCGAGCACGATGAGTCCTGCGGCGAGCTTGTAGACACCGGCGGGTATGCGGCCCTCGACCCCGAGGGCGACGGCGCAGTAGGCCGCGATCCCGATGAGGACGGCCAGGATGGTCAGGAAGAACTCGGCCCCGCGGCGTTTCCGCGGGATCCAGGACGGTGTTGCGCTCGAGGCAATGCTCATAGGCGATCCACTCGTTGCGAAACCGTCGCTTCGGCATCGGTCTTCTTGTCCGATGGTTTGTCGGTCGGCGTCTCGGTCGGCTTGGGCGGCGTCACGAACTGATCGAGGTTGTCGACGATGCTCTCGGCGTCCTTGTGGCTTGACGCCTCGATGCCCGCACGGACCTGGTCCTGGGTGAAGTCGGGAAGAGTCGAGATCTCGATGGTCGTGACGGTGTCCACGTGCTGGAGCTTGAGGCCGGGGATCTCGGCCTGGACACCGCGGAAGATGGTGACCTTGCCGTTGTCGGCCGAGACGAAGTACTGATCCTGGGTCCAGTCATAGGCGATCTTGCCGATGCCGCCGAGGGCCGCCGCCAGCAACAGGACGAAGAACGTCCAGCGGATCCAGCGGCGCCTCGAGGGCGGCCGGGGCATGTAGCGGACTTCTTCGGGATCGAGGAGCTTGGCTTCGGTCTGGTTGGCATCGGCGTCGTCGGTGCCCGCGGCGAGACCGGTGCGCGGACGCGCCTGGCCTGCGGCGGCGCCGACGAGCTGGGGCTGGCCGTTGGCACTGGACAGCGCGTCGTCGGCGGGCGTGCCGGCTTCGACTATTTCGGCGATGACGACAGTGACGTTGTCATAGCCGCCGCCTTCGAGAGCGAGGCGGATGAGCTCGGTCGCGGCGAAGTCGATCGTCTCGGCGCCGAGGGTCGCTTCGATGACGCTGTCGTCGACCATGTCGGACAGTCCGTCACTGCAGAGCAGATAGCGGTCGCCGAGCTGGGGCTCGACCGTGCTGATGTCGGGGTCGTTGTCGTCCCTGCCGAGCAGGGCCCGCAGGATCAGCGAACGATGCGGGTGGTGGCGCGCCTCGTCCGGGGACAGGCGTCCTTCGTCGACAAGGCTCTGGACGAACGTATGGTCGTCGCTGATCTGGGTGAGCACGCCGTCGCGCAGCCGGTAGACACGCGAGTCGCCGATGTGGGCCATGGCGAAGTTCTTGCCGTCCCACAGCAGCGCGTCGAGCGTGGTGCCCATGCCTTCGACGGCCGGGTCCTCCTCGATGAGCTCGCCAAGGCGGTCGTTGGCGCGGCTGACGGCACCGGCAAGGGCTTCATGCGGATCGCCTTCGAGCTCGCCGTCGAGCCGGCGGATGACGTGCATGGTTTCCGACGACGCGAGGTCGCCGGCCGCGGCGCCGCCCATACCGTCGGCGATGACGAGGAGTCGGTTGCTTGCGAAACCGGAATCCTGGTTGGCCGTACGGCGCAGACCGGTGTCAGTCAGCGCGACGTAGCGATAGGTCAACTCGGTCATGGATTACTTTCGGAGTTCGACGATGGTCTTGCCCAGGCGGACCGCGATACCGATCCCGATCGGTGTGGGTGACGTCAGGCGCTGGCTTCCCAGGTATGTGCCGTTGGTCGAACCGAGGTCCTCGACGAACCACTGTTCACCGTTGGTCGCGAAGCGCGCATGGCGGGTCGACACATAGTCGTCATCGAGGCGTATGGCGGCGTCGGTGCCGCGTCCCAGCAGGATCGGCTTGTCGCCGAGCGGGACGCTCTGGCCGGCATTGGGGCCCGAGATGACCTGGAGCTTGGTGGGGTTGCCTCGTACGGGCTTGCGGCTCTTGTTCTTGGCTGGAGGCTTCTGCTTCGTCTTGGCCGGGCGGGCAGGCGCGGACACCTTGGTGCCGAAGATGTCGGATCGGATGACCGAGACGGCGGACAGGACGAACAGCCAGAGCACAGCAAGGAAGCCGAGCTTGATGAGCGTCAAGGTGAGTTCGGACATTCACGCACCTTCACTTTTCATGATGCGGATGGTCAGGCTGGTGTTGCCGAGACGGATTTCGGAACCGTTGTCGACCGCTGCCTCGGACACACGGCGACCGTTGAGGATCACGCCGTTGGTGGAGTCGAGGTCGATGACGGTGACCACGGTTTCGCCGTCGACCGTATGCACCTTGAACTGTGCGTGCCGGCGGGAGATGCCCGGGTCGTCAATGCGGAGCTCGGCCTCGGCGCCGCGGCCGATGACCACGCCGGGGGCGGCCAGGGGGTGCTTCATACCGTTGACCTCGAGCACGACATCGGAGCGGGTCAGCGCCGTCTCGGTCATACGCTGCCCTTGGACCGGGGTCACGGCGGCGTTGGTCGAGCTGCGTACGCGGAACCGGCCGGTGCTGAGCTCGCCGGACTGTTGGAACGTGATCGAGATCGGGCCGGCGAGGGTGTAGTGCTGTTCCTTGACGTGCTCGTTGACGAGGGTCGACAACTCGTTGACGAGCGTTCCGCCGAAGGGGGTCAGGCGTTCGTAGTCGGGACCGGACAACTCGACGCTGAAGTCGTTGGGGACGAGCCGGCGGTCGCGCGAAAGGATGTTGGAGGAGTTGTCGATCTCGCGCTGGATCGCTGCGGCGATCTCGACGGGCTGGACGGCGCTCCGAAAGGCGCGCGCGAACGCGCCGGTCACCGCGCCTTCAAGGCGCTGTTCAAAGCGTTGCAACACCCCCGCCATAAGTCGTCACCTCTCATCAGACACAGCAGTACCTGTCGATCGTATCGGGCGCACCGCAAACAGTGGCTACGTGAGGCGGTCAGAGTGACGAAATACACGGCTGGCCCGCCTGTTAGAGTTGTGCCTCGGTTCAGGCGCTGTGCGCCGGCCGTGCCCATATGGGTGACGCGCGAGTGGCGGAATGGTAGACGCGCTGGCTTCAGGTGCCAGTGTCCGAAAGGGTGTGGGGGTTCGAATCCCCCCTCGCGCACCCAAGTTTTTGACGAAAACCCCCGAGCCTCACGGTTCGGGGGTTTGTCATTCCCCCCGCCGTTGCGGGACGCGTCTTGAGGGTTTTGGGTCGGTATGTCGTCCGAAATCATCAACATCGGTCTCCCCGAGGCCCGGTGGTGGACCGATGTTGATGCATCGAGACCGCCAGGAGGTCTAAATGCATCAAGATCCGTCCCGCCCGGAGGGGAAACCCGGTCACAGACCGAGGAGCTTGACCGCTTCCTCGCGCATCTGGACCTTGCGGATCTTGCCGGTGACCGTCATCGGGAACTCGTCGACGACATGGACATAGCGCGGGATCTTGTAGTGCGCCAGCTTGCCGGTGCAGAATTCGCGCAGTGACGCCGCGTCGATCGTGGCACCTTCGCGCACCTGCAGCCAGGCCATCAGCTCTTCGCCGTACTTCTCATCCGGCACGCCGATCACCTGGGCGTCGACGATGTCGGGGTGCGTATAGAGGAACTCCTCAATCTCACGCGGGTAGATGTTTTCGCCGCCGCGGATGACCATGTCCTTGATGCGTCCGACGATGCTGACGTAACCGTCGGCGTCCATCACGGCGAGGTCGCCGGTATGCATCCAACCGTCCCGCAGCACCTCGGCCGTCTTCTCGGGCTCGTCCCAATAGCCGATCATCACCGAGTAGCCGCGGGTACAGAGCTCGCCGGGAGTGCCGATGTCCACCTGTACGTCGGTCGCCGGATCGACCACCATAACGTCGACGTGCGGGTGGACGGTGCCGACCGTCGAGACGCGTTTGTCGAGCGAGTCGTCGGCACGCGTCTGCGTGGAGACCGGCGACGTCTCGGTCATGCCATAACAAATGGTGACCTCGGGCATGTTCATCTCGCCGATGACGCGCTTCATCACCTCTACCGGGCACGGCGAGCCGGCCATGATGCCGGTCCTCAGCGACGAGAGGTCGTACGACGCGAAGCCGGGGACATCCAGCTCGGCGATGAACATCGTCGGGACGCCATACAAAGAGGTGCACTTCTCTGCTTGCACGGCATCCAGCGTGAGGACGGGGTCGAAGCCCGGAGCCGGTATGACGACGCAGGCGCCGTGACTGGTTGACGCGAGGTTGCCCATGACCATGCCGAAGCAGTGGTAGAACGGCACCGGTACGCAGATCCGGTCCTGCTCGGAGTAGGCGCAGATCTCGCCGACGAAGAAGCCGTTGTTGAGGATGTTGCGGTGGCTGAGGGTTGCACCCTTGGGGAACCCGGTCGTCCCGGACGTGTACTGGATGTTGATCGGATCGTCGAGGGACAAGTCCGCCGAGCGCTCGAGGACGGCCACCGGCTCCGTGGCAGCGCCGTCGTCGATGAAGTCGTTCCACGAAGGGTCGCCGATGAAGACGACATCGTTCAGCGTCTCGACACCGCTCCGGACCTCCTCGATCATCGCGCGGTAGTCGCTGGTCTTGAACTCGACCGCGGAGACGAGCATCTTGACGCCGGCCTGGTTGAGCACGAACGCGAGCTCGTGCGTCCGGTAGGACGGGTTGACGTTGACCAGGATCGCGCCGATGCGCGCCGTCGCGTACTGGACGAGGAACCACTCGAGGCAGTTCGGCGCCCAGATGCCGACCCTGTCGCCCTTGTCGATGTCGCGTGCCATCAGGCCGCAGGCGACGTCATCGACTCTGTTGTCGAGCTCGGAGTAGGTGAGGCGAACGCCCGCGGCGACGTCGACGACCGCCTCGCGGTCCGGCCAGACCGACACCGTACGCCGCAGGTTGGCGTCGATCGTTTCTTCGAGGAGAGGTGTGTCGGATGTTCCGGTCGCAAACGACGTTGCTGTCATCGGTGTCTCCTGTGGATCGGGGTCTTGTTCATTGATGTCACGGCCATTCCCTCTTGGCAAGTATGGCGGGATGATGGGTTGAGGATTCGGCTCGAGGAGGCCGCGATGACCGACTGGAACCCACTGCACGCGCAGGTCGTCACCGAATTCACCCGTGCGTGGTCGATGCCCGGACCGGGCGCCTTCGATGCGATCCTCGACGACAATGTCCAGCTCGTGCAGCCAATGCTCCGCGACAGCGTGGGCCGTGGCGACTGGGATCAGGAGCTCGTCCGGCTGCAGACGGCGATGCCCAACCTCACCGGCGAAGTGCTGGCCTGGGCGGGCTCCGGGGACTCGATCTTCGTCAACCTGGGGCTCGTCTCGACGCAGAAGGGCAAGACCTTCGACTTCACCCTCGTCGACCACATACGGATCAGTCCTGAGGGCATGATCATCCGGCGGGAATCGTATTTCGACTCCGCGCCACTGGCCCGGGCTGTGGCGACGCGGCCGACCTGGTGGTTACCGTGGTGGAAGTCCGGCGCAGGGCCGTTGGCCGCGAGGCGCAAGCTGCCCGGCTTCGGTGTGCTGCCCTGATAACAAGGTCGCGCGGGCGCCTTCGTAACGCGTGCGCATGCGCGCGGCCATCTCCGGATCGATCGCTTCGAGTTCGGGATTGCGTGCGAGGTTGAGGGCGTTGTCGGCGAGCTTCACGATGCGCCCGAGCGGGTGAGCCGTGGCGCGAGCGATGAGCTCGGGATACGTCTCGTCGGTGTGACGGGTGACTGACTCGACGGCTCCGACGACCTCCGCGGGAACACCGAGATCGAGCAGGCGGTCGGCGGTGTAGTCGGTGTCCTCGATGATGTCGTGCAGGTAGCCGGCCATGACCGCATGCTCGCCGTGCGGCTCGAGGGACTCGGCGATGGGCTCGAGATAGGCGGTGAAGTAGTCCTGGCCGGACTTGTCGCTCTGTCCACGATGGGCGGTGCGGGCCAGGTCGCGGATCTGTCGAAGGTTCACGTGGCCAACCTAGCTCCGGCTACCGACGGATCGTCGATTCGCTTGCTATCCCGGGCATTTGTGGGTACGTCGGCGCGCCCTTCTGCGAGGTCCATCACGGGAGGATCCCCTGGTCCGAGGGCGGCACGACTCATCTCGACGACGGCGTCCTGCTCTGCAACCTGTACCACCACGTCGTCCACGACGACGGATGGTCAGTCAGATTCGCCGCCGACGACTACCCCGAATACCTACCGCCGAAAACCGTCGACTTCCGACAACAACCCCGACGCAACCAACGGTGGAACACAAAACCAGGAGCCCCGTGACAACAAAGGAACTCTGCCCGCGGGTGGTCTCAGGCCAGGAAGTCGAGCAGGGCCCTGTTGAACTCTTCGGCATGCGTGACGTTGATGCCGTGCGGACCGCCTTCGATCAACACCAGCGTGCTGCCGGCGATCGCCTCGTGACTGCGCTTGCCGCTGACCTCGAATGGCACGATGCCGTCGGAGTCGCCGTGGATTACGAGAGTCGGGACGGTGACGGCCTTGAGGTCTTCGCGGAAGTCCGTACGACCGAACGCCGCGATGCAGTCGAGCGTGCCCTTGGGCGAGGCGAAGGCAGCGATGTCGCGGTTGTGGAGGCGTTCGGGCTCGCTGATGAGATCAGACTTTTCTCCGGCAGCGAAGAAGCCATGAGTGAAGCCGTCGAGGAATGCCAGACGGTCACCCTTCACTCCGGCTTCGAATTCGGCGATGGCCGCGTCGTCGAGGCCGCCGTCGGGGTTGTCGTCGCTCTTGAACAGGTAGGGCGGGACGGCGGCAGCCAGGACGGCCTTGGCCACTCGTTCGGTGCCATAGGTGCTCAGGTAGCGAACGACCTCGCCGCCACCCATGGAAAAGCCGACCAGGGTCGCGCCATTCACGTTGAGCTGGGTCAACAGCGAATTCAGGTCGCCGGCGAACGTGTCGTAGTCGTAGCCCTCCCACGGCCGCGACGAACTGCCGAAGCCGCGACGGTCATACGTGATGACGCGATGCCCCGCAGCGACCAGCGCGGGGACCTGGTGTTCCCAGGACCTGCCGCTCAACGGCCAACCGTGGATGAGGACGACGGGCTTGCCCGAACCGTGGTCCTCGTAGTGGAGGTTGACGGCATGGCTGTTGTCGGAACCGACGGTCAGATGTGGCATGGGTATGCGCTCCTCTACGTGGATGGGACTCCGATATGGGTAATTCGATGCCGGCGCGACCCGGGATTGGTCTGCTCGGGCGGCAGGTCCGGCAGGTTGCCGTGGTGGAAGTCCGGCACAGCACCCTTGGCCGCAAGGCGCAACTGCCCGGGTTCGGTGTCTTGCACTGACGCCAGCGAGCAAGGTGTGGCCTGAACGGGCCATGGCGCTCGCCCCCGAAGAGTCTTATGCTCCGAAAACGGGGGGAACCCTGCGTGAAGCACTGCGCGATGAACATCCTCACCGATAGGAGCAACACCATGACATTCATCCAGTTGGTCGACGCGCACAGCGACAAGATCGACGAGATCGCGGCGCTGGCGGAGGAGTATCAGGCGGCCACGGAAGGCAAGCGCACCGGCCGGCGGTTCATCCGAATGGTCGATCGAAATGATCCACGCCGCTTCGTCACTGCCGTCTTCTTCGATTCGTACGAGTCTGCGATGGAGAATTCGCAACTGCCCGAGACCCAGGAACTTGCCGGGAAGATGGCGGCCCTTGTCGACGGCCCGGTCACATTTCACGACCTCGACGTCATCGACGACTCCGAGTCCGAGTCCGAGTCCGAGTAAGCCTGACAAACCTCAAGGTTTGCCGGGGCCAGGCGTCCATGGACGTCCTGGGCATACCAATGGCACAAAACCGGTGACCGATAGCCTGCGCGACATGAATTCTTCGCGCGTCCTGGTCGAGATCGACGGCCCCATTGCGTACGTATGGCTCAACCGTCCCGACAAACTCAACGGGGTCGACCTCGAGATGTTGAGTGAACTCGTGGCCGCCGCCAAGGGGTTGGGCAAGAACCGCGACATCCGCGCCGTGATCATCCAGGGCAAGGGCGACGCGTTCTGTGCCGGGCTCGACTTCGCCTCCGCGATGAAGAGCCCGCCCAGGATCGTGCGCTACTTCGTGGCCAACCCGTTCCGCGGTACGAATGTCTTCCAGCAGGCCAACTGGGCCTGGCGGCAGATCGCCGTGCCGGTCATCGCGGTGACGCACGGCCGGTGCTACGGCGCCGGACTACAGCTCGCACTTGCCGCGGACTTCCGCTTCTCGACACCCGACTGCGAATGGTCCGTGCTCGAGGCGAAGTGGGGACTCGTCCCCGACATGAGTGGCACGGTCCCGCTCAGTGAGCTCGTGACCGCCGATGTCGCCAAGCGACTCACCATGACCGGGGAGATCGTGACTGGTGCCAGGGCGAAGGAGTTCGGCCTGGTGTCTGAGGTGAGCGAGGATCCGCTGAGGGAAGCGATCGCGCTCGTCAACCTGCTGTCGACGCGATCGCCCGACGCGGTCGCAGCGACGAAGGTTCTGCTCAACGAAACCCGTCGGAGCCGGCCACGCCGGGCCTTCCGGGTCGAGCGTTCGCTGCAGCTCAAGATGCTCCGGTCCAGGAACTTCGCGACAGCCCGCAAAGCCAATATCACCCGGGAAAGGGCGGATTTCGGCCCGCGCACGTTCTCGGGCTGAGAACCGCTTGTTAGGCTATTCCGCGTGACTGACGCCGCTACCCCCGAAGACCCGAAGCCTTCCAAGAAGGTTGCCAATCAGTACGAGCGTGGTTACGACTACACCCAGTACTGGAACAACCGTGACTACGAAAACGCGGCCGAACGGATCGCCATCCGGCGCCTCCTCGGCACTCGCCGTTTCCGCCACGCGGCCGACATCGGTGGTGGTTTCGGTCGACTCTGCCTTCTCCTCGCGGAGTACTCGGACAAAGTCACGCTTGCCGAGCCGGCCCTCAGCCAGCTCGAGGCGGCCAAAGACGTCCTCAACGGCACCGATGTCGAGCAGCTCCAGATGCAGGCCGACGACCTCAAGTTCGAAGACGGCTCACTCGACCTCATCACGATGGTGCGTGTCATGCACCACATACCCGAGCCGAGCGAAGAGTTCGCTGAGATCGCGCGCGTCCTCGCCGACGACGGTGTCGCGATCATCGAGGTCGCCAACTACGGTCACTTCGTCAACCGTATGAAGCACAAGCGGGCCAGGAAGCCGTTGCCGACCGAACCGGTCAACATCCGCTCGGACAACCCTGAAGAGGATGACGCGATCGCCTTCGTCAACCACAACGTCGACACGGTCCTCGCGCAGCTCCGCGAAGCCGGACTGGTCCTCGACGAGAAGTTGTCGGTCTCCAACCTGCGCAGCCAGAAGCTCAAGAAGGCGTTGCCGGAGAAGGCGATGCTCAGGATCGAGAAGGCCACGCAGAAGCGTCTGGCCAAGAAGAACTTCGGTCCGAGCATCTTCCTGAAGCTCAGGAAGGGCTGACCCAGCCGCTCAGACGCGGCCTTCTCAGACGCAGCCTTCTCAAGATGTGCTCCCCGGTGGCACGGCGTCGTCGGAGTTCTTGGCGCCGGTTGCCTTGTCCTTGACGGCTTCTTTCACCGTCTCGGCCGCGTGCTGCGCCTTCTCCTTCGCGACGTCCTCGGCGGCATGGACCTTGTCCTGGACGCGGGGGTCCTTCCACACCCCGGTCGTCGCGCCCTTGATCTTCTCGTAGCGGTCGCGGCCGGCCCGTGAGCCGAGGACGTACCCGGCGGCGAGTCCGATCGCGGCGGTGAGCTTTCCCTTGACGTGCTTCATCGTGACCTCCTGGAGCGAGTTGGCTAGGGCGTACCCATGATCGCCGTTCACTAACGGTTCAGCACCAACGGTTCGCGGGCCAAACCTGTTGTACTGGAGGCATGCCGGCCAGCTACTCGACGATCGCGCGGAGTGCGATGGCGGAGATCGAGGTCAAGCGGTCCCGCTTCATGTGCTTCGTCGTGAGGGTCGAGGACGATTCCTCCGCACGCGCGGTGATCATCGAGGCCCGCAAACGACATCACGATGCGCAGCACCATTGCTCGGCGTTCGTGCTGGGTCCGGACTCGGCGATCCAGCGGACCAATGACGACGGCGAGCCGTCGGGGACGGCCGGCGCACCGATGCTCGAAGTGCTCAACGGACGGGGGATCAGCGATGTCGTGGCGGTGGTGACGCGCTATTTCGGCGGGACCCAGCTCGGCGCCGGCGGTCTGGTCCGTGCGTATGGGGACGCCGTCGCGGCCGCCCTCGACGAGGCCAGCCTTCAATACCGGCAGCTGCAGCAGCTCTTCGAGGTGACTGTGCCCACGACAGATGCCGGCCGCCTCGACAACCAGCTCCGGACCATCGTCACCGTCCGGGACGTGGCCTACGGCCCTGAGGCAGTGCTGACCGTCGCCGTGCCGATGACCGAGGCGGCGGCCTTCGGTGACAAGGTCGCCAACTTCTCAGCCGGCGCCGCACAACTGCGTGAGGTCGGCGAGGACTGGATCGACGTCTCAGCCCGCGCGTACCTACGCGGTCGCGAAGCGCTTGGCTGACCTTTCCCTGGCCTTGGCCGCCTCGATCTCGCGGTCCTTGGGCGGCGCGGTCGTCACCAGGTCCTGCAGGAGATGACCGGTGAGGTGGGCGATCTCGTCGACAGCGCGATAGAAGATTTCTTCGTTGGCCTTCGACGGCTTGGTCGAGCCGCTCACCTTGCGGACGAACTGCAGGGCGGCGGCGTGCACCTCGTCGTTGGTCGCAGCCGGCTCGAAATTGTGGAGGGTTCGGATATTGCGGCACATGCATTCAGGCTAGTTGAGCCCGCCGACAGGCGAAAGGGCTCAGCGCCCGCCCTTTTCCCAGCGGTCGCGCGCCGTGTCGGCACTGTCGGGGTAGTCCGCGAAGACCCCGTCGAGGCCGGCTTCGAAGAAGGCTTTCAGCTCGCCGAGGATGTCGCCCTTGGCATTGGGGTCGGTGCCGATCCGGAAGTCGGCCGGCAGGAACTGGTTTTCGTCGCGGAAGGTGTATGCCACCACCTTCAGCCCGGCATTGTGCGCATCCTTGACGACAGGTGTGGGCGCCTTGAGGAAGCCATCCGCATTGCGCGGGATGACACTGTTTTTCTCCGGCCCGAGCCAGTCCGCATACTTCGCGACGTCACGAAGTCCCGCCGGCGACATGATGTCGGCATACGTACGAGGGTCGCCGGCGACGACGAGGTCGTATGGCGCGCCGCTGGCCGAAGTCAGCTGTTCCAGCGGCACCCGGGTCTGCCTGGCCAGCCGGCGGAGGTTTGTCGTCTCGAAGGACTGGATGAGGACCTTCGAGTGGGCCGAGTCGAGCCCTGCCTTGCCGAGCGAGCGGAGCATCGGCTTCTCCAGGCCGAGGCCGATCGACTGGAAGTACGTCGGATGCTTGGTCTCCGGTGCGACGCCGATCGTTCGGCCGCGGCGACTCTCCTTCTTCACGAGCGCAAGCACTTCATCGAAGGTGGGGATCTGGAATTGCCCGTCGTAGCGTGTGTTGCCAGGGCGCACAGCGGGAAGGCGTTCCTTGGCGCGCAGAGTCCTGAGCTCCTTCAGGGTGAAGTCCTCGGTGAACCAGCCGGTCACGGAGCGGCCGTCGATCGTCTTGGTGACCTTGCGGTCGGCGAACTCGGGATGGTCAGCGACGTCGGTCGTGCCGCCGATCTCGTTCTCATGCCGCGCGACGAGGACGCCGTCGCTGGTGCTGACGAGATCGGGCTCGATGTAGTCGGCACCGAGCCTGATGGCGAGCTCATAGCCGGCGAGGGTGTGCTCGGGCCGGTGACCGGCCGCGCCCCGGTGCCCGAACACCGTGATGCTCTGCCGATGGTCGGTGCGCGCGGTGTCGTTCGAGGACGAATCGGCGGCGGTGGCCGGTGCGGCGACGACGCCGGAGGAGGCAAGGGCAGCGACAGAAAGCATGAGCGCAGCGCGACGGGCGTACTGGGGAAGGAAAGTCATGACCCGAGTCCACGGGTGTCGGGTGACCTCGGCGTGCACGCCAGATGCCGGGGGCGTGAACAGTCGCCGTCAGCCGCGACCCGCGTCACGGAAGGACGTCGAGTCGTTTCAGGATCGTGCGCACGTGTTTGACCGCTGACTTCTCCGACAGGCCAGTCGTGTCGTCGAAGTAGAGGCCGTCGCCGATGAGCTGGATCGTGCGTGCCAGTGCCTCGTCGTCGAGATGATCGGCCAGGACCGTGAACCAGGCGTCGCGCAGGTCGGCGAGGGCGGCGGCAGCGCGTGAGTCGTTCTCCTGAGCGATGCGTGCGGCGGCGATGAGGGCCCGGTCGAAATCGCTGCCGGAGTTGATCGACGTCTTCAGGTAGTAGTCGACGGGACCCAGCTTCGCCGTCTTCATGCGGGCGGCGTCGGCGGCACCCTGCGTACGGAGGCGATCGAGCATCCCCTCGACGAGCTCGTCCTTGCTGTGGAAGTGATACAGCAAGCCGCCCTTTGAGGTTTCGGCCTGGGCGGCGACCGCATCGAGCGTCGCGGAGCGACTGCCGGCCGTCACCAGAAGGGTCTCAAAGGCATCGAGAAGTCGGTCGCGCGTGGAGCGCTCGGTGGCCGTCATGCGGGTCAGTCTAGCGATGAAGATCACGTCGCCGGGGCTTGAGTCCTGTACCGTCCAGACGGTACAGTAGCTGGCACACCCTGAGAGGAGGAACCCATGACCACCATCGACCACAACCCGCTGCCCACCTCAGGCGAGAGAGTCACAGGTGGCAGAGTCACCGGAGCGGAAACCACCAGAGCCGGCGCCCGCGAATGGCTCTCTCTCGCGGTGCTCATGCTTCCTGTCCTCCTCACCTCGGTCGACAACACCGTCCTGAGCTTCGCGCTGCCGCAGGTCAGCACCGCGCTCAAGCCCTCGGGAACCCAGATGCTGTGGCTCGTCGACATCTACCCGTTGATGCTCGCCGGCCTCTTGATCGCCATGGGCAGCCTCGGCGATCGCCTGGGACGCCGCCGCCTCCTCGTCATCGGCGCCGTCGGCTTCGGCATCGCCTCGGTGTTCGCCGCCTACAGCCCGTCCGCCTCGTCGCTCATCGCGGCGCGCGCCCTGCTCGGCGTCTTCGGCGCGACCCTCATGCCCTCGACGCTGTCGCTGATCCGCAACATCTTCGCCGACCGCAACGACCGCCGGCTCGCCATCGCGACGTGGGCCGCGATGTTTTCCGGCGGAGCCGCACTCGGCCCGATCGTCGGCGGCTGGCTGCTCGAGCACTACTGGTGGGGCTCGGTGTTCCTCATCAACGTCCCGATCATCCTGCTTTTCCTCGCCCTCGTGTATGTGCTCCTGCCCGAGTCGAAGGATCCCAATCCCGGCCGCGTCGACATGATGAGCATCGGGCTGACCCTGACCGCCATGTTCCCGATCGTCTTCGGCATCAAGCAGCTCGCCGAACACGGGGCGAGTGACCTCGCACTGACCGCCTTCGGCGTCGGCATCATGAGCGTCGTCGCGTTCGTACGCCGTCAGAACCGGCTGGCCTCGCCGATGCTCGACATGACCTTGTTCTCCAACCGGGTCTTCAACGGCGCAATCGTCAGCAACCTGCTCAGCCTCATGGGTTTTGCCGGCTTCGTGTTCTTCGCCGCGCAGTTCCTGCAGCTGATCGTCGGCATGAGCCCGCTCTCGGCCGCGATGGTGTTGCTGCCGGGCCTGATCGTGACGGTGCTCGCGGGCTTCGTCGCGGTGAAGCTCGTGCGCGTCATCCCCGCCTACAAGCTCGTGAGCGCGAGCTTCGTACTGTCGGCCCTCGGTTATGCGATCGCGGCTTTCGCCGGCACGCCGAGCATGTGGTCGATCATGGTCGCCTTCGCGGTCCTCGGGCTCGGCATCGGCCTGGCCGAGACGCTGACCAACGACATCATGTTGACCAGTGTCGCGCCCAACAAGGCCGGTGCCGCCTCGGCGATCTCG
>JALYQD010000156.1 GCA_030856025.1 Actinomycetota bacterium
GAACAAGAACGCGACCAGCGTGGGCTGATAGACGGTCGCGCCGATGAGAGCGCCGAGGATCGCCGGTGCCCCGGCGATGAGGCCGAGTACCAGGAGCCGGCGTACCGGTGGCCGTTCGGCCGCCAGCGGCGTCACGATGGCGAGGCCCTCGGTGGTGTTGTGTATGGCGAAACCGATGACGAGGAACGCGCCGAGAGCGAGGGAGCCGACCGCATACGCCGAGCCGATGGCAAGTCCCTCGCCGAGGTTGTGGAGCCCGATCCCGATCGCGATCATGAGGGCGAGCAGTTGTGACGGCGATCCGGGAGCGCGGCCGTCGGAGGACTTCCTTCGATTCGCCCAGCCCTCGACGCCTTCGAGCACGAGGTAGGCGACGAGGACGCCGGCGAAGACGACGAGGGATCCGCCGAAGGCGCTGTTGCCCTCGACGAGCTCGAGCCCTTCGAGGGTGGCATCGATGGTGAGGAAGGCGAGCAGCCCGATGGTGAAGGCCAGCAGGCCGCGGATCCATGAGGGTGAGGATCGTCGGACGAAGGGCATCCAGAGCATGCCGAGACCGATCGGGATCACGCCGACGTAGACGCCGAGTAGGGCCATCAGGCCGTAGAAGCTCGCGCCCTTCTCGGGGCTCACTGTTGCCGCGTCGATCTCGGTGAGGATCTTTCCACCGGCGGAGGTGACGAGGGCAATCTCGTAAGGATCGCCGTCGACCCAGTGGTAGTTGACTGTGATGGTGTCGCCCTCGAGCGGCGAGATCGTCTTCTCGGTCTGGGTGAAGGAGGCGTAGTAGTCCGACACGTTGACCTGGGCGATGGTCACCGGGTCGACGCCTTGGTTGCGTATGTCGAGGATGATCTTGCCCGGTTTCAGGCGGATGCTCTCGATGGCGACCGATTCCTCCGGGGGGATGTCGGCCGCGCCGGTGATGCCGGGGGCCTTGAGCAGCGAGAACAACCCGATCAGGATGGCGATGAGGAGGAGTGGTGCCGCCGCCAGCAGCCACCGCGGCGGTCCGGGCTTGGCGGCGTCGGTGGCCCCGGCCGGCCGCTCGTCCGTGGTCATTCGGACACCTCGAAGAAGCCGATCCAGCCGAGTTCGGCGAATTCGGTCTTGTGCGCGTGGAACATGTATTTGCCGGTGTGCGGGAACCGCAGCTCGAGGATGCCCCGCTGTCCCTGGACCTGCGAGATGGTGTCGGTGAACTCGCTGGGCGTGAGCATCGTGCCGGTCGGGAAGTAGTGGAAGAAGTTGCCGTGGATGTGGAAGGAGTTGATGGGGTCGTACTCCAGCACGTTGATCAGGTGGATCCTGACCAGGGCGTCCTTCTTCACCTGGACCGGGTTGTCCATGAAGTGGAACGGCAAGCCGTTGACCGAGTAGAACTCGTTGTCGTCGCCGCCGTCGGTGTTGTAGCCGTTCATGATCATGACCATCTCGTCGTCGGCGGGTTCGCGGCCGCGCTTCGGTTCGATGATGAAGCCGCCGTAGAGCCCCTTCGCGATGTGAGGGGCCAGCGGCGACTGGTGGCAGTGGTAGAGGTGGGTGCCGAACGGCTCGGCGTCGAATTCGTACGTCGTGCTTTCGCCGGGGCCGATCGATCCGTCCCCGATGCCGGGCATACCGTCCATCCGGGCCGTATGGACGCCGTGGAAATGGATCGTGTGCGGATGGCTGCCGGCGTTGAAGAAGTTGATCCGCAGCGCGTCGCCTTCCTGTGCCCACAGCGTCGGCCCCGGAATCCGTCCGTTGTAGGTCCACGCGCTGAAGTGCACGCCCGGAGCGATCTCGATGACTTTGTCGATCGCGGTGATGTCCCATTCGCGCAGCGTGCGGCCATCGGGGAGGGTGCTCGTGCTCCCCTTGTCGAAGTCCCGCAGGATCGCGGTCGGGTCTATGCCGGCCCGCTCCGGCGACACCGAACCCTCGGGGAAGCCGGCGTGGCCCGCATGGGTCGTATGGACGCCGTGGCCCTTGGACGGAGCCGGGTGGTGGTCGTGAGCTGCCATGGCGGCCGATGCGGGTTTGGCGCCCAGGACTGGAAACATGCTTGCCGCGGCGGCCGTCCCGAGGATCATGCGCCGTCGGCTCACGGTTCGTTTGGGTCCTCGGCCGTCTGCACGCTCCACGGTTGCCACAGCCCTTCAATCGTAAAGTTAGCCTCAACGAACAAATATGTTTGAGCAATCTATCATTGTTCTTCTCTGTCCCGACTTCGAAAGTTCTGCGCCCAGTAGGATGAGCGCATGCCCTTGTCCGACCTCAGCATCAGCGCTCAGGACTATCTCAAGACGATTTGGAGTGCTCAGGAGTGGTCGACGGCTCCCGTCACGACTAGTTGGCTGGCCGATCGGTTGGGGGTCAGGCCCTCGACGGTGTCCGACACGATCAAGCGCCTTTCCGAACAGGGCCTCGTCAAGCACGCCCCGTACGGAAGCATCGAGCTCACTGCCGGTGGTCGCCGACATGCCGTGGAAATGGTCCGGCGGCACCGGCTCATCGAGACCTTTCTCGTGGAGGTCCTCAACTACGGCTGGGACGAGGTCCACGACGAATCAGAAAACCTCGAGCATGCGGTCTCCGACACCATGATCGAGCGTATGGACGCGCACCTCGGCCACCCCACACGAGACCCCCATGGCGATCCGATCCCGTCGGCCAACGGCCGCCCCCACCGCCCCAAGGCGATCCAGCTGACGGCGACCGCGGATGAGAGCGTCACGGTCGAGCGTGTCTCCGACGCCGACCCGGGGATGCTCCGCTACTTCGCCGAGAAGGGCCTCGTGCCGGGCGCCCACGTCACGATCGTCAAGCGCGAGCCGTTTGCCGATGCGCTGACGGTGAGCGTCGAGGGATCCCAAGGCACGTTCGCGCTCGGGACCCTTGCCTCCGACGCCATCTGGGTGACCACCGGGGGATAAACCCGTTGTTCGGCCAATCCCGCACAGCTAGCTCAATCGGGCCATAGACCGGCATTGGACGCGGGCGTAGCGTCGTGAGACCGGGGGTCTCGCCTCGAGGAGTCGCTATGACCAAGTTCGCTCGATCGCTCCTGTTGGTCATGTTCGGCCTGGCCTTCCTGCCGTTGGCCGCGACCGCCGCTCCGGAGAAGCCCAACAAGACCACATTGATCAGTGCCTACGTCGGGCCAAGCATTGTCTACGTCGCGATCACCTGGAAGGCGAGGGTTTACGAGGGGCTCAACGCCCGGTACGCGGGAGACGAGACCGGTGCCGAACCCGGCAACGCCGTCGTTTTCGAGATCAACAGTCACTGCACCGGCTACGTCGTCAACCACGACGGCTACATCGCGACCGCCGGTCACTGCCTCGACCCGAAGGAGCAGCTCGCCGCCTTCAAGGTTGCCGCGGCCGAGTGGGCAGTAGAGCGCAACAAGGACACCGAATGGTTCGTCGGCGATCCCACCGTCGAGGAGGTTCTGGAGACAGCGAAGCTCCGGGTCGACAGCGCGGTCGAGGATCGACGAAACCCCGATCGTTTCGTCACCGCCAGCTGGGGCACCGAGAAGGGGCAGAGTTTCAATGCGCGGGTGGTCAGCTACCAACGACTGGCCACCACCGGAGACGCAGGACTGATCAAGGTCGACGCCACCGGTTTGCAGGCGATCAGGCTCGCGGAAAGCAACGACCTCGAAACGGGCACCGAGGTCGTGTCGATCGGCTACCCGGGCAAAGTGAAGGACGTCACCGACGAGGACTACGCACCGTCCTACAAGGATGGGCAGATCAATTCCAGGAAGACGATCGGCCAGGGGATCCTGACCGTCTATGAGGTCTCGACCGGCATGGCCGGCGGTATGAGCGGCGGCCCGACCGTCAACCTTGCCGGCGACGTCGTCGGATTCAACAGTTTTGGTGCGTCCGCGGAGACCGAACAGTTCAACTTTGTGGGTCCGACGTCGATGGTCAAAGAACTCATGGCAGATGCCGGCATCAAGAACGATCTCGGCAGTCTCAGCAAGAACTACAACGCCGGCCTCGATGCATACTTCGACGGCGACAAGGATCGGTCGGTCAGCTCCCTGCAAGCCGTTCTCGACGAGCAACCGAGACATGAATTGGCGTTGAAGTACCTACGCCTGGCCAAGAAGCTGCCGGATCCGTTCCCGATCGGCCTGGTCGCCGTCATTGGGGCCGGCGCACTTGCCATCATCGGGGGTGGCGTGGCACTTCTGTTGCGCCGCACCAAGGGTGGGGGCGATGGACAGGACGGTCCGACCGGCGGGGACAGTCCGTCGCCGGCTCCATACGAGCCATCTGCACCGGTGTATGAGTCTTCGCCCGCCCAGGCAGCAGCCGGCGGGTCGACGACCGTGATGGATTCGCCACAACCGGTGTCGAGTCCGATCCCAGCGACCGAACCATCCCAGCCGGCCGGGTTCCAGGCGCCTGCCGGCCAACCACAGGCGGCGCTGCATTTCTGCGCCGCGTGCGGGACGAAGGTCGAACCCGGAGCGAGGTTCTGCTTCAACTGCGGCAAGCCGGTGTGAGGATAGGGGACTCCGTCAGTCCGCTCCGCTCCGTTCCTCCCCGAATCCACTCTGCTCGATATTGAAGAAATGCCACCCCAACGAGCGGGGTGGCATTCTTTCATTGGCGGAGGATAGGGGATTCGAACCCCTGAGAGCTTTCACTCAACCCGCTTTCCAAGCGAGCGCACTAGGCCACTATGCGAATCCTCCGCGGATGAGGTTACCGGTCGCTCCCCGGTTCTTCCCAATCGGTGTGGGTGGTTAGGATTGGCGCAGCCCCTCGCGCGGCGGTAACTCGCCCAACTCCCCCAGGGCCGGAAGGCAGCAAGGGTCAGTGAGCTCTACTGGGTGCGCGAGGGGTCCTTACGTTCCCGCACCGTGTGACGTCATCCCGAACGAGCGCTATGACGCCCGCTCGGGATGACGTACCGGGTCGATCGTCCGGGGTCAGCTCCCAATGGTCAGCGGAGGGCGTCAACCACGTCGTGATCGGCAAGGGTGGACGCCAGCCGCGCGAGATGATGGCTTCCGTCGCCGAGCGTGTGCTCGATCGCGGTGAGCCGGCTCATGTAGTGCCCGACACTGTATTCGGCCGTCATCCCGATGCCACCGTGCAGCTGGACCGCTTCCTGGCCGATGTGACGGCCCGAGCGACTCACGATCAGCTTCGCCCGCGACGCCGCTTCGAGTGCGTCTTCTCCGGCATCGAGGACAAGCGTCGCCCACAGCACCATGCTCTTCGCGACCTCGAGTGAGACATACATGTCCGCAGCCCTGAACGTCAGTGACTGGAACTTGTTGAGTGTGACTCCGAACTGCTTGCGCGTCTTGAGGTATGCCGTCGTGGTCTCCAGGGCAATCTCCATGGCGCCGACCGCTTCGTGGCAGTAGGCGATCTGAGCACGGGCCAACGCGGCTTCGACGTCGTCGGTGCGGTCGATGCCGGCCTCGCCAAGCGGGGTGGCCGGAGTCTTGTCGAACGACACGCGAGCGGCTCGCCCGCCGTCGTGGGTCCGATAGCCGGTGCGCTCGAGTCCGGTCGCATCCGCGTCAACCGTGAACAGTGCAGTGCCGTCGCCGACCTTGGCGCTGACGACCAGGAGGTCGGCGCGGGCGCCGCCGGGAACCGGTTCCTTGACCCCGGTCAGCGTCCACTGCTCACCGTCTTGTTTCGCTGTGACGCCCTGCGCTGCGATGCTCCAGCGGCCGCCTGGCTCATTGCCCGCGAAGGCAGGTATGAGGGTGCCCTCGGCAACGGCCGGCAACAGCTTGCTGCGCTGATCGGCAGTGCCAACTGTCGAGATCAGTCCGCCCGCCAACACGACCGCCTCGATGAACGGCTCGGGTGCCAGCACCCGGCCGATCTCTTCGGCGACGATGGACACCTCAACGGGACCGGCGCCCATACCGCCATCGTCCTCGGCGAACGGGAGCCCGAGGACACCCATCTCGGCGAGGTGCTGCCAGGTGTCGGCCTTCCAGCCCGGCTCCTCACCGACAGCCGCACGCCGCGTCTCGGAGGTGTCATAGGCCTTGGTCAGGAGGCTGCGAACGGCATCGCGAAGCGCTTCCTGCTCGGTATCAAGAGTGAAATCCATGTCAGCTCACAGTCCTAAGATCGTGCCGGCGATGATGGTGCGTTGCACCTCGTTGGAGCCGCCATAGATGGAGGCCTTGCGGTAGTTGAGATAGGCCGGGGTGGCGACCTTCGCCCAGTCGGGCAGGTCCGAGTCGTCGCCGGCGCCGGAGGCGAGAGAGGCCGGACCGGCGAGGTCGACGATGAGCTCGGTGACACTTTGCTGGAGCTCGGTGCCCCGCAGCTTGAGCACGGACGACGCCGGATGCGGCTTGCCGTCCGTCGAGTGCGCCACCACCCTCAGCGCGGTGAGCTCGAGGGCAAGCAGGTCATTTTCCAGCTCGGTGATGCGGGTCGCGACCAATGGGTCGTCCAGCAGCGAGGTGCCGCCGGTGCCGGCGCTTCGCGCGTAGCCCTTGGCCTGGGCGAGGAGCCGTTTGGTCGAGCCGACCGGTGCGACGCCGACCCGTTCGTTGCCGAGCAGGAACTTCGCGTAGTCCCAGCCCTTGTTCTCCTCGCCGACGAGGTTGTCGGCAGGGACGCGGACGTTGTCGAAGAAGACTTCGTTGACCTCGTGGCCGCCGTCGATCAGCTCGATCGGTCGCACCGTGAGGCCGGGCGAAGTCATGTCGATGAGCAGGAACGAGATGCCTTGCTGGCGCTTCTCCGCCTCCGGGTTGGTGCGCACGAGGCAAAAGATCCAGTCGCCGTACTGACCAAGGGTCGTCCACGTCTTCTGACCGTTGACAACATACTCGTCACCGTCGCGGACGGCGGTGGTGCGCAGCGAGGCGAGGTCGGAACCCGCATCGGGTTCGGAGAATCCCTGCGACCACCAGATGTCGAGATTGGCGGTCTTGGGCAGGAAGCGTTCCTTGATCTCCTGCGAACCGAAGGCCGCGATGACCGGCCCGACCATGGAGGCGTTGAACGCGAGGGGAATCGGCACCGAGGCCAGCTGCATCTCTTCGTGCCAGATGTGGCGCTGCAGGGGTGTCCAGTCGCGGCCGCCCCACTCGACCGGCCAGTTGGGCACGGCGAGACCAGCGGCGTTGAGGATCTGCTGGGTCTCGACGATGCGGTCCTTGCCCAGCTCGCGTCGGGAGGCGACGATGTCGCGCGTCTCCTGGGGAACCTGGGTGGTGAAGAACGTACGCATCTCTTCGCGGAATGCGGCGTCCTCCGGCGACAGTTGCAACTTCATTGGGCGACTCCTGGCCGAATGCGCCGTGGGGCGCCGATTGATGCGATAACCAGTGATACCACGCGACACAGTGGCATGGGTCCACGATGGTGTTGTGCTCGAGTCCCTCTCGCCGCCGCGCCGGCGACTCCTCCTGACCGTCATCACCGGTCTCGCCCTCGCCGCATTGGTGGTCGGACTTCTTGTCGTGCGGGTGGCCGGCGGCGCGGACCCGGCGGAGCAGGACCAACCGGGACCGGTCCTGGTCGTGCCGGGATATGGCGGCAGCCTCACTTCGCTCGACCCCCTCGTGGCCGAGTTGGGGGGCGAGGGCCGGGAGGTCGTGGTGGTGCGTCCCAGTGGGGGCGGCACGGGAGACCTACGTATGCAGGCCGAACGGCTCGGCGTCGCCGCGAAGCAGGAGCTTGAGCGTACGGGTGCTGCCTCCGTCGACGTCGTGGGTTATTCGGCTGGCGGGGTGATCGCGCGGCTGTGGGTGCGTGACGGCGGCGGCGACATGGTGCGACGTGTACTCACTCTCGGCTCTCCCCAGCACGGGACGGACGTCGCGGCGCTCGCTGCCGAAGTGGCGGGCGGGTGTCCGCAGGCCTGTGAGCAGCTCGGGCCCGACAGCGACTTGCTGCGTGAGCTCAATGCCGGTGACGAGACTCCCGCCGGACCGGTCTGGATCACGATCCGCTCGTCCGGTGACCAGGTCGTCACGCCGGCTGACTCGGCCTCGCTCGACGGAGCCCTCAACCTCCTGGTGCAGGACGTCTGCCCCGGGGCGCCGACGTCGCACTCGGCGCTCCCGGGCGACCCGGTTGTGCTGGCCGCATTGCCGGTCGTGCTTGGCACAGGACCACCCCGCGCACCGCGCGACGTCAGCTGTTGATGTCCTTCGTACTGAAGTTGGCCCAGGACGCCCCGACGAAAACCACGAGGTAGGCGAATTGGCTTGCGACGCCGCGGAGCACTCCGGTCCATTGGATCGGATCGCGGAACAGGTCGACGAAGGACAACCAATAGCGGGTCGGCAAGTACGGGTGCAGCACCTGGGCGGCGTCGAGGCCGAGCAGCACCGTCGAGCCGATCAGGACGGCGACCGTGCCGAGTGCGGCGGCAATCGAGGAGTCGGTGAGCGTCGACAAGAGCAGCGCAATGGCGGCCACACCGAGCATCATCAGCGTCACGTACCCGAGTGCAAGGCCGGTGCGTTGGATCAGCTGGCTTTGGGTGAGGGTCGTGCCGGACACGCTGCTGACGGTCCCCGTCGGGTCCCCTTCGCCAAGCAGCAGCCGGCCCTCGACGTAGCCAACGAGCGCCACGATCACCACGGAGATCAGGACGAAGACGACGACGCTCACGAGTTTGGCGACGAGCAGTCGGGTACGTCCGACCGGGCGAACCAGCAGATAGCGCAATGTCCCGGTCTGCGCCTCGCCGGCGATCGCGTCACCGGCGACGACGGCAACCGCAACCGGCAGGAAAAGCGGCAGCACGATCCCGAGGGCGGCGAGCGGGAACAGGGTGCCGTCGGTCAGCACGGCCGAGAGGAAGGGGGGCCCCGTGCCCGGTCGTGGGCCGAGGTCGGTCAGGGCGAGCAGCACCGCGACGAGCGTGGGCAAGGCGTTCAGTATGACGATGGTGGCCCACGTACGGGGTCGGCGCAGCATGCTGACCAGCTCCACGCCGATCATGGGGCCTCACTCGCCCGAAGGACGACGTCCTCGAGACTGATGCGCAGCGGCCCGATCTCGCTGACCCTGACGCCACCGCTCACCAGGAGGGCGTTGATCTCGGCGGCGTCCTTGCCTTCGACGACGATGCGGCCGTCGGCAACCGACTCGACCCGGCGACCCAGGATCTTGATGGCGCGGTCACCGTCGGGGGTGGACACCACGACGCGGCCGGTCGGTGCGCGCAGCGTCTCCAGCCCCTCCTGGAGCACCAGGCGCCCACGGTCGAGCACCCCGACGCGCGTGCACATCTTCTCGATCTCGGCCAGCAGATGGCTGGACAGGAAGATCGTGGTGCCTGCCGCGTTCAGGGCCAGCAGCAGGTCCCGGATCTCGTGAATGCCTTGCGGGTCGAGGCCGTTGGTGGGCTCGTCGAGGACCAGCAGGCGGGGACGCCGCAGCAGCGCCAAAGCCAGGGCGAGCCGCTGACGCATCCCGAGGGAGTAAGCGCGCACGGGGCGTCGATCGGAGGGGTCGAGGCCGACCTGTTCGAGAACCTCGGAGATCCGGGCGCCCCGGCCACGGCGGCGGCTGCCGGCTCCGGCCGCGTCGAACGTCGCAAGATTGGCGCGCCCGGAAAGGTGCGGGTATGCCGCCGGCCCCTCGATGAGGGCGCCGACCTGGGGCAGCACCGACTGTCCGGATGAGGGCATCGATTTTCCCAACACCTCGATGTGGCCAGACGTCGCCAGCACGAGGCCCAACAACATACGAACCGTCGTCGTCTTGCCCGAGCCGTTGGCACCGAGGAAGCCGTAGACGTCGCCTTCGCGTACATCGAGGTCGACCGCATCGACGGCGCGCACAGCGCCGAATTGCTTGGTGAGGGAGCGCGTATGGATCATTCGGTCACCACAACCGATCTCCGGAGCTCGGCCGACGCCCGGTCAAGTGTTTCCGGGGTCACCGTCCCGGCGAGAAGGAACCTGCCGGCGACCCGGCCCCCACGAGTCAGCAGGACGGACAGTGGTCCGACTCTGAGTTCCGTTCCGGCGGCCGTGTTGTGGGTCGTCGCACCGTTCTCGAACTGGGTGCGCACCTGCCCGGCGAGTCGCCGGCGCAACGGGATGACGATGATCGACGTCGGGCCGCGGCCGTAAACGCCGACCGCGCCGAGGTCGGCCGTGTCGCCGTGGCGCTCGAGCCCGTCGAGTCGATTGGGAAGGATGTAAGGGGCAAAGGCGTTGGCGCCGGCTGCGACGTCGATGGTGTCCCGGGCGCGCACCTTCGCACCGGGCGGAGGCGCGAACCGTGTTGTGCGCGTGGCCGGTGCCGTCAGGTCGAGGTCGGTGATTTCGGTGGTGACGACCGGCCGGTTGGTGTCAGCGCCGAACGCCTGCACTCTCAATGGAAGCCCCGTGTCGGTATCGACCCATACGTCGACGTGGCGGATGGTCGATCGCTGATCGGACGGGACGAGTCGGAGCCCGGCAGCATCGTGTCCGGCTACGCGGCGTGAAGGCAGTCGGGAGAGCTCGTCGGTAGTGGCTCCCGCCAGCAATCTTGCGGCGAGTCGGGAGGGCAGCAGATCCGCGGCGTCGGGCAACCGCACCGCCGAGTAGGGAGTGATCGTCGCCGTCTCGGACTCGAACACCCAACTGGTGGTGAGGCCGCCGTCGCGGATGAGGTCGGTCTCGCCAGTTCCGCGCACCCGGTCCACCCGCCAATGCGAAGGATCCCGCCACCACACCCGCAGGAAATTGTTGTCACCGAGAAGCTTGGAGACTCCGCCGAAGGAGTTCGCGTCCGGGATCCGCAACGTGCCCCGCGTGCGGACCTCGCCGGACCAGGCAAGGGTGCGGGAGTCCGCGATCTGCTTGCGCAGCGCACTGGCCGAAACATCCGAGCCGTCGGCCGGAAGGAGCCTGGCCGCTACAGGCGCGGCGACAATCAGGGCGGCCGCCAGCGCCACAAGGAACCACCGTCGCACAGGGGTCATTCCTCAAACGGTACGTCGGCGCGCCCACCTCGGCGCGCCGAACTATTTCGTCTTCCGGACGGCGCCCACCTCGGCGCGCCGAACTATTTCGTCTTCCGGACGGCGCGCGCCCGCAGCGGTCCGACGAGTCGAGGTCCGGACAGTCGTTGTTCGAGCCGTCGGGCTTCGCGCTTGAGCGGCTGCGCGACATACTCACCGAGGATCACGCCGGATGACAGTGAGATCGCGACGGCTGCGGCCGTGACGAGGGCGAGCATGCCGTTGCTGTCGCCGTCGGCCATGAGGGCCAGGGCGCGGTAGATCGACAGGCCGGGAAGCAGCGGCACGATGCCGGAGACGACGATGACGAGAGGCGGCACCCGGGCCCAGCCGGCAACCGTG
Organism: Actinomycetota bacterium; assembly: GCA_030856025.1. GTDB lineage: Bacteria > Actinomycetota > Actinomycetes > Propionibacteriales > Nocardioidaceae > JACMOZ01. The sequence goes on from JALYQD010000156.1 coordinate 11,308, forward strand.
TAGCTCACGACACCGATCATGATCGCCGCGACGGCCGAAGCCCATGCCCGGCCGAAACCTTGCTCCAGCATGACGAAGTAGATGGCCGCCGCGCCGCCGCTGATCACGGCTATCGGCAGGAGCACCCTCAATGGGGCGTATGCCGAAAACGCGAACGCGGAAGCCGCTATGGCGGCGCCGAGGACCATGACCGGTAGGTGTGACAGGCCGGCGACGCCGGGTTCGAGGGCGATGTCGACGCCGAGAACGCTGCCGAGTCCCAAGCCGCCACTGACGCCGACGATGATGCCGGCGGTGGCGATCATGACTTCGAGCAGGCGGGCGCCCGCGGTGATGTAGAAGCCGGTGAGCGCATCCTGCACCGCGCCGATGAAACCGAGGCCGGCCAGCAGCATGACGATGCACGCGGTGATGACCAGCGAGGGATCGACGGCGACATCCGTGGCCGCGACGCCGATCGCGAGCAACGTCGCGAACAGTCCGCCGGCGACCTGTTGGTAGAAGAACGGGAAGCGCCGGCGGGCGAGGTAGCGCTGGATGACCTCGATGCCGGCGGCCGCCATCGAGGCGGCGATGACAACGACCCAGTCGCCGCCGAGCAGGAGCCCGACACCGGCGCCGATGGCTCCCCAGCTGGCCGTGATCGCCCATCGCGGCATGCGGTGACCCGACGAGGCGATCTGGGCGAGCTGCGTACGGGCCTCGTCGCGGGTGATCTCGTTGAGCAACAGTGAGGTGACGAGCTGGTCGACCGCGGTCAGGTCGTCGTAGTCGATGTCGCGTTGTGTCACGTGCCTGGTCTGGAACAAGGCCGGCTCATCGGAGCTCTGTTGATAACTGAGGGTCAGGGACGTGAAGGTCACGTCGACGGACGTGCCGCGAAGGCCCAGGTAGTGCACGATCGAGCCCATGGTGGCTGAGACGTCGGGCGCGCCGGCGCCGTTGGAGAGCAGCATTTCACCGACGCGCAGGGCTAAGTCCAGCGTCTTGTAGATCTCCCGTGTTTCGGCCACGCCACCATTGTGTCTACTCGCCCAGACGGGACCCGCCCAGCCCTCGACATGGTCAATGTCGTGCCCGCTCGTTAGGGTTCATACCGTGGATGCACCCTTGGCCCTTTATCGCCGGTACCGACCCGAAACTTTCGCCGAAGTCATCGGTCAGGATCACGTCACCGAGCCCCTGCGCCACGCCCTCGCCGCCAACCGGGTCAACCACGCCTATTTGTTCTCCGGACCGCGCGGCTGCGGCAAGACCACGAGTGCCCGCATCCTCGCCCGCGCACTCAATTGCGAAAAGGCGCCGATCGCAGATCCCTGCGGCGAATGCCAGAGTTGCCGCGACCTTGCCCGCGGCGGCCCGGGCAGCATGGACGTCATCGAGATCGACGCGGCCAGCCACGGTGGTGTCGACGATGCCCGTGACCTGCGCGAACGCGCCTTCTTCGCCCCGGTCAGCAGTCGTTACAAGGTCTACATCATCGATGAGGCCCACATGGTCTCGCCGCAAGGCTTCAACGCGTTGCTCAAGCTGGTGGAGGAGCCGCCGCCACACCTCAAGTTCATCTTCGCGACGACTGAGCCCGACAAGGTCATCGGCACGATCCGTTCGCGCACGCACCACTACCCGTTCCGGCTGGTGCCGCCCAAGGTCCTCGGCGATTACCTCCTGCAGTTGTGTGAGGCCGAGGGCGTCACGCTCGATCCGCTCGCGTTGCCGCTGGTCGTACGTGCCGGTGCCGGTTCGGTCCGCGACACCCTCAGCGTCCTCGACCAGTTGCTCGGCGGAGCCGGCCCCGATGGTGTGACCTATGAGCTCGCCTCGACCCTGTTGGGCTACACACCCGATTCGCTCCTCGATGAGGTCATCGACGCTCTTGCGGCCGGCGACGGTGCGACCGTGTTCGGCGTCGTCGACAAGGTCATCGAGACCGGCCAGGATCCGCGGCGTTTTGCCGAAGACCTGTTGCAGCGCCTTCGCGACCTCATCATCGTGTCGGCCGTCCCCAACGCGATCGAGAACGGTCTCCTCGAAGTCCCCGGCGACCGCGCCGAACGACTGCAAAACCAGGCCGGTCGCTTCGGTCCGTCCGACCTGACGCGAGCCGCCGACCTGATCAGCGATGGGCTCCTGGAGTTCCGCGGTGCCACCGCGCCGCGGCTCCTGCTCGAGCTCATGTGCGCCCGCATCCTGCTTCCAGGTGCCGATCATTCGACCCAGGGATTCCAGGCGCGCCTCGACCGGCTCGAGCGCCGCCTGGCGATCGATCCGAGCGTGGCCGTTGCCGCGCCGGCACCGGTCTCCGCTCCGCCCGCTCCGGTGTCCGCTCCGCCCGCTGAAAGTGACGTTTCGCAGGCGACGCGCCGTGAAACTCCTGCCGAACGTCACGCTGAGCGGGTGGAGGCGCCTGAACCAGTTGCTGAGGCAGCGGTCGAACCTCAGCCGGAAACCCAGCCCGAACCTCAGCCCGAGGCGAGTCGCGAGCTCGAGCCGACCATGGCGGCCGAAGAGCCTCACCCCGAGCCTCACCCCGAGCCGACCGGTGCCATTGCCATCGCGGACGTACGCCGCCTGTGGCCGGACATCCTCGACAAGGTCAAGGTGCTGCGCCGGTTCACCTGGGTCATGCTCAGCCAGAACGCCCAGGTCACATCGCTCGACGGTGACACGCTCACGATCTCACTCGTCAATGTCGGCGCCCGCGACTCGTTCCTCAAGAGCGGTTCCGATGCCTATGTCCACCAGGCCATCCACCAGGTCCTCGGCACCAACTGGAAGATCGACACCATCGTCGACCCGTCGGCCGAGCCGATGCCCCAACCGGACCAGGCCGCTCCGGCCCCGACGACCCCGCGCGGCGTGGGGGCCACCGCCGAAGTGCGCGAGGCCATCTCCAATCCGCAGGCCCGGCAGACGCCCGAGGACGTCGATGCCGCCGCCACCCGCGATGACCCGATTGTCGAGGTCGAAGAGATCGATCCCGAGCAGTTGCTGACGCGTGAGCTGGGCGCTGAGGTCATTGAAGAGATCACCTCAAACGGCAAGTGAGTTGCTGAGGCGCCGTCTCGACACGGCGCTCGATCCGCTCGACATCCTGCGCGTTCTCCGCGATGAGCCACGACTCGTCGCCCTGATCGGCGCGTGGCACCACGGAGAAGCGCTGATCGCGTTCAATCCCTCTCGCGAGCTCGAGGCCGACCCGTTCGACGGCATCGACCTCGAACCACTGGACGACGGAGCCGGCGCATTCGGCGGCGGTTGGATCGGTTCGTGGGGTTACCAGCTCGGGGCCACCCTCGAACGGTTGCCGGATTCGCCGCCGAGGCCCTTGCCGCAGGCCGATTTCACCCTCGGTTTCTACGACCACGTGCTGCGCTGCACCAACGGCACGTGGTGGTTCGAAGCCCTCGTCACCGACGAGCGATCCGGGTTGATCGACGCCGAGTATGACCGTCTCAGCGCGTTGCTCGCCCGATCGGCGCCCGACCCGACTGCTTATGGCGTGGGCACCTTCGAGATGACGCCCTCACCCGAAGCGCACAAGGCCGTCCTCGCCACCACGCTCGACCACATCAAGGCCGGCGACGTCTTCCAGGCCAACCTCTGCGTGCGGCTCGAAGCGCATTTCGCCGGCGATCCGCTCGACGCGTTCTGCCAGGGAGTCGCCGCGCTGCGGCCCGCGTACGCCGCCTTCGTGCGCGGACCCGCCGGCGCACTCGCGAGCATGTCGCCCGAGCTGTTCCTGCGCCGCACCGGCGATGAAGTGCTGTCGTCGCCGATCAAGGGCACGGCCCCGCTCGACGTCGACGTGGCCGAGCTCATCGCCTCGGCCAAGAACCGCGCCGAGAACATCATGATCGTCGACCTCATGCGCAATGACCTCGGCCGTGTGAGCGTTCCGGGCAGCGTCCGCGTGCCGGCGATCAACCGCGCCGAGCGCCATTCGGTCTGGCACCTCGTCTCCGACGTGATCGGCCACATCCGCTCCGGCATACGTGACTCCGATCTGCTGCGCGCCACGTTCCCGCCGGGATCGGTGACGGGTGCGCCCAAGGTGCGCGCCATGGAGATCATCAACACTCTCGAGACGACCGGCCGTGAGGCCTACACGGGCGCGATCGGCCACGTCAGCCCGTGCGCCGGCATGGAGCTCAACGTCGTCATCCGCACCTTCGAGTTCGCGGGCGATCGCGTATGGCTGGGTGTGGGCGGCGGCATCGTGGCCGATTCGACTGCCGACTCCGAATACGCCGAGTGCCTGGTCAAGGCGCGGCCGCTCATCGACGCGATCGGCGGCCGACTCGACCTGACCGCAACGGTCAACGACCAACCCGAGACCCGGATCCAGACTGTCGAAAAGCACGTCGGTGACATCGACATCTCGCAGGGGGTCTTCGAGACCCTGCTGGTCCAGGATGGCCGCGCGATCGACGTCGACATGCACCTCGCCCGACTCGACGCCAGCATCCGGGCCGTCTACGGGACGACGATCCTTGCCGGACTCGAAAGCGCGGTCGAGCACCGGGCGCAGTCACTCACCGGCCGCCACCGGATGCGGATCACCGCCGTTCCCCGTCCCGACGACTCGACCGACATCCAGATCGAGACGGCGCTGCTGACCGGCGATGCGGAGGCCTGGACCCTGACGCCGCGCACGATCACCGAGGGCCTCGGCGCCCACAAGTGGTGTGACCGCCGGCTGCTCAGCAATCCACAGAGCGAGAGGGTGCCCGACGGGGACCTTTTGTTGTGCGCCGACGACGGGGCGATCCTGGAGACCGCCCGCGCCAGTATCTTCGTGGTGCGCGATGAAGGTGTCTACACGCCGGCCCTCGACGGCCGCAATCTCCCTGGCACCGCGCGCGCCCGCGTCATCGAGCTGTTGCTCGAGGCCGGCATACCCGTGTTCCAGCGCCGCGTCACCGTCGACGACCTTGCCGCCGCGACCGAAGTGTTCGTCACCAATTCGCTGCGCGGAGTCGTCCCCGTCATCGCCTGCGAAGGTGTCGGCGACTGGCCCATGGGCAAGACGACCGCGTGGGTGTCGGCGGCTCTGCGGGATTTCTGGCTCGGCCAGGGGCCAGTTGAGCCGGAGTCCCGAAACCTGGCCTCCCAGGCTTCGAGGCGCCTGCTGCGCGGGTTCCGCAACCGCCAGAACAGCGTCCTGCTCATCGACAACTACGACTCGTTCGTCTACAACCTGGCCCAATACTTCGGCGAGCTAGGCGCCTCGACGACCGTCATCCGCAACGACGCTGCCACGGTCGACGAGCTCATGGAGTCGTATGAGCGAGGCGATTTCACTCATCTCGTGGTGTCGCCGGGGCCGGGCAGGCCCGCCGATGCGGGCATCAGCAGCGAAGCGATCCGCCGCCTCGGCCCCCTCGTCCCGACCCTCGGCGTCTGTCTGGGGCACCAGTGCATCGGCGAGGTCTTCGGCGCCACCGTCGTGCGTGCGCGTGAGGTCGTCCACGGCAAGCCCTCGCTCGTCCACCACGATGGCCGGGGCGTCTATGCCGGCATCGGCACTCCGCTCGTCGCGGCCCGCTATCACTCGCTCGTGATCGACCCACCGACCCTGCCCGAAACCCTCACCCCCACCGCCCACACGGCGAGCGGCGTGATCATGGGTGTCCGCCACACGGCATACCCGATCGAAGGTGTGCAGATGCATCCCGAATCAATCCTCACGGCACACGGCCACGAACTGCTCGATAACTTCCTGCGCCACATAGACTGAATCCCTTATGTATGACGGTGTGATCCAAGACCTGATCGACGAACTCGGCCAGCTGCCCGGAATCGGTCCCAAGAGTGCGCAACGCATCGCGTTCTACTTGCTGGACGCCGATCCCGACGACGTGCGCCGGTTCGCCGCGGTCCTCGTGGACGTCAAGGCCAAGGTCCATTTCTGCGCGATCTGCGGCAACGTCACCGAGCTGCCCGAGTGCCGCATCTGCACCGACCCGCGCCGCGATGCCACCGTGCTGTGTGTCGTCGAGGAGTCCAAGGATGTCGTCGCGATCGAGCGCACCCGTGAGTTCCGCGGCCGCTATCACGTGTTGGGCGGCGCGATCTCGCCGATCGCCGGCATCGGGCCCGACCAGTTGCGCATCAAACAGCTCCTGCAACGCCTCAGTGACAGCACGATCGAGGAAGTCATCCTCGCCACCGACCCCAACCTCGAGGGCGAGGCGACGGCGACATACCTGATCCGGATGCTGACCCCGCTGGGTCTGCGCGTCACCAAGCTCGCGAGCGGACTCCCGGTCGGCGGCGATCTCGAATACGCCGATGAGCTCACGTTGGGGCGTGCCTTCGAGGGCCGTCACGCCATCAGCTAATAGCCCGCCCCTGTTCCACCATCTGGCCGTGGGCCATTTGTCCATCCGTATGAATGAGGATCGGGAGATCGTATGAGCGCCACACCGCCGGAATACCCCGCATGGCCGGCATCGCCGGTGCCGCGGGCCGTCGACGTGCCGCAGCCACGCTCGGTCCGCAACGCGGTCAGGCTGATGTGGTCCGGCGCCGCCCTCAGCGTGATCTCGCCGATCGTGTCGTTGTTCAATCTGGACGAGGCGAAGTCACAGATGCGCGAGCAGGTCACCAAGGGCTATCCGGACGCGAGCCGGGCCAGCATCGACATGATGTTCGCGATGAGCATCGCAGTCGGAATCATCACTGCGGTGATCGGCATTGGTTTGTGGATCTGGATGGCCTGGAAGAACGGGCAGGGTCGAGGATGGGCCCGCGTCGTCGCCACAGCGTTTGGGGCATTTACCGTCGTTTTGGGTCCCATCAGACTCGCGATGATCGGCATCTTGGGAACACGAGTGCCCCCGACCTCGATCATCCTCGGGGCGGTCAACGTCGTGTTGGCGATAGTCATCCTGGTACTGCTGTGGCGCAAGGAGTCCAGCGCCTTCTACGCGGGTCGCTCCTCGAAATACGCGCAGTTCGCCTGAACAACGCGGAGGGCGCTGAGATCACATCGACCGGGCCTCGACCCAACCGGTAGACTTGCCAGCGCGCAGCGTCGCGCACCGTCATTTCCAAACACTCTGTAAATTTCCAAACACTCTGTAACCAAGGAATTCCTGTGGGCATTGTCGTGCAGAAGTACGGCGGCTCCTCGGTTGCCGACGCAACCAGCATCAAGAGGGTCGCCCAGCGCATCGTCGCGACCAAAAAGGCCGGTCACGACGTCGTTGTCGTGGTCTCGGCCATGGGCGACACCACCGACGACCTGATGGATCTCGCCAATCAGGTTTCGCCGGTTCCCCCGGGCCGCGAGCTCGACATGCTGCTCACGGCCGGCGAGCGCATCAGTATGGCGTTGCTGGCCATGGCCATCGGCAATCTCGGCCAGGACGCCCGCTCGTTCACCGGTTCGCAGGCCGGCGTGATCACCGACTCCGAGCACGGCCGCGCCAAGATCATCGACGTCACACCCGGCCGCATCGAAGCGGCTCTCGCCGAGGGCTCGATCGCGATCGTCGCCGGCTTCCAGGGCGTCTCTCAGACGAGCAAGGACATCACGACGCTCGGCCGCGGCGGCTCCGACACAACTGCCGTCGCCCTCGCTGCGGCGCTCAACGCCGAGGTCTGCGAGATCTACAGCGACGTCGACGGCATCTTCACCGCCGACCCGCGCATCGTCGCCAACGCCCGCCAGATCCCGCGCATCTCCTACGAGGAAATGCTTGAGATGGCAGCCAGTGGCGCCAAGATCCTGCACCTGCGCTGCGTCGAATATGCGCGCCGCAACAACATGCCGATCCACGTACGTTCGTCCTTCTCCAACAAAGAAGGCACGTGGGTTGTTGACGCTGAATCAGTCCAGAATGGGGCCAACATGGAACAAGCAATAATTTCCGGCGTCGCACACGACCGCAGTGAAGCCAAGATCACCGTGGTCGGCGTGCCCGACAAGGTGGGCGAGGCCGCAGCGATCTTCCGCGCGCTCGCCCTTGCTGCGATCAATATCGACATGGTCGTCCAAAACGTCTCTGCCGCTGCCACCGCACTGACCGACATCTCGTTCACGCTGCCGCGCGAAGACGGGCAGAAGGCCATGACCGCCCTGGCCCGGCTCAAGGACGAAGTCGGCTACGAGCGCCTCCAGTTCGACGACAGCGTCGGCAAGGTCTCGCTCATCGGTGCCGGTATGCGCTCGTCGCCGGGCATCACCGCTTCGTTCTTCGAATGCCTCGCCAATGCCGGCGTCAACATCGAAATGATCTCGACCTCCGAGATCCGCATCTCGGTCGTCGTCGCCGAAAACCAGGTCGATGCCGCTGTCAATGCCACTCATGAAGCCTTCGGCCTGGGTTCGGACGAAGTCGAAGCCGTTGTGTATGGAGGTACCGGCCGATGACCCGCATTGGTGTGGTCGGCGCGACCGGTCAGGTCGGCGCCGTGATGCGCAAACTCCTCGACGAGCGCAACTTCCCCGTCACCGAGATCCGCTACTTCGCGTCTTCGCGTTCGGCCGGCAAGACCCTGCCCTGGCGCGGCGAAGAGATCGTCATCGAGGACGCCGAGACGGCCGACCCGACCGGACTCGACATTGCCCTGTTCTCCGCCGGTGCGACCACATCGCGCATCCACGCGCCCCGCTTCGCGGCGGCCGGCGTCACGGTCATCGACAACTCCTCGGCGTTCCGCAAGGACCCCGATATTCCGCTTGTCGTGAGCGAAGTCAATCCCGGCGACATCGCCAAGGCCGATGTGCGTTCTGGGGGGCGGGGAATCATCGCCAACCCCAACTGCACCACGATGGCCGCGATGCCGGTCCTCAAGCCGCTTCATGACGAAGCCGGACTCGTGCGCCTGATCGTCAGCACTTATCAGGCGGTTTCGGGTTCGGGCGTTGCCGGTGTCGAAGAGCTCCATTCGCAGGCGCTCGCCGTGGTCGACAAGGCCGACGAACTCGCCCACGACGGTTCGGCCGTCAGTTTCCCGACGCCGGTGAAGTATGTCGCCCCGATCGCGTTCAACGTGTTGCCGATGGCCGGCTCGATCGTCGACGACGGTTCATTCGAGACCGACGAAGAGCAGAAGCTCCGCAACGAGAGCCGCAAGATCCTCGGCCTTCCCGACCTCCGGGTCTCCGGCACCTGCGTACGCGTCCCCGTGTTCAGCGGCCATTCGTTGTCGATCAACGCGGAGTTCGCCGAGCCGATCTCGGTCGCCCGAGCGACCGAGCTGCTGTCCAAGGCACCGGGCGTCAAGCTCGTCGACGTGCCGACTCCGCTGCAGGCGGCCGGCGCCGACCCGAGCCTCGTCGGACGCATCCGGCAGGACGAAAGCATCGACGGCGGCCGCGGTTTGGTGCTGTTCGTCAGTGGAGACAACCTGCGCAAGGGCGCTGCCCTCAACACGGTGCAGATCGCCGAACTCCTGGTCTGATCGGCCGCATCGCCCAATTTTTGTACGCGCCGAAGACCTGAAAGTGCCCGTCTCAGCTCGGCGTTGTCCCTACGCTTGAGGCCAGACACCTGCGCTGGGGTCAAGTCGTCCTCAGGGCGCCCAGGTGCTTGCCGCCACTCCGCCGCCCCCACCTCCGCCCGGACCGACCACGTCGCCGCCCGCCGCAAACCCCGCACCCATTGCGGCCCCGTTCGTCCCCGTACCAACCACTGAGCCCACAACTGAGCCGACCGAGGAACCCGTGGCCGAGTAACCGGTCGCCGTCGTCGAACCCGAGGTGCTGATCCCCGGACTGCCTGAGGCCGCAGCGGACGTCGAGGACGTGCTCGAGGCCTGGGACCCGACCGACCATCCGAAGAAGGTCCTTGGCATCGGGGTCGCCGCGTTCACGATCCTGACCCTCGTCGGCCCGGCTGGACTCGCGCTGAGCAGCGTGGCCGGTGCCGGCATGGCC
>JALYQD010000170.1 GCA_030856025.1 Actinomycetota bacterium
GGCCATGATCAAGGTGTTCGCCGAGTGCACCGTCACCGCGTTGCTCAAGGACGGTGCCGGCAGCGACAGCGGAGCCGGGCGCATCTCGGGAGCCGTGGGCTACCTGCGGGAGAACGGGACGTTCGTCGTCTTCGAGGCGCCGGCGATCATCCTGGCGACCGGCGGGATCGGCAAGTCCTACAAGGTGACGAGCAACTCGTGGGAGTACACCGGTGACGGCCACGCGCTCGCGCTGCGGGCAGGTGCCTCGCTGATCAACATGGAGTTCCTGCAGTTCCACCCGACCGGCATGGTCTGGCCGCCGTCGGTGAAGGGGATCCTGGTCACCGAGTCTGTCCGTGGTGACGGCGGAGTGCTGACCAACTCCGAGGGCAAGCGGTTCATGTTCGACTACATCCCGGACGTCTTCAAGCCGCACTACGCGACCACGGAGGAGGAGGGCGACCGCTGGTACACCGATGCGGACAACAACCGCCGTCCTCCTGAGCTGCTGCCTCGCGACGAGGTTGCTCGGGCGATCAACTCCGAGGTCAAGGCCGGCCGGGGAAGCCCGCACGGCGGCGTCTTTCTCGACGTCTCGAGCCGGCTCAAGCCAGAAGTCATCATCAAGAAGCTTCCGTCGATGCACCACCAGTTCAAGGAGCTGGCCGATGTCGACATCACCAAGGAGCCGATGGAGGTAGGACCCACCTGCCACTACGTGATGGGTGGCGTCGAGGTCGATCCCGACACGGCCGCGGCCTCTGTCCCCGGTCTCTTCGCCGCGGGGGAGTGTTCGGGCGGTATGCACGGCTCCAACCGCCTCGGCGGCAACTCCTTGTCCGACTTGCTCGTGTTCGGGCGACGCGCGGGTGCCGGTGCCGCGGCTTATCTGGACTCCCTTGGCGGGGACAGGCCCAAGATCAGCGAAGACGACGTTCAGATCGCCGCACGGCGTTCCGTAGCGGCCTTCGGTGACGGCGGTCAGGACGGGGCGGAAAACCCGTACACGCTGCACCAGGAGCTCCAGCAGACCATGAACGACCTCGTCGGCATCATCCGTCGCGAGGATGAGATCGAGCAGGCTCTCGAAAAGCTCGAGGGTCTCAAGGCCCGTGGCGAGAGCGTCATCGTCGAAGGCCACCGCCAGTTCAATCCCGGCTGGCACCTCGCGCTCGACCTTCGCAACATGCTGTTGGTCAGCGAGTGCGTGGCGAAGGCGGCCATCCTTCGCACCGAGAGCCGTGGCGGGCATACGCGCGACGACTTTCCGGCAATGGACGCCGAATGGCGCCACGTCCTGCTGGTCTGCACGCTGGCCGCCGACGGCACGATCGACATCAACCGCAAGCAGCAGATCCCCGTGCGAGGCGACCTGCTCGAGCTCTTCGAAGGTGACGAGCTGGAGAAGTACTTCACTCCCGAAGAACTGTCCGGAGGGACGAGATAATGGGTAAGCAAGAGCACTTTCGCGTATGGCGGGGAGATGCCGAGGGCGGAGACTTCGCCGACTACGACGTCGAGGTCAATGAGGGTGAAGTCGTGCTCGACATCGTCCACCGCATCCAGGCGACCCAGGCTCCCGACCTCGCCGTCCGATGGAACTGCAAGGCCGGCAAGTGCGGCTCGTGCAGCGCCGAGATCAACGGCCGGCCGCGCTTGCTCTGCATGACACGGATGTCGACCCTTCCCCCGGGGGAGACCATCGTCGTCACACCGATGCGGGCGTTCCCGGTGATCCGCGACCTCGTCACCGATGTGTCGTTCAATTATCAGAAGGCGCGTGAGGTCCGGGCATTCGTCCCGCCCAAGGGCGTGGAGCCCGGCGAATACCGCATGCAGCAGGTCGACGTCGAGCGGTCGCAGGAATTCCGCAAGTGCATCGAGTGCTTCCTGTGCCAGGACACCTGCCACGTGCTTCGTGACCATGAGGAGAACAAGCCGGCGTTCGCCGGCCCACGGTTCCTGATGCGCGTCGCCGAGCTGGACATGCACCCGCTCGACGCGGCGCAGGAGGAGGGCCTCAACCGCAAGGAGGCGGCGCAGGACGAGCACGGACTCGGTTTCTGCAACATCACCAAGTGCTGCACCGAGGTCTGCCCCGAGAACATCAAGATCACCGACAACGCGCTCATCCCGCTCAAGGAGCGAGTCGTCGACCTCAAGTTCGATCCGATGATCCGCCGCAAGAAGCGCTCCAAGAAGGACTGAGCACTCTTCGCATCACCGTGTGACCTGCCGCACACGGGGCGGAACTAAGGCAACCCTACGTGCCCAAACCCTGAGTTTTGGTCTTAGAGTGCAACCGTGGCAAATGTGATTCAGGCCCGCCGCTCGACGGTGGCCCTCAAATATGCAATGGCAGTGTCGGGGCTCATCATGATGGGCTACCTGGGCCTGCACATGTACGGCAACCTCAGGGCCTTCGGTGGTCCGGATGCCTTCAACGAGTATGCGCAACACCTGCGCGAGATCGGTGTGCCGTTCCTCCCGCACAACGGAACGATCTGGATCGTGCGTGTGGTTCTCGTCGGCGCTGTCCTCCTTCACGCCTACGCCGCGTCCACCTTGTGGCGCCGCAACAGGAAGGCGGCCGGCTACGTCGGCAGCACGCGATACCAGACCAAGCAGAACAAGTCCGGTATCCAGCGCAGCTACGCCTCGTTCACGATGCGTTGGGGCGGAGTGACGATCGCGCTGTTCATCGTCTTCCACATCCTCAACCTCACGACGAACACGATTCACCCCGGCGGCAAGGCTGACCTTCCCTTCGACAAGCTCCACAACAGCTTCCAGTACTGGTGGGTCCTGCTCGCCTACACCGTCGCCATGATCGCGGTGGGCTTGCACATCTGGCACGGTTTCTGGAGCGCGTTCACGACGCTCGGTCAGAACCGCAGCTCCACGCGACGCGAGTCCACGCTCAACGGCCTCGCGATCGCGATCGCCGTCGTCATCACCATCGGCTTCCTCGCGCCGCCGTTCTCGATCTACTTCTTCGGTCTGGGAGGCTGACATGACTGACACCACAGACACGAATTTGCCCGAAAGCACGGTGACAGAAAACACGGTGCCCGAGCAGTTCCACTCCATCGGCGCGGACATCCACGACTCGAAGGCTCCCTCGGGACCGATCCAGGAACGCTGGGACAAACGCAAGTTCGAGGCCAAGCTCGTCAACCCGACCAACAAGCGCAAGCTGTCGGTGATCATCGTCGGTACGGGTCTCGCCGGTGCCTCGGCCGCCGCCACGCTCGGCGAAGCCGGCTACCAGGTCAAGAGCTTCTGCTACCAGGACAGCCCGCGCCGCGCCCACTCGATCGCCGCGCAGGGCGGCATCAACGCGGCCAAGAACTACCGCAACGACGGCGACAGCACCTATCGGCTCTTCTACGACACGGTCAAGGGCGGCGACTTCCGTTCGCGCGAGTCCAACTCCTATCGACTCGCCCAGGTGTCGGCCAACATCATCGACCAGTGCGTCGCCCAAGGCGTTCCGTTCGCCCGCGAGTACAGCGGTCTGCTCGACAACCGGTCCTTCGGCGGCGTGCAGGTGTCGCGAACGTTCTACGCGCGCGGCCAGACCGGTCAGCAGCTCCTCATCGGCGCCTACCAGGCCCTGGAGCGCCAGATCGGGGCCGGCACTGTCGAGATGAACACTCGTCACGAAATGCTGGATCTGATCGTCGTCGACGGCAAGGCCCGCGGCGTCGTCGTCCGCGACATGGTCACCGGCGCGATCGAGACGCACTTCGCCGATGCCGTCGTGCTCGCCTCCGGCGGCTACGGCAACGTCTACTTCCTGTCGACGAACGCCATGGGTTGCAACGTCACCGCCACGTGGCGCGCGCACCGCAAGGGCGCCTATTTCGCCAATCCCTGTTACACGCAGATCCACCCGACCTGTATCCCGGTGAGCGGCGACTACCAGTCCAAGCTCACCCTGATGAGCGAGTCCCTCCGCAACGACGGCCGCATCTGGGTCCCGAAGAACAAGGGCGACGAACGCGCCGCCTCGGACATCCCCGAGGACGAGCGCGACTACTACCTCGAGCGCCGCTACCCGGCCTTCGGCAACCTGGTCCCTCGCGACATCGCCTCGCGTGCCGCCAAGACTGCCTGTGACGAAGGATTCGGCGTCGGCCCCGGTGGACTCGGGGTCTACCTCGACTTCGCCGACGCCATCAAGCGTCTCGGCCGCGACGCCGTCGAAGAGAAGTACGGCAACCTCTTCGACATGTATGCGCGCATCACCGGCGAGAACCCGTACGAGACTCCGATGCGCATCTACCCGGCCATACACTACACGATGGGCGGCCTCTGGGTCGACTACGACCTCCAGAGCAATATTCCCGGTCTGTTCGTGACCGGCGAAGCCAACTTCTCCGACCAGGGCGCCAACAGGCTCGGCGCCTCGGCCCTGATGCAGGCACTGGCCGACGGCTACTTCGTCCTTCCCAACACGATCGGCGACTATCTCGCCGGTGGTGGCTTCGAGAAGGTCGACGCGTCGCACCCGGCTGCCCGGGAAGCCAAGGCCGCGGTCGAGGAGCGAATCAACAAGCTGCTCGCGGTCAACGGTGAACGCACGGTCGACTCCTTCCACAAGGAGCTTGGCAACATCATGTGGGAGTACTGCGGCATGGAACGCACCGCCGGAGGGCTCATGAAGGCCATCGCCCTCATACGCGAGCTCAAGGAAGAGTTCTGGAGAGACGTCAAGGTCACCGGCGTCAACGAGGACCTCAACCAGACGCTCGAGCGGGCCGGCCGCGTTGCCGACTTCTTCGAGCTCGGCGAGCTCATGTGCATCGACGCGCTCGTACGCTCCGAATCCGCCGGCGGCCACTTCCGCGCCGAGAGCCAGACCGAAGACGGCGAGGCCCTGCGCGATGACGAGGATTTCGCCCACGTGGCGGCCTGGGAATTCGGCGGGGACACCCCGGTCCTGCACAAGGAACCGCTCGAGTTCGAATACATCGAAATGAAGCAGAGGAGCTACAAGTGAACATCACCCTGCGCGTATGGCGCCAAAAGGGAGCCGACGACAAAGGCAAGATGGTCACGTACGGCATGGAGGACGTCTCCCAGGACATGTCGTTCCTCGAGATGCTCGACGTCCTCAATGAATCCCTCACCTTGGCCGGCGAAGAACCCATCGCCTTCGACCACGATTGCCGTGAAGGCATCTGCGGTGCGTGCGGCGTCGTCATCAACGGCATCGCCCACGGCCCGGAGGTCACCACGACCTGCCAGCTGCACATGCGCAGCTTCGAGGACGGCGCCGTCATCGACGTCGAGCCGTGGCGCGCCGGCGCTTTCCCGGTCGTCAAGGACCTCGTCGTCGACCGTTCGGCTTTCGACCGGATCATCCAGGCCGGCGGCTTCATCAGCGCGCCGACCGGTTCGGCTCCCGATGCCCACGCAGTTCCCGTGCCGAAGAATGACGCCGACCACGCTTTCGATGCCGCCACCTGCATCGGTTGCGGCGCGTGCGTGGCCGCATGCCCCAACGGTTCGGGCATGTTGTTCACGGCCGCCAAGATCACCCACCTCGGCCTGCTGCCTCAGGGACAGCCCGAGCGCGATTCGCGGGTCATCGAAATGGTCAACCAGCATGACCACGAGGGCTTCGGTGGCTGCACCAACATCGGCGAGTGCACCTCGGCCTGCCCCAAGAGCATCCCGCTCGACACGATTTCGCGCCTCAACCGCGATCTTCTGTCGGCGCTCGCCAAGGGCGAGGTCTGACCCCTCCCGCACAGGCCGTCTGGGCCTGGGTGACTGATCGGCGCGGTAGTAGAGTCTCGACATGCCGTCCGATACGCAGGTCTTCGCAGGGCTTCCGGTCCGCGATCTTGGCGCAGCGCTCGACTGGTACGCAGCATTCTTCGGGCGCTCGGCTGACGAGGTGATCGGCGATGAGGCGATGTGGCAGGTGACCGAGAGCACCTGGTTGTTCGTCGCGCCCGATGGCGAGCGGGCCGGCGGCGGCTTGATGACGTTGGGCGTGGCGAGTCTCGAGCCGTACCTGTCGCGGTGGCGCGCGGCCGGACTCGAGCCCGAGCCAGTCGAGACCTACGGCAACGGGGTGCGACACGTCACGATCGTCGACCCGGACGGCAATAGCGTGTCACTGGCTGAGGCGCCGACGCAGCCGTGAGCCGACGACGTGAGCCGGACGCTGCCGCGCACGCGGAGGATGTGGTCAGGTCCGGCTGTCCGCCTCGCTGGTGGAGGTGACGGAAATTGATGCAATTCAGCCCCCAGTCGGTCGGAATGCATCAAGATCCGTCGTCGCCTCAGCGGGGGAGTGGCCGGCTACGAATTTGATTACCTTAGGTAATTAGGTATGCTAAGTATATGCCTACCGACTCGCAAAAACTCGCACAGTCGGTTGTGCGCCTGTCACGACGACTACGCCAGGAACGCCATTCGGAGTTGACGGCCAATCAGCTGTCCGTGCTCGGAACATTGCGCACCAAGGGCCCCTTGACGCCGAGCGCGATCGCCGCGCACGAACGCGTACAACCGCCTTCCATGACCCGCACCATCAACTGCCTCCACGAGGCAGGAATGGTCACGCGCGGCCAACACCCAGATGACGGCCGCCAGGTCATCGTCACGATCTCCGACAAGGGCGAGGACGTGCTCGCCGCCGAACGCGCCCGCCGCGATCAGTGGCTTGCCCTGCGCATCGCCGAGCTCAGCACGGCCGAACGCAAGCTCCTGCGCGAGGCCGCTGTCGTCCTCGACAAACTGGCCGCTTCATGACCACCCCACGCGGCATTGCTCCCCGGGGCGGCTCGCTGCGCTCACGCTTTCGCGGGAACCCCGGATGAGCCCCACCTTTTCCTCCCTGTCCATCCGCAACTACCGCATCTACGCCGCCGGGGCGTTCGTCTCCAACATCGGCACGTGGATGCAGCGCGTCGCGCAGGACTGGCTCGTTCTCCAGCTGACCCACAGCGGCACCGCGCTCGGCATCACGACCGGCCTGCAGTTGCTGCCTTCCCTGTTGCTGTCACCGATCGCCGGCGTCGTGGCCGACCGCTATCCCAAACGGACGATCCTGCGCATCACCCAGCTGGCAATGGCGATTCCGGCTGCGCTCCTCGGTGTCCTCGCGGTGACCGGCGTCGTACAGGCGTGGCACGTCTATCTCCTCGCCTTCGTCTTCGGTGTCGCCACGGCCTTCGACGCACCCGCACGGCAGTCCTTCGTGGTCGAGATGGTCGGCAAGGGAGACCTGGCCAACGCCGTCGGTCTCAACTCCGCGTCGTTCAACTCCGGTCGTATGATCGGCCCGGCCGTCGCCGGCGTCATGATTGCGGCGCTCGGTTCGGGCGTCGTGGCCACCGGTTGGGTCATCCTGATCAACGCCGCGAGCTATGTCGCGGTCTTCGTCTCGCTCAACCTGCTCGACACCGCGAGGCTTCGCCCCTCGCCGGTCGTCGGCAACCGCAAGGGCGCGGTCCGCGACGGCATTCGCTATGTGCGGTCCCGGCCCGATCTGATCCTCATCCTCATGTGTGTCTTCTTCGTCGGGACGTTCGGTATGAACTTCCAGATGACGAGCGCACTGATGGCGACCTCGGTCTTCCACAAGGGTGCGAGCGAGTACGGCATCCTCGGCTCGATCATGGCCGTCGGCTCTCTGTGCGGGGCCCTTCTTGCGGCACGCCGCACCAGGCCGAGGCTCGGCATGGTCGTCGTCGCAGGTATGTCCTTCGCGGTCCTCGAGATCGTCGCCGGCCTCATGCCCAACTACCTGTCCTTCGCGCTGATCCTGCCGCTGCTCGGACTGAGCGCACTGACCATGGTGACGTCGGCCAACGCGATGATCCAGATGACCTCGAGCGCCCACATGCGCGGACGGGTCTCGGCTCTCTACCTGATGATCTTCCTCGGCGGGACGCCGTTCGGAGCGCCTCTGATCGGCTGGATCGGCGAGACATACGGCGCTCGCTGGACTCTTCTCTTCGGCGGTGTGGCGTCGATGATCGGCATCCTCTGCGCGACTGCTTACTACTGGCACAAGCAGGGCATACAGCGTTCGGAGCTGCGAACCGCCGCACGCGACATACGGGTTTCGTACAGCATCAGGCCGAGTCCGCGCCGCGTTCGTCCGAGCGCGTGACCCGCTGATTTCACGAACGGCTGACAGCAAGGTCTCTCGACGCGACGCTGGAGCTTCGCAAAGTGTCCTAGCCGTTGAACGTCGCGCGGACGACCCGCGATCCGCGATATTCTGACCAGATGGCCCTTTCGCAATCGCTCAATGACGCGATCGACGTGATCCTTCCCGATCTCATCGAGCTTCGACGCGAACTGCACGCCTTCCCCGAGCTTTCCTGGGTCGAAGACCGCACGACCGACATCGTCGCCGCCTGGATGGACAAGTCCGGCATCGCGTATGAACGCTTCGAGGGCACCGGGCTGATGGCTGAGATCGGCCCCTCCGAAGGCCCGATCGTCGCCCTCCGAGCCGATCTCGACGCGCTGCCGATCGATGACACGTCTCAGGACCCGTGGCGGTCCACCGTGCCCGGTGTCGCCCATGCCTGTGGCCACGACGTGCACGTGTCCTCGCTCATCGGCGCCTCGGTCGCGCTCTCCCAGGTCCACGCCGTGACGCCGCTCCCGGTGCGAGTCCGGCTGATCTTCCAGCCCGCCGAGGAAGTCATGCCTGGCGGTGCCCTCAAGGTGCTCGCCGCCGGCGCCCTCAAAGGCGTCTCCCGCATCTTCGCCCTGCACTGCGACCCCTCGCTCGACGTCGGCCACGTCGGCATCCGCGAGGGCGCCATCACCGGCGCGTCCGATCGCATCCACGTGACACTCAGCGGCCGCGGCGGGCATACGTCCAGGCCGCACCTGACCGAGGACCTCACGTTTGCCCTCGGCACTCTTCTCACCCAGCTCCCGGCGGTGTTGTCGCGCCGCTTCGATCCCCGTGCCGGGGCCAGCATGGTGTGGGGACACATCCGCTCGGGCAACGCCGCCAACGTCATACCCGCGACCGGCGAACTCGGCGGCACCCTACGGATGCTCGACGCGGCAGCTTGGCACGAGGCAGAACACCTCGTGCGCGGACTCATCAGCGACATCATCGAGCCCTATGGCGTCAGCGCCGAGGTCAACTACGTGCGTGGCGTCCCACCCGTCGTCAACGACTTCGCCGCCACCGAGGCGCTGCGCAAGGCAGTGACCGATGCCATCGGGCCGAGTGCGGTCGCGACCACCCAACAGAGCCTCGGCGGAGAGGATTTCGCCTGGTATGTCGAGTCGATCCCGGGCGCGATGGGCCGGCTCGGCACCCGCACGCCGGACGGGCCGACCTACGATCTCCACCAGGGCAATCTGCGGATCGACGAACGCGCCATCGCGGTCGGCGCCAAAGTCCTCGCGACCGCCGCGATCACCTGAGCCGACAGCGAAATTGAAGCGCAGGTTACAAATCGGTATCGACAGTGCGCAATATCACTTTCGACCTCCCGAACGGCCCCTCTGACGGCTAAGGTCTGTTGGGTGCCGGAGGACCCGGCATCCTGACTTAGGAGGAACCTTGCGTCGATTGACGAAAGCCACCGCTGTTCTTGGCGCCGTCGCCCTCGTGCTCGTCGCTTCCGGCTGTGCCAAGAAGGACACCGGCACCGCAAGCAGCGGCAACGATGACTGTGTGGCCAAGGACGCCAAGAAGAAGGTCGGCATGGCCTTCGACGTCGGCGGTCGCGGAGACCAGTCGTTCAACGACTCGGCTGCAAAGGGACTCGACGACGCGGTGTGCGAATTCGGATTCACCGCCAAGACGGCCGAAGCGCAGGACGGCGAAGCCGAATCGGCCCGTGAAGGCCGCCTCCGCCAGCTGGCCGATGCCGGCTACAACCCGGTGATCGCGGTGGGCTTCGCCTACTCCGGTTCGCTGGCCAAGGTTGCCAAGGAATACCCCAAGGTCAACTTCGCCATCGTCGATGACGAGGCTGCCGCCGCCGACAACATCGCCAACCTGGTGTTCGCCGAAGAGCAGGGCTCGTTCCTCGTTGGCGCGGCCGCCGCACTCAAGTCGAAGGCCAACCACGTCGGCTTCGTCGGTGGTGTTGAAGTTCCACTGATCCAGAAGTTCGAAGCGGGCTTCAAGGCCGGCGCGAAGGCCGTCAACCCCGACATCAAGGTCGATACCCGCTACCTCACCCAGCCGCCGGACTTCAGCGGCTTCGGTGACCCGGCCAAGGGCAAGACCGCGGCCGAGGGCATGTACGACGGCGGGGCGGACATCGTCTACCACGCTGCCGGCGGCTCCGGTGGAGGTGTGTTCGAAGCGGCCAAGGCTGCAGGCGCCAAGGCGATCGGCGTCGACTCCGATCAGGCCAAGACGGCTGATCCCTCGGTGAAGGACGTCATCCTGACCTCGATGCTCAAGAACATCGACGTCGCGGTCCACGCCTACCTCAAGGCAACCGACGGCGGCACTGTTCCCTCCGGTGTCTCGCGCTACGACCTCAAGGTCGACGGCGTGGGCTACTCGACCACCGGTGGTCAGGTAGACGACATCAAGCAGAAGCTGGACGAATACAAGGCACAGATCGTCGACGGAACCGTGAAGGTTCCTGCGAAGTAGTCATGTGACTCTACGCAACGATGGGTGAGTGGCCCCGGCTGAGTCCGATGCCACCGACCCGCACAAGCCTTACGTGGCCCGGGCAAGCGCGATAGCGTGAGCCCGGGCTTGCTTGTCCCACCATTTGACCCGAGGAGAACTGCGTGACCGCCTCGACCGAGACACCCTCGACCGCCACTCAGGGCGAGGTTGTCGTCCGCCTCCGTGACATCGGCAAGACTTTTCCCGGTGTCGTCGCCAACCACGACGTCAACATCGACGTCACGAGCGGCACCGTTCATGCCATCGTCGGCGAAAACGGGGCGGGCAAATCGACGCTGATGAAGATCTTGTACGGCGTCCAGAAGCCCGACTCGGGGACGATCGAAATCCACGGCAAACAGGTTTCCCTGTCGTCGCCGGCCGATGCGATCGCCAACGGTGTCGGCATGGTGTTCCAGCACTTCATGCTGGCCGACAACCTCACGGTCCTCGAAAACGTCGTCCTCGGCGCCGAGAAGCTCCACGGCATCGGTGACAAGGCCAAGAAGGAGATCCTGCGCATCTCGGAGACCTACGGCCTCAGCGTCGACCCCGACGCCTACGTCGAGGAGCTCGGTGTCGGTGCACGTCAGCGCATCGAGATCCTCAAGGTTCTCTATCGCGGCGCCTCGGTCATCATCCTCGACGAGCCGACTGCCGTGCTCGTGCCCCAGGAGGTCGACGAGCTGTTCGGCAACCTGCGCGAGCTCAAGGACGAGGGCCTCGCGGTCATCTTCATCTCCCACAAGCTCGACGAAGTCCTCTCCGTCGCCGACACGGTCACCGTCATCCGGCGCGGCGCGACGATTGACACGGTCGATGCCAAGAGCGTCAACTCCCACCAGCTCGCCGAGATGATGGTCGGCTCCGAGCTCCCCAGCCCGAGCACCGAGACCTCGACGGTGACCGACGAGGTCATCCTCAAGGTCATCGGCATGTCGCTCGTCGGGCCGAGCAGGCCGCTGCTCGACGACATCAACTTCACGATCCACAAGGGCGAGATCCTCGGCATCGCCGGCGTCGAAGGCAACGGCCAGGCCGAGCTCGTCGAGGCGATCATGGGTATGCGACCCAGCGCCGCCGGCCATGTCGAGGTCGGCGGCGTCGACCTCGGCGACGCATCGACACGTGAACGGCGCGAAGGCGGCATCGGCTACATCCCCGAAGACCGCCACCGGCACGGATTGCTGCTCGATGCGCCCCTCTGGGAAAACCGTGTGCTCGGCCACCAGACCCGAGAGCCCAACATCGCCGGACCGTTCATCGACCGCGGCGGAGCGCGCAAGGACACGCAGCGCATCGTCGACGAGTACGACGTCCGCACCCCGAGCATCGATGTCCTCGCCCGGGCCCTGTCCGGCGGCAACCAGCAAAAGCTCATCATCGGCCGCGAAATGTCGGACAGTCCTTCGCTTCTCATCGCGGCACACCCGACCCGGGGCGTCGATGTCGGCGCCCAGGCCGCGATCTGGGACCACATCAAGCGGGCCCGCCGCGACGGCCTTGCCGTCCTGCTGATCTCGGCCGACCTCGATGAACTCATCGGCTTGTCGGACACAATTCAGGTCATCCTGCGGGGCAAGCTCGTCGGCGAGTTCGACCCGGCAACCGTGACGCCCCAACAACTCGGTTCCGCCATGACAGGCGCCGGCGCGACAGGCGCAGGCGCGACGGGAGCGGGAGAGTGAAGGACCAGCGGCTCAAACGCCTCGGACTTGCCATCGGCGCGCCCATACTCGCGCTGTTCGCGGCATTCCTGATCACCAGCCTCGTGCTTGCCCTCGCCGGCGACTCGGTCAGCGGCGTCTGGCAGCAGATCCTCAGCGTGCCGGACGTGCGTGGCATCACCAACATCATCAACGCCGCCACGGTCTACTACCTGTCGGGCGTTGCCGTCGCCATCGGCTTCCGGATGAACCTGTTCAACATCGGCGTCGACGGCCAATACCGTGTCGCGTCGTTCACCGCGGCTGTCGTCGCCGGCGAAGCCTGGCTTCCCGGCTACCTCAACACGGTCTTCGCGGTCGTCGCCGCGATGCTCGTCGGCGCGGCCTGGGCCGGTATCGCCGGCCTGCTGCGTGTGACCCGCGGCGTCAGCGAAGTCATCTCGACGATCATGCTCAACGCCATCGCCACGGCAGTCGTGGCCTATCTGTTGCGCAAGGCCGCCGTCGACAACCCCGGCAGCAATGTCACCGCCACGAAGACGATCCCGGAGTCAGGCTGGATCCCCGGTTTCTCGCTCCAGGACGGGGCACCCAACAAGGTCTACGGTTTCGTATTCATAGCGATCATTGTCGGCATCCTCTACTGGGTCGTCATCAACCGGACGCGGTTTGGCTTTGACCTGAGGGCAACCGGCCTCTCGGAGACGGCAGCCGTCGCCAGCGGCATCAACGTCAAGCGCATGATCCTGATCTCGATGCTGCTGTCCGGCGCCATCGCGGGACTCGTGGGCATGCCGATTCTGCTCGGCGACGCACACGCCTACGGTTCGACTTTCCAGTCCGGCCTCGGTTTCGCCGGCATCGCCATCGCCCTGCTCGGACGCAACCACCCGATCGGCATTGCCTTCGGCGCGGTGCTCTTCGCGTTCCTCGACGAGCAGTCCAACCCGCTGCAGATCCTCCTCGACGTGTCCCCGGACATCGTCAAGATCACTCAGGGTGTCATCGTGCTGACCGTCGTCATCGCGTATGAAGTCGTCCGCCGCTACGGCGTCCGGCTCGAACAGCGCAATGTGGCGATCGCACTGGCTGATTCGGCCGACGCGAAGGGAGCGACCGTATGAGCGTCACCTCCCTCATCGGCCAGGCGCCCGTGCCTGCCGCCAAGAAGCGTTTCCGGTTGTCCTGGGCCACGATCCTGATCGGCGTGGCCGTCGCACTGCTCCTGCTGTCGGCGTTGCGCATCGTGACCGGCGCCGACGACCTCAGCTCTTCGGGCACTTTGCGCGCCACACTCGTCGCGGCCATACCGATCGGCCTTGCGGGCCTCGGCGGCCTGTGGTCCGAACGCGCCGGCGTCGTCAACATCGGCCTCGAGGGCATGATGATCCTCGGCACGTTCGGGGCCGGCTATTTCGGCTTCTTCTACGGCCCGTGGCAGGGCGTCGTCGGTGCCATCGTCCTCGGCGCTGCTGGCGGTCTGCTGCACGCCATCGCGACCGTCACGTTCGGCGTCGATCACATCGTTTCCGGGGTCGCGATCAACATCATCGCCCTGGGCGCGGTCCAGTACCTCGCGGTGCTGGCATTCACCGGGGTTCCCGGCGGTGGCCAGACCCAGTCGCCGCGCGTCGACGACTTGCCGTCGATCACGATCTCGGCTTTGTCCGACCCTTTGGGCGATCTCGAGGGCAAACACTGGTTCTTCATCTCTGACGCCGCCTCCCTGGCGAGGGCCCTGGTCACCAACCTGTCCGTGCTCACGCTCCTCTGCCTGGCGCTGTTCTTCCTGACCTACTGGGTGCTCTGGCGGACGTCCTTCGGCCTGCGTCTCCGCTCCTGTGGTGAGAGCCCGGCGGCCGCCGAGTCCCTCGGCGTCAACGTCATCCGCTACAAGTTCATCGCGGTCCTGATCTCGGGCGGATTCGCCGGTCTCGCCGGCGGTTTCCTGGCCCTTGTCGCGGCCAACGGCTTCCGCGACGGCCAGACCGGAGGTCGTGGTTACATCGGCCTCGCCGCCATGATCTTCGGCAACTGGCGACCCTTCGGCCTGTTGGCCGGCTCGGGCCTGTTCGGCTACACCGACACGCTCCGCCTGCGTGGCGGCGGCGACTCGATCCACGGCCTGCTGCTGCTCATCGCGGTCGGGCTCGTCCTGCTCGCCGTATGGCAGGTCCGGCGCGGCGACCGCGTCGCGCCGCTCATCACCGGAGTTCTCGGCATTGCGGTGGGCCTGTGGTACTCGCTCACCGACTCCGTACCCGAAGACCTCGCCGGCATGACGCCATACGTGACGACTCTTCTGGTGCTGGCCCTGGCCTCGCAGCGATTGCGAATGCCCGCGGCCGATGGCAGGCCGTATCGCAGGGGATCGGCGGGCTGATCGTGAGTTCGATCATGGATTCCTTCCACACGCCCCCGGGTGCTCCAGTCGACTGGGAAGCCCTGACGAGCTACGCCACCGAGGTCATGGAGCGCGCCTATGCGCCGTACTCCAACTTCAAGGTCGGTGTCGCCGGGCTCGTCGACGACGGCCGGGTCGTCCTCGGCTGCAACGTCGAGAACGCCTCATACGGAGTGTCCCTGTGCGCCGAATGCGGCATGGTGTCGGCACTGCACTCCACCGGAGGCGGACGACTCGTCGCGGTGGCCTGTGTCGATCACGCCGGCAAGCCGCTGATGCCGTGCGGCCGGTGTCGTCAGCTCTTGTGGGAAAACGGCGGGCCGACGATGCAGCTCATGACGGCCACGGGCGTCAAGACGATGGACGAAGTCTTGCCTGATGCCTTCGGCGCCGATGACCTGGCCGATCGCTGAGAAGACGTACGTTGACGACGACCTTCGACTTCCAGGCCACCGACTTCGTGGCCGATCCCTATCCGCACCTCAGCGAGCTCCGCTGTCAGGGCCCGGTGCTCTGGCACGAGCCCAGCGGGACCTGGCTGGCCACGACGCATGATGCGGTGAGCCAGACGCTCCGCAACCGTGCGTTCGGCCGGATCTGGACCGACTGGCAACCGACGGACGAGATGGAGCCGTTCAATGCGCTCCACCGCAACCAGATGATGGAAAACGAACCTCCGGACCATTCCAGGCTTCGTCGGTTGGTTTCAAAGGCCTTCGCGCGCGGACACGTCGAACGCATGCGGCCCCGGGTCGAACAGCTCGCCGCCTCCCTACTCGACCAGCTCAGCCTCGACCGGCTCAGCCTCGACCGGCTCAGCCTCGACCGGCTCGACGGCACGATCGACATCCTCGGCGCCTATGCCGAACCGCTGCCGGTGCTCGTCATCGCCGATCTGCTCGGCGTCCCCGGCGAGGACCACGTGATGCTGCGCGACTGGTCGCAAGCCATCGTGCACATGTACGAGCAGGGCGTCGGCGAAGAGACCAGGAAGGCCGCCGTCAAGGCGAGCACCGCATTCGGCGACTACGTCCGTCAAGTTGTCGCCGAGCGCACGAAGGCTCCGCGCGAAGACCTGATCAGTGACCTGATCAGTGCGAGAGACGCCGAAGGAAGGCTCAGCGAGGACGAGCTCGTCGCCTCGGTCGTCCTTCTGCTCAACGCGGGCCACGAAGCCTCGGTCAATGTCTTCGGCAACGGGATCCATGCGTTGCTGACACATCCCGATCAACTCGAACGCGTGGTGTCCGGCGACGTCCCGATGGCAGTTGCGCTGGAGGAGCTCATCCGTTTCGACGCGCCGCTGCAGCTGTTCGAGCGCACCGCGACCGCCGACGTCGACATCCTCGGCGAGACGGTCCGCGAGGGCCAGAAGATCGCCGCGCTGATGGGCTCGGCCAACCGCGACGCCACGGTGTTCGACGATGCCGATGACTTCGACGTCGCGCGCGACCCCAACCCGCACGTCGGCTTCGGCATGGGCCTGCACTTCTGTCTCGGTGCACCGCTGGCACGTATGGAGCTCGAGATCACTCTCAACCGCCTGATCGAGCGGTTCCCCGGACTGCAGCTCGCCGGCGAGTCGCCGCGCCGCCCGACCTGGGTGCTGCGCGGATTCGAACGCATAGACGTCTCTTTGGAGGATTCATGACCGACGCCCCTAAAACGGAGCCGTTCGATGCCGTCGAGGTCATCGCGGCCAAACGTGACAAGCACGAGCTCACCGATGAACACATCGACTGGGTCGTCGACGCCTACACGCGCGGCGTCGTGGCCAGTGAGCAGATGTCGGCCCTCGCGATGGCGATCCTGCTCAACGGCATGAACCGGCGCGAGATCTCCCGCTGGACGGCCGCGATGATCGCCAGCGGCGAGCGGATGGACTTCTCCTCACTGTCGTGGGCGACGTCGGACAAGCACTCCACCGGCGGCGTCGGCGACAAGATCACGCTGCCGCTCGCGCCTCTTGTCGCGGCCTGCGGCGTGGCGGTCCCGCAGTTGTCGGGGCGCGGACTCGGGCACACCGGCGGGACCCTCGACAAGCTCGAATCGATCCCCGGCTGGAACGCCGAGCTCAGCAACGAGGCCATGCTGCAACAGCTCGAGGACATCGGCGCAGTCATCTGCGCGGCCGGCAGCGGCCTCGCCCCTGCCGACAAGAAGCTGTATGCGCTGCGCGACGTCACGGCGACAGTCGAGGCGATCCCGCTGATCGCGAGCTCGATCATGAGCAAGAAGATCGCCGAGGGCACCGGTTCGCTCGTCCTCGACGTCAAGGTCGGCACCGGCGCGTTCATGAAGGACCTCGCCAACGCCCGGGAGCTCGCCGAGACGATGGTCGCTCTCGGCACCGACGCCGGCGTCAAGACCGTGGCACTGCTGACCGACATGTCGACCCCGCTCGGCCTGACCGCCGGCAACGCGATGGAGGTCGCCGAGTCGGCCGACGTGCTGGCCGGGGGAGGGCCCGCCGATGTCGTCGAGCTGACTCTCGCCCTTGCCCGCGAGATGCTGGCCGCCGCCGGCAAGTCCGACATCGACCCGGCCGAGGCCCTTGCGTCGGGCAAGGCGATGGATGTCTGGAAGCGGATGATCTTCGCCCAGGGCGGCGACCCCGATGCGGCCCTTCCCGTCGCCAGGGAGACCCATACGGTCACTGCGCCGTCCAGCGGCACCCTGACGCGGCTCGATGCCATGGGCGTCGGCGTCGCGGCCTGGCGGCTCGGTGCGGGGCGTTCGCGCCCGGGCGAGGCCGTACAGGCTGCGGCGGGCGTTTTCCTCCACGCGAAGCCCGGTGATGTCATAGTCGAAGGACAGCCGCTGCTCACCCTGCATACCGACACTCCTGAACGTTTCGAACGGTCCCTGGCCGCACTCGAAGGCGCATTCGAAATTGGGGCGGACTTTGAGGGCACGGGTAGCGTCGTTCTAGACAGGGTCGTTAGTTAGGTTGGAATCATGCGTGTTCTCAACAACAGCGAAGAAGTCGCCGCCGCCGCGGGCACCGAGCTCGGTGTCAGCGAGTGGATAGCGATCACCCAGGATCGGATCGACATGTTTGCCGATGCGACCGGCGATCACCAATGGATCCATGTGGATCCCGAAAAAGCCGCAACTGGCCCGTTCGGCACGACGATCGCCCACGGTTACCTCACGCTTTCACTGCTCCCGTTCTTCGGTGCGCACGTGTTCGCGTTCGCCGGTGAGGGGGCCAAGGTCAACTACGGCATCAACAAGGTGCGGTTCATGTCACCCGTGCCGGTCGACTCCAAGCTGCGTGCCCGCATCGACATGGTCGAGGTCACCGACATCCCCAAGGGACAGCAGGCGATCCTGCGTTACACGATCGAGATCGACGGCGTCGACAAGCCCGCCTGCGTCGCCGAGTCCGTCGTCCTGTTGCTCGCTTCATGAGCGCGGCTCCCGAACGCTCTGCGGTCGCCACCGCGGAGCAGATTGCCGCGGCCCCCAAGGTCGCCCTACACGAGCACCTCGACGGCGGCGTACGCCCGCAGACGATCATCGACATCTCCGCCGAGATCGGCCACGAGCTCCCCGCCACCGATCCGGTGAGCCTAGGGCGCTGGTTCGTCGAGGCCTGCGATTCGGGTTCGCTCGAGCGCTATCTCGAGACCTTCGACCACACCGTCGCGGTCATGCAGACCGCCGAAAACCTCGCCCGTGTCGCGCGTGAAGCGGTCATCGACCTTGCCACCGACAACGTCGTCTATGCCGAGTTGCGCTGGGCGCCCGAACAACATACGTCCCAGGGACTCTCGCTCCACGACACCGTCGACGCCGTGCAAGCCGGCATCGAAGAGGGCAAGAAGGAAGCCGAGGCGGCCGGTCACCCCATCGTCGTCGGCCAGCTCGTGACAGCTATGCGGCACGCCGATCGCGGCCTGGAAATCGCCGAGATCGCGGTCGAGAAGCGCGACGAGGGTGTCTTCGGCTTCGACATCGCCGGCGCCGAGGACGGTTTCCCGCCGATCCTTCACCTCGAGGCGTTCGAATTCCTGCGTCATGAGAACGCTCACTTCACGATCCACGCCGGCGAGGCCTTCGGCCTGCCGTCGATCTGGCAGGCAATCCAGCGTTGCGGCACCGACCGCCTCGGCCACGGCGTGCGCATCATCGACGACATCGACTTCTCAGATCCCGACAACCCCAGGCTCGGCCGGCTTGCCGCATACGTCCGGGACCAGCGAATCCCGCTGGAGATGTGCCCCTCGTCCAACCTGCAGACGGGCGCGGCGGCATCGATCGCGGAGCACCCGATCGGGATGCTCAAGCAGCTCGGTTTCCGCGTCACGGTCAATTGCGACAACCGGCTCATGAGCGGCACCTCGATGAGCCGGGAGTTCGGCCTGCTTGCCGAAGCCTTCGACTACTCGCTCAGCGACCTCCGCTGGTTCACGATCAATGCGATGAAGAGCGCGTTCTACCCCTTCGACAAGCGACTCGACCTGATCAACAACATCATCAAGCCGGGTTACGCAAGCCTCTAGTCAGCACCCCAAGATGTGGGCACTTCGCGGGGGTGTAACGCTCTCTGACTCCGGGTTTGTGCCCACATCTTGCCGGGCGGAGGTCAGCTGACCTCCCAGGCGTCGGGTCCGTCGATGAGGGATTGCAGTGAGGGCGCGTCGCCGGCGAGCTCGAGCTGTTGCCGGCTGAGGTCGTCGTATGTCGGGCGCTCGACCTGGCGGAAGATGCCGATGGGAGCCCGCCGGACGACACCGCTGTCGGTGAGTCTCGACAAGGCGAAAGCGGTGGTCGGGTCATCGGCATACGCGTCGTGAATGATGACGTCGCCGGCGTTTGAGTCATCGACTTCGACGACCTCGATGCTGCCCGAGTCCCGATTGCGTATGAGCCCGAGGTGACCGCCGTTGCCGAACCGGATCGGCTCACCGTGCTGGAGTCCGATGATGGCCTCGTCGCGGGTGTTGGGGTCCTTGACCGCGTCGAAGGCGCCGTCGTTGAAGATCGGGCAGTTCTGGTAGATCTCCACGAATGATGTGCCTCGATGGCGGGCGGCTTCGGACAGCACCGCGGTGAGGTGCTTGCGGTCGGAGTCGATCGTCCGGGCGACAAAAGTGCCTTCGGCGCCGAGAGCCAGCGAAAGCGGGTTGAGCGGCGCATCGATCGAGCCGAACGGCGTGGACTTGGTGACCTTGCCAGGCTCGGAGGTCGGCGAATACTGCCCCTTCGTCAGGCCGTAGATCCGGTTGTTGAAGAGGAGGATTGTCATGTTGACGTTGCGCCGGAGCGCGTGGATCAGGTGGTTGCCGCCGATCGACAAGGCGTCGCCGTCGCCGGTCACGACCCAGACGCTCAGGTCTTCGCGGGTCGTCGCCAGGCCGGTGGCGATCGCCGGTGCCCGGCCGTGGATCGAATGCATCCCGTACGTGTCGAGGTAGTAGGGGAAACGGGCAGCGCAGCCGATGCCGGAGATGAAGACGATGTTCTCGCGACGCAGCCCGAGGTCGGGAAGGAATCCCTGCACCGCGGCGAGGACGGCGTAGTCACCGCAACCGGGGCACCAGCGGACATCCTGGTCGGAGGAAAACTCCTTGCGCGTCTGTGGCTCGGCCGCGGTCGGAACGCCCTCGAGTCCGTTGGCCAGCTTGGGTATCGGCAGGTCGACGGTGGTCATTCGCCCTCCTCCCCTGATTCAGCCTCAGCGCAGATGGACATGAAGTGGGCGGCGAGCTCGGCGGCGCCGTACGGCATGCCGCGCACCTTGTTGTAGCCCTCGGCATTGACGAGGTATTTGGACCGGAGCAGTGTGCGCAGCTGGCCGAGGTTCATTTCGGGGACGATGATCCGGTCGTATGACTTGAGCACCTCGCCCAGGTTCTTCGGGAACGGGTTGAGGTGGCGCAGGTGGGCCTGGGCGATCCGGTGCCCGGCGACCCGGGCGCGACGACAACCCGCGCCGATCGGCCCATACGTCGAACCCCAGCCGATGATCAGGACCTTGGCCTTGCCGTCCGGGTCGTCGACCTTGAGGTCGGGGATGGAGTCCGCGATCGCGTCGATCTTGGCCTGACGGGTGCGGACCATGAGGTCGTGGTTTGCCGGGTCGTAGGAGATGTCGCCGGTGAGGTCGGCCTTCTCCAGGCCACCGACGCGGTGCTCGAGTCCGGGGACGCCCGGGGGAGCCCACGGTCGCGCCAACGTCTCGGGATCGCGGGCGTAGGGCAGGAAGTCGACGTCGGGATCATGCTCGGCGAATGCCGGGTCGATGTCGGGAAGCGAGTCGACGTTGGGCAGCTTCCACGGTTCGGAGCCGTTGGCCAGGTAGCCGTCGGACAACAGGATCACCGGCGTCCTGTAGGTCACCGCGATGCGGGCGGCCTCCAGCGCAATGGCGAAACAATCAGAGGGGGAGCGCGGCGCGATGACCGGGAGCGGGGCTTCGCCGTTGCGCCCGAACATTGCCTGCAACAGGTCGGACTGTTCGGTCTTGGTGGGCAGGCCGGTGGACGGTCCGCCGCGCTGGACATTGACGATGATGAGCGGGAGCTCGAGCATGACCGCGAGGCCGATCGTCTCGCCCTTGAGGGAGAGACCGGGACCCGATGTCGTCGTCACGCCGAGACTGCCGCCGAAGCTGGCGCCGAGTGCGGCGCCGATGCCGGCGATCTCGTCCTCGGCCTGGAACGTCGTCACGCCGAACGCCTTGCGCTTGGACAATTCGTGCAGGATGTCCGATGCGGGCGTGATCGGGTAGGCGCCGAGGAAGACCGGGAGACCTGACTTCTGCCCGGCGGCGATCAGTCCGTATGAGAGTGCCGTGTTGCCGCTGACGTTGCGATAGCGACCGGGCGGGATGACGGCGGGCTTGACGAGATACCGCACCCCGAAAGACTCGGTGGTCTCGCCGAAGTTGAATCCGGTGCGCAGCGCGGCGATGTTGCCATCGCGTATGGCGGGCTCGGCCGCGAATTTCTTCTGGAGGAAGGCGACGGTGCCCTCGAGCGGGCGGTCATACATCCAGCTGACGAGGCCGAGCGCGAACATGTTCTTGGCGCGCGACGCGTCTTTGCGCGACAACCCGAACTCGGCGACGGCCCCGACCGTCAGGCCGGTGAGGTCGACCGCCTGTAGGTTGTAGTCGCCCAGGGAGCCGTCCTCGAGCGGATTGGACTCATACCCGACGCGCTTGAGGTTGCGGGCGCTGAACTCGTGGGCGTCGACGATGGCGGTGCCGCCGGGCTGGAGGTCGCCGATGTTGGCCTTGAGCGCGGCCGGGTTCATGGCGACGAGCACGTCGGGTCGGTCGCCCGGCGTCAGGATGTCGTAGTTGGCGAAATGGATCTGGAACGAGGACACACCGGGCAGGGTGCCGGCCGGCGCGCGGATCTCGGCCGGGAAGTTCGGCAGGGTCGACAAATCGTTGCCGAAGGCAGCGGTTTCTTCGGTAAAGCGGTCGCCGGTGAGCTGCATGCCGTCACCGGAGTCGCCGGCGAAACGGATGACGACACGTACGAGTTCCTCGGTCGGTTTCACCGCGGCTGTCATCTTCACCTTTCGCGAGACTGTGTCCCTACTCCCACCGTACCCATCCCATGGTGAAATTTGGCGGTGATCCCGGCCTTCGGACGCAGGTGAACCAGCCCCGACCTCAGGCGGCGTGGTGCCCGGCAGCGGCCTTCGCGGCCGGCTCGAAGGCCAGTGCGAGGATCTCGGCGACATCGGCAACTGGCCGCACGTCGAGTTCGGCCAGCACCTCATCCGGTACGTCGACCAGGTCGACCTCGTTGCGCGCCGGGATGAACACCGTCTTCAGCCCGGCCCGTTGCGCGGCCATGAGCTTTTGCTTGACGCCGCCGATGGGCAGCACCCGGCCGTTGAGGGTGACCTCGCCGGTCATGCCCACGTCGGCCCGGACCGGTCGTCCGAGCGCCATCGAGGTGAGCGCGGTGATCATCGTGACGCCGGCGGAAGGGCCGTCCTTGGGGACTGCGCCGGCCGGGACGTGCACGTGGATCGACTTCTCCAGAGCCTCCGGATCGATGCCGATCTCGGCCGCGTGCGCGCGCACGTACGACAAGGCGATCTGCGCCGACTCCTTCATCACGTCGCCGAGCTGGCCGGTGATGGCCAGTCCGCGTTCGCCGTCGTAGGCACTCGCCTCGATGAAGAGGACGTCGCCGCCCAGACCAGTGACCGCGAGACCGGTCGACACGCCGGGGACGGCGGTGCGTTCGGCCGATTCCGGCGTGAACCGCGGCCGGCCGATGTAGTCGATGAGAGTTTCGTCATCCACCAGGACCGGCAGCGCGATCTCGGGATCGGTCAGCTTGGTGGCAACCTTGCGGAAGACCTTGGCCAACGCCCGTTCCATCTGGCGTACGCCGGCTTCACGGGTGTACTCGGCGGCGATCTTGCGGATCGCTTCGTCGGTGATCTCGACCTCGTCGGTGGTGAGCGCGGCGCGTTCGAGCTGACGGGGCGCGAGGTACTGCCGCGCGATCGCGACCTTGTCGTCCTCGGTGTAGCCGTCGAGGTTGACCAGCTCCATACGGTCGAGAAGTGCCTGCGGGATCGACTCGATGACGTTGGCCGTCGCGAGGAACAGCACGTCGGACAGGTCGAGGTCGAGATCGAGGTAGTGGTCGCGGAAGGTGTGGTTCTGCGCCGGGTCGAGGACCTCGAGCAGAGCCGCTGCGGGGTCGCCGCGGTAGTCCGCGCCCACCTTGTCGATCTCGTCGAGCAGCACGACGGGGTTCATCGAGCCAGCCTCGCCGATCGCGCGTACGAGCCTGCCGGGCAGGGCGCCGACGTACGTGCGCCGGTGGCCGCGGATCTCGGCCTCGTCGCGTACGCCGCCGAGTGCGACGCGGACGAACTTGCGTCCGAGCGCACGGGCAACACTCTCGCCGAGTGAGGTCTTGCCGACGCCGGGAGGCCCGACCAGAGCCATGACGGCGCCGGAGCCGCGTCCACCGACGACCTCGAGTCCGCGCTCATTGCGGCGCGCGCGTACGGCGAGGTATTCGACGATGCGGTCCTTGACGTCGTTGAGGCCGTGGTGGTCGGCGTCGAGCACGGCTCGCGCCGCGGTGATGTCGGCGTTGTCGGTGGTCTTGGTGCCCCACGGCAGCTCGAGCACGGTGTCGAGCCAGGTGCGGATGTAGCCGGCCTCCGGGTTCTGATCACTGCCTCGTTCGAGCTTGCCGACTTCGCGGAGGGCAGCCTTGCGGACGTCCTCGGGCAGGTCGGCCTCTTCGACGCGGGCGCGGTAGTCCTGAGTGCCTTCGGGCTCGTCGTCGCCGAGCTCCTTGCGGATGGCGGCGAGTTGCTGGCGCAGCAGGAACTCGCGTTGGTTCTTCTCGATGCTCTCGTGCACCGAGTCGGCGATGCTCTCGTTGACCTCGGTCTCGGCGAGGTAGTCCGTCGCCCAGCCGATGAGTCGCGTGAGTCGTGCCTCGACGTCCGGGGTTTCGAGGAGCTCGCGCTTCTGCTCGAGCTCGAGGTATGACGCGTAACCGGCGGTGTCGGCGAGCGCCCCGGGATCGGTCAGGCGCTGGACGGAGTCGATGACCTGCCAGGCGTTGCGCTTCTGCAAGATCGTGACCAGCAGGCCTTTGTACTCGGTCGCCAGCTCGCGATCGGTGTCGGTGACAGGAGCGTCCTCGAGGAGGTCGGCCTCCACCCATAGAGCGGCACCGGGGCCCGTCACGCCGCCCTGGATGTGGGCGCGCTGCTCGGCCCGAAGGACCGCACCGGGGCCGCCGCCGGGGAGCCGGCCGACCTGCTGGATCGTCGCGATGACGCCGTGCGTGGCGTAGCGGTCTTCGAGTCGGGGGGCCACCAAGAGGCGGTCGTCATTGCTCGTACGTGCGGCGTCGACCGCGGCGCGGGACGGCTCGTCGAGCTCGATCGGCACCACCATTCCCGGAAGCACGACGACGTCTTCAAGTGCCAGTACCGGGAACTTCTCCAGGTTGCTCATGGTCTCTCCTCAGAGTTGAGTCTAATTGGCTCAACTGCATGGGAATCGACCTTGTTCCCGGGTCGGCCGGTGTTCGCTCTGGGCAGATTTGGAGTGTTGGTCAGGCGGCGGAACGCCCCATACGCTCCCCGGCCGTGATCTGGGCCGCAACGGTGTTGCCGGGCCCCGCGAGCGGGCACAGCCAGCGCGGGTCATAGACGCATGACGGGTTGTAGGCGAAGTTGAAGTCGAGGATCAACGACGTGGCGTTCTGGCCTAGGTGGGCGCCCTTGATCGTGTCGATCAGGTAGCGCCCGGCGCCATACGTGCCTCCGTCCTGTCCGGCGAGCGCGTCCTTGACCGGTGTGAAGATGCCGCCGCCATAACCGGTCAGGCGCCACACGTCGAGGCTGCCGATGCCGTCAGGATCGACGACGCCGACCCGCTCGAATGTCACCACTCCGTCGGTGCCGGTGGTGACTTCGCGGGTCTCGGGCTCGGCCGGCCCGATCGCGGCCTCGAAACGGTAGGCGGGGTCATAGTCGAAGTAGCTCAGTCCGTGGAAGTCCTCGCGCTTCTGATCGAGCAGGGGAGAGGCCGGGTGGTGGACGAAAAGGTCGTCGCGCTCACTGCGCCACACGACATGGGCGCCGTGAGGATCTGTCCTCGCGATCTCCCGGACCTGGGCATAGATGCCGAACATCTGAATCCGCCAGTCCGCGATGTCAAGGGGCGACAGGGCAGGCAACGTGAAGTCATCGGACATGCGATCCAGTATGTCGCGCATTCGGATCCTGCCGAAGGCTCCCATGTCATGCGCCTACGCGTGAGCGCCTACGCGCGAGACGGGTGCCGGGTTGGCCCCAGAACGTGGAGGGGTTCCGTCGGAGGTGAGGCGCCTGGAAAGGGCCTGATCCAGGTCCATGATCAGGTCGTCGCTGTCTTCGAGCCCGATGGAGAGTCGAATGATGCTGGCGGCCGGCCGCGCCTCCGGTGCAACAGGCCGGTGAGTCAGGGCGGCCGGATGCTGAATGAGCGAGTCCACCCCGCCCAGCGACACCGCGTGGGTGAACAGTTTCACCTCGGACGTGACACGGAGTGCTTGTTCGAAGCCGCCCCTCAGGCCGATCGCGATCATCGCTCCAGGCCCGGACATTTGTCGGCCGACCAGTCCATGAGGGTCGTCGTCCATTCCCGGGTAGTAGACGCGTTCCACCGATGGGTGCTTCGTGAGCCAGGTGGCGATGATCTGTGCGTTCTCCTGCTGCGCACGTATGCGAATCGGCAGCGTGGTGAGCCCGCGATGGAGCAGGTATGCGCCGAGCGGATGCAAGATCGCGCCGGTGATCGCGCGGATGCGGCGGAGCGCGGCTGCGAGCGAGTCGGTGCAGGCGATGACGCCGCCCACCACGTCACCATGACCCCCGAGGTACTTGGTTGCGCTGTGCAGGACCATTGACGCCCCGAGGTCCATCGGGTTCTGGAGGATCGGCGTGGCGAAAGTGTTGTCAACGAGCACAGGAACTCCCGCTGCAGAATCGACGACCGCCCGAATGTCGACCAGCTCCAGTGTCGGATTTGCCGGTGTCTCGAGAATGACCATCGCCGTGTCGACCCGGATTGCGGCAGCAATCTCGTCAGGCGAGCAGTACGTCACCTCGACGCCAAGGAGGCCGGAGGCCAACAGGTGATCCGTGCCGCCGTACAACGGCCGGACTGCCACCAGATGGCGACGAGTGCTTCCGTGAGTCGTCGCGAGGATCGCGGCTGTCATCGCTGCCATTCCCGATGAGAACGCGACGGCAGCAGGAGCGTGCTCCATGAGCGCGAGAGCGGATTCGAATCGGGCAACGGTCGGATTCCATAGCCGCGCGTACACCGATCCGCCG
This sequence comes from Actinomycetota bacterium, assembly GCA_030856025.1. GTDB lineage: Bacteria > Actinomycetota > Actinomycetes > Propionibacteriales > Nocardioidaceae > JACMOZ01. The sequence goes on from JALYQD010000170.1 coordinate 26,525, forward strand.
TCGGGATCGGGAACGCCTCCGGTAGCCATCGCTTCATACGAGAGTCCGCCGAGCTCGATGTCAGGCAGTGGGTTCGTTGAAGAAAGATCTATCGGGAGTGCGTGTATTCCGAGTTCCGCGAGATCTTCGCGACCCGCATGCACGGCAACCGAGTCGGGACGGTATGAATTCGACATGCGCCTATCGTGAGCGGATCCGCAAAAGAGTGCAATACTCGATGTTGAATCTATGATTGATTATCGATATTGCCGTGGATTCTGCAAAGGAGGTCGCCATGGTTGCCCTGCGGTCGAAGAATCCACAATCAACTCCGGGAAGCCTGGATGGAACAGATCTGGCGATTCTGGCCGCCTTGGTCGAAGACGGGCGTATGACCAACGCCGCCATTGCGGCGCGGGTCGGGGTTGCCGAATCCACCTGCGCCTACAGGGTCCGCTCCCTTCGCCAATCGGGTGTCGTATCAAGCATCAACGCGCGCCTCGACCTCACCGCACTGGGACATCCGGTCCAAGCGGTCATCAAGGTTCGGCTGGGGAGTCACAACCGCAAGCATGTGTACGACCTGTACGACAAGCTGGTAAATGCGCCGGGAGTTCTTTCGGTGTTCCACGTGGCCGGCGAGGACGACTTCCATCTGCATGTCGCCGTTGCCACGCCGCAGAAACTTCGCGACCTCGTGTTGGAGCACGTGACCTCTCACCCGATCGTCCGTCAAACAGAGACTCAGTTGGTTTTTGAGGTCCGTGAGGGCCAGGGTGTCTTGCAATCCAGGCGCCGCTGACATTCCTGACATGGCCAACGCAAATCCAAGGCGCGGGAGATTCCGCTACCTCGGCAGGTCATGGAGGAACTTCTCGGCCTGCCGCGGCGTCATCGGCGTGCAACCGTGGGCGACCGCGTCGGCGATGATGGCCGGCTCGGCGCGCATGAGTCGCCAACCACGGCGTACGAGGACATGCGGCGCCTTGCGGCCTTCTCGCCGGTCCCGGCTGAGCCGCAGCAGGAACGTGACGATGCGGTGGTGCCGGACGCAGATCGCTGCATCGAGGATTCCGGCCTTGCGGCATTCGTCGATGATCTGGGTCGCGAACAGTCCTTCGGCGACGAAGCGGCCTTCCGGTGCAGCCAGGGTGGCGAGCCCGGTGCGTTCACTCTTACCGATGTCATAGATCGGCACCTCGGCCGTGCCGGAGTGGCACAGCGAGGTGATCGCCGCTATCGCGGCCCCGTGGTCCCACGATGCCGGGTCGTCCCAGTCGATGATGCCGAGCGAGCTCTGCGGCATTCCGGGATCACAGTGTTCCCGATAGAAATCGTCGAGCCGGAGGACCGGCCAGCCCAGGCGCGCGGCCAGACGGGATTTGCCGGAACCCGAGGGCCCGGCGAGTACGACGACGCCCACCTACACGCCGATCGGGTGCCAGACGGTCTTCGTCTCCAGGAACGCCGTCATCCGGGCGAGGCCAGGTGCGCCCTCCCAGTCGATGGCGCCGGGACGGATCACGCGTTTGAGGTTCTCGGCCGAGTCGGACTCGAGGGAGGCCGCGACAGCGGCATCGTCGACGCCGGCAAGGTCGAAGCCGTTGACGTCGAGGTGGGTGGCCAGCCACGGCCCGATCTCGGCAATGTCACCGGTCAGGATGTTGACGACACCACCGGGCAGGTCGGAAGTCGCGAGGACCTCCGAAAGCGCGATCGCGGGCAGCGGCCGCTCGTATGAGGACACGACGACGACCGTGTTGCCGGAAACGATGGCCGGCGCGATGACACTGACCAACCCCAGCAGAGACGACTCCTGCGGGGCGGCCACCGCAATGACGCCGGTCGGCTCGGGTGAGGACAAGTTGAAGAACGGTCCGGAGACCGGGTTGGCGTTGCCGGTCACCTGGGCGAGCTTGTCGGCCCAACCGGCATACCAGACCCAACGGTCGACCGCCTCGTCGACGATCGCGTGAGCCTGCTTGTCGGTGACGCCTTCGCCGGCACGGAGCTCGGCGACGAATTGTTCGCGGCGTCCCTCGAGCATCTCGGCGATGCGATACAAGATCTGGCCGCGGTTGTATGGCGTACGGTCTGACCAGCCGCCGAAGGCCTTGCGGGCAGCGAGCACCGCGTCGCGGCCGTCCTTGCGGGACGCCTTGGCCGCGTTGGCGAGGAATCCGCCCTTGGTGTCGAGGGCCTCATACGTGCGGCCGGATTCGCTGCGCGGGAACGCGCCACCGATGTAGAGCTTGTAGGTCTTGCGGACGTCGATGCGGCTCATGCCACGGCCTCCTTGAAGGATCGAGCGTATGGGGGCAACGGCATGACTGCGTGGGTGTTCGCTCGCTGTCGCTCGACTGCGTGGGTGTTCGCTCGCTGTCGCTCGCTCATCGCTGTGCACCCTTCAGATAACCCTCGAGGCCATGGCGGCCGCCTTCGCGTCCGTAGCCGGACTCCTTGTAGCCGCCGAACGGCGAGGACGGGTCGAACTTGTTGAACGTGTTGGCCCAGACGACCCCGGCACGGAGCTGGCTCGCCATCGACAGGATGCGCGAACCCTTCTCGGTCCATACACCCGCGGACAGGCCGTATGGGGTGTTGTTGGCCTTCTCGATGGCCTCGGCCGGGGTACGGAACGTGAGGACCGACAAAACCGGGCCGAAGATCTCTTCCCGGGCGATGCGATGGGCCTGCGTGACGCCGGTGAAGATCGTCGGGGCGAACCAAAAACCGCTGTCGGGGATCTCGCACGGTGCCGACCAGCGCTCAGCGCCCTCGGCGTCTCCCACTGCGGTGAGCTCCTTGATGCGTGCGAGCTGAGCCGCCGAGTTGATGGCGCCGATGTCGGTGTTCTTGTCGAGCGGATCACCCAATCGGAGGGTGGTCATCCTGCGCTTGAGGCGCTCCAGCACCTCGTCGTAAACCGATTCCTGGATGAGGAGGCGTGAACCGGCGCAGCAGACGTGGCCCTGGTTGAAGAAGATGCCGTTGACGATGCCCTCGACGGCCTGGTCGAGAGGAGCGTCGTCGAACACGATGTTGGCGGCCTTGCCACCGAGCTCGAGCGTGACCAACTTGCGCGTCCCGGCGACCGAACGCGCGATGGCCTTGCCGACCGCGGTCGATCCGGTGAACGCGATCTTGTCGATGTCGCGGTGGTCGACGATGGCCTGGCCGGTCGAGCCGGCGCCGGTGACGATGTTGACGACGCCCGGTGGCAGCTCGGCCTGCTGGCATACCTCGGCAAACAGCAAAGCCGTCAGGGGAGTGGTCTCGGCGGGCTTGAGAACGACCGTGTTGCCGGTCGCGAGGGCGGGCGCGATCTTCCAGGCCAGCATCATCAGCGGGAAGTTCCACGGGATGATCTGGCCGGCGACGCCGAGCGGCTGCGGGTTCGACCCGAAGCCTGCATGTTCCAGCTTGTCGGCCCAGCCGGCGTAGTAGAAGAACCACTGCGAGACGAGCGGGATGTCGACGTCGCGGGATTCGCGGATCGGCTTGCCGTTGTCGAGCGACTCGAGGACGGCGAACTCGCGGCTGCGCTCGGCGATGATGCGGGCGATCCGGTAGAGGTACTTGGCGCGTTCGCGGCCGGGCATCTTCGACCAGGTCTTCTTGTATGCGGCTCGGGCGGCGGCCACTGCCTTGTCGATGTCGGCCGCGGTGGCCTCGGCGACTTCGGCGAGGACTTCCTCGGTGGCAGGGCTGATCGACTTGAAGGAGCTGCCCGAACCGTCGACGAACTCACCGTCGATGAACAGGCCGTACGACGACTTGATGTCGACGATGGAGCGCGACTCGGGGGCCGGCGCGTATTCGAATTTGGAAGTCATCCTGATCAGTCCAGAGTCACGTAGTCGGGGCCGGAATAGTGGCCGGTGAGCATCTTCTGCCGTTGCTGCAGCAAGTCGTTGAGGAGGCTGGAGGCACCGAAGCGGAACCAGTCGGGGTGCAGCCAGTCCTCACCGACGGTCTCGTTGACCATCACGAGGTACTTGATCGCATCCTTCGACGTACGGATGCCGCCGGCGGGCTTGACGCCGACCTGGCGGCCTTCCTGTTGACGGAAGTCGCGCACCGCTTCGAGCATCACGAGCGTGACCGGCAGCGTCGCGGCCGGCTGGATCTTGCCGGTGCTCGTCTTGATGAAGCCGGCGCCGGCCATCATCGCCAGCCAGGACGCCTTACGAACGTTGTCATAAGTCTGTAGCTCGCCGGTCTCGAAGATGACCTTGAGGTGCGCGTGGCTTCCGTCCGGTCGGGCGCAGGCTTCCTTGGTGGCCACGATCTCGTCGAAGACGAGGCCATAGTTGCCGGTCAGGAACGCGCCGCGGTCGATGACCATGTCGATCTCATCGGCACCGGCGGCGACAGCGTCACGCGTGTCGGTGAGCTTGATGTCGAGCTTGGCGCGGCCCGAGGGGAACGCAGTCGCGACGCTGGCCACGTTGAGGCCTGAGTCCCCGAGCGTTTCCTTGGCGATCTTGACCATGTCTGGGTAGACGCATACAGCCGCGGCGGACGGACACGAAGGATCGGTCGGATCGGGGCGCATCGCCTTGTTGGCCAGGGCGCGGACCTTGCCGGGGGTGTCCGAACCTTCGAGTGTGGTGAGGTCGACCATCGAGATGGCGAGGTCGATCGCCCACTGTTTCGCGGTGGTTTTGATGGACCTGGTGCCGAGTGTGGCTGCCCTGGCTTCGAGTCCGACCTGGTCGACGCCGGGCAACCCTTCGAGCGTTCGCCGCAAGGACGTAGGTGCGCCAGTCACGATGTTTCGACCACGATGTTCCGACCCCAATTCCGGTGTGCACAGCACGGCCGCTTCATTGAGACCGCACTCGTTAGGTTAGTCGCTCGGCAGTCCCGGAAGCGAACGCGGAATGGTTACGAATTGAGAGCGCCGGTATGACTATTGGCGCAGGTGTCCCGGGCCCGGACGGTATTCGATAAGTGCTGGTGCCTTCGACCGGTAGCGGTGTCCTGTCGGGGTTGTCCCGGTGATGTCGCCGCCCTGGTTGCTGACCCGCCAACCGGGCAAATGCTTGAGGGTATGAGAGCGAATGCAGAGCCCCTGACCGTTGTCGACTGTCGTCGGCCCTCCGAGTTGGTGGGCGATGATGTGGTCGAGCTGGCCGACCCGGCAATTGCATCCAGGCTGTCGGCAGACCCGGTCCCTAGTCGTGATGAGGTGGCGCGTCTTGCCGGTGAATCTGCGCCGTCGTTGGTCGCAGTCGACCAGTGAACCGTCGACCGGGTCGGTGAAGAGCCGGCGGATCCACGTCGTCCTCCCGGCAGCGATCAGGTTGTGGGCAAGCTCGGGCGGTATCGGTCCGTACCCGGCAAGCAATGCTGGGCTCTGGTCGGTGCGCATCAGGCTCCCTGCGGTCATGACCAGACCGATTTCGATGTTGACGTCAGTCGCCTTCTTCTGGCCGGTGGCACGGGCCACGAACTCATCACACATGACCTGACCGCGGGTGCGCAGATCGCCGGCAGCTTTGGCCGCAGCTGCTGCGGCATCGAGGGCGTTGTAGGCGGAAAGTAGTTGCTCGGCAGGTCCCCGAATCTGCAGGACGGCCACGCCATCGGTCTCGGGGAAAAAGGACACAAACCGGTTGAGTCGGTTGGCCTTGGCTCGCTCTTCGGCGGCCGCGGAGTCGATGCCGATCGCATATTGGCGGGCCAGATTGCGTGCCTTGAGCGGCGTCATTCCTGGAATCCTCGCAGCGAGCCTCTCGTCGAGCTTGGCCGCTTGTTCGCCAGTCAGTCCTGTGGCTTCGGCGACGATGTTGCGGGCGGCCGGTTCACTGATCCCACCCGAGGCGAAGACCTTGGCGACCTGTGGGAGCCGCGCAAGGCCGACTGCGAAGCCGTAGTGATTGCCGGCCGCAGACGGCGAGATGTTGCGGGCCATGCCCAACTCGCCGATGATCGACAGCGAATGGTCCCCACGCCCGAGTGTCATCTGCGTGGCCCGGAGACGATCGAGCTCGGCGATGTGTCTGGCCTGCTCGGCTTGCGCGGCGCGAACCACCCGATCCATCGCCTTGATTGCGTCAATGTGATCGGCACCCAAGTAATCGTCGTGATGGTCGAAATCATGTGCGCGGACGGCTGTCAGCAGATCGCCGGCGGCCACGTTTTCGAACATACAAGCACGCTAGTCGAGGGGTCTGACACCCCATCCGGCGAACGATTTGTCCCGAGATTCGGGGCAGGAATCACACGTCGATGGCCTCACCGGCCCATGTGCACCGACACCCAACCCGCCGCCTACGTGAGTCCCAGAGCGACAGCCAGATCCTTCTTGATCGCATCGAGCGAACGCTGCCCTTCGGTGCGCGCGACTTCGATCGAATCGCCCACCGGCACGACGACTTCCAGGTAGCACTTGAGCTTGGGTTCGGTGCCCGACGGCCGGCAGATGATGCGCGCCCCGCCTTCGAGAGCGAGGTAGATGCCGTCGGTCGACGGCAAGCCTCGGAAGCCGTCTGCCAGGTCGTCGACGCTCTCGACCGCGAGGCCGCCGAGGACGGTCGGCGGGTGGGAGCGGAGCGCCTGCATGGCATTCGAAATGATTGAGAGGTCATCGACCCGCACCGACAACTGGCCGGTCGCGTGCAGCCCGTGCTCGCGGGCGATGTCGTTCAGCTGGTCGATGATCGTCCTGCCCTCGGCCTTGAGCTCGGCGGCGACCTCGAGGACCCGGATGATGGCGGAAATGCCGTCCTTGTCGCGGGCGATGTCGGGCGCCACCGAATAGCCGAGCGCCTCCTCATATCCGTAGGCGAGTGTCGGGATCTTGCCGATCCACTTGAAGCCGGTCAGTGTCTGCTCGAACGGCTGTCCGTAGGCGGCGGCCTGGCGGCCGAGGACATTGGACGACACGATCGAGGCCGCATACGTGCCCGTGACACCTCGGCGGAGCAGGAAGTCGCCGAGCAACGAACCGACCTGGTCGCCGGACAGCATCCGGTATGACTCCCCGTCGCGGACGCCGACAGCGCACCGGTCGGCGTCGGGGTCGTTGGCGATGATGATGTCTGCGCCGACCTCGGAGGCGAGCTTGAGCGCCAGGTCCATCGCGCCGGGTTCTTCGGGATTGGGGAATGCGACGGTCGGGAAGTCGGGGTCGGGGTCGGCCTGGGCCGGGACGGTATGGATGGGCGGGAAGCCGGTCCGCCTGACCACCTCGACCAGGGTGTCGCGGCCGACGCCGTGCATCGGCGTGTAGACCGCCACGACGTCGCGGGCCGTGCCGGTCGGCAGAGCCGTCACCGCATCGATGTATGCGTCGGCGACGTCGTTGCCGAGCAGGACATAGTCGTCGCTGCGGGGGAGCTCGTTGATGGGCCCGACGGCATCGATCTCGTCAGAGATCTGGGCATCGGCCGGTGGCACGATCTGGCTGCTGTCGGAGAGGTAGACCTTGTAACCGTTGTCCTGTGGCGGATTGTGCGAAGCCGTCACCATGACGCCGGCGCTGACGCCCAGGTGGCGGATGGCGAAGGCGAGCACGGGAGTCGGCAGGAAGGTCGGCAGCAAATGCGCCTTGACTCCGGCGCCCGTCATGATCTCCGCGGTGTCCCGGGCGAACACATCGGAGTTGTAGCGGGCGTCGTAGCCCACCACGACCGTCGGGTTCTCTTCCCGGGCCACCAGGTAGGCGGCGAGACCCGCTGCGGCCTGCGCGACGATGACGCGGTTCATCCGGTTGGGGCCGGCGCCGAGCGCGCCGCGGAGGCCGGCAGTGCCGAACTGCAGGCGGCCGGCGAACCTGTCGCCGATCCCTGTGAGGTCGTTCACCTCGATGAGGGCCTCGAGCTCTTCGCGGGTGACCGGATCTGGGTCCTGGTCGATCCATGCGCGAGCCTGGTCGATGAGGTTTTCGGTCACGGTGATTCCCTTCAGAAGGCGGCGTGCGCGTAGGACGGGTTGACGTGGGGGCCGCCGACCCAGGCGTTTTCGAACTCGTCGTCGGCGCGGTCGGGGATGGTGGCGGCGAAATCTTCGGCGTCGTCCTGCGGGTGATAGCCGATGGCATGACCGGGGTCGAGGTCCCACCAACCGCGCGAGTTGTTCGAGATGCCGTAGACCACGTGCAGCCCCGGCTCAGGGTAGGCAATGGCGGCCGCGACCATACGGACCGCATCGCCCGGCGAGAGCCAGGTCGAGAGCTGACGTCTGGTCTGGGGTTCCTGCCCGAAGGAGCCGATCCGCATCGCCACAGCGCTCAGGCCGTGGCGATCGGCATACAGGCTCAGCAATGACTCGGCGGCGACCTTCGCGACGCCGTAGAACGTGTCGGGACGTGGCCGGACCGTTGTGGTGAGGACCGCTGTGGTGAGGACCGCTGTGGTGAGGAGTTCTGTGTATGGGGTGCGACCGACGGCATGATTGCTGCTCGCATAGGCGAGGCGGGGGACTCCGTGGCGCACCATCGCTTCGAGGATGTGGCCCGTGGTGTGGACATGCGACTCGAGGCTCGCAGGCAGGGAATCCTCGTCGGGATTGCCGGCGAGGTGAACCACGGCGTCGACGCCGGCAACGGCCCGATCGACGGTGTCCTGGTCGAGGCAGTCGCCGGTGATCCAGCCGAGGCCGTAGGTTCCGTCGTCGGCGGATTGCTCGTTGAGGTCGAGGGCACGCAGTTCGTGCCCCTGGTCGGGGAGCCCCCGTCCAAGCACGCGGCCGATCGCACCGCCGGCGCCTGTGACGAGGACCTTCATCGGAACTTGGGGAGTATGTCGGCGAGGAGCCCACCCATCCGGGTCGCGGCGGACTTGCCTGCCTCCAGGACTTCCTCGTGGTTGAGTGGTTCGCCGCTCATGCCGGCAGCGAGGTTGGTGACGAGGGATAGGCCGAGGACCTCCATACCGGCTTCGCGTGCGGCGATCGCCTCGAGCACCGTCGACATGCCTACGAGGTCCCCGCCGATCGCGCGAACCATCTGGATCTCGGCCGGCGTCTCGTAGTGCGGGCCGGTGAACTGGACGTAGACACCCTCATCGAGTGACGGGTCGGCCTCCTTGCACAAGGCGCGCAACCGGGGTGAGTAGAGATCGGTCAGGTCGACGAAGTTCGCGCCCTCGATGGGGGATTGCGCGGTGAGGTTGATGTGGTCCTTGATGAGGACCGGCGTGCCTGGGGTCCACGCGGTGTTGAGGCCGCCGCACCCGTTGGTGAGTACCATCGTCCTGACGCCGGCTGCCGCGGCGGTCCGTACACCGTGGACGACGGCGGCGACACCGCGTCCCTCATAGAAATGCGTACGGCCCAGGAAGATCAGCACCCTCTGGCCGCCGACGGTGACCGAGCGGATCTTCCCGCCATGACCTTCGACGGCCGGCGCGCTGAAACCGGGCAGCTCGGTGTTGGGGAATTCGTAGTCCGGAGTGCCCAGCGCATCGGCGGCCGGGAGCCAGCCCGAACCCATCACGAGGGCGATGTCGTGGTCACGTCCACCGGTGCGTTCGCGGAGGGCGGCGGCGGCTTCGGTTGCCAGGGTTTGAGAGGTCACGCCCCGTACATTACGACAGTTGATCAGCCCTCCGGCAGCCGTACGACGGCTTCGGCTCATGGCGCTCGCTTCCCGTCTGCGCGTCCAGCGTGTGTCCTCAGCGCCTCGCCCGGGTGACACAATGATCCGGTGACTCATGTAGCGATCATTGGCGGCGGTCCCGGCGGATATGAAGCGGCCCTGGTCGCGGCGCGATTGGGGGCAGAGGTCACCGTCATCGAACGCGACGGCCTCGGCGGTTCGACCGTCCTGACCGACTGTGTGCCGAGCAAGACCCTGATCGCCACGTCCGACCTCATCACCGAGGTCGAAGGCGCGGCCGAGCTCGGCATCGAGGTGCCCAACGAGATCCGCGCCGACCTCGGGGCCGTCAATGCGCGGGTCAAGAGGCTCGCCCTTGCCCAGTCCGACGACATCGCCCAACGCCTTTCGCACAACAAGATCGAGTACATCAAGGGAACCGCCCACATCGAGGGTCCGGGCATTGTCGTGGCCACGACCCAATCCGGTTCGCAGCGGGTAGAAGCCGACTCAATCCTGTTGGCGACCGGCGCGCACCCGCGAGTCAGCCCCGACGCCCAGCCGGACGGCGAACGTATCCTCACCTGGGAGCAGGTCTACGAGCTCCGCGAGCTCCCCGAGCACATGATCGTCGTCGGATCCGGCGTCACCGGCGCCGAATTCGCCAGCGCCTACAACGGCCTCGGCGCCCGCGTCACCCTCGTGTCCAGCCGCGACCGGGTCCTGCCGGGCGAAGACGCCGATGCGGCCAACGTCATCGAAGCGGTCTTCAAACGCCGGGGTATGCAGGTCATGGGCAAGTCCCGAATGGCTTCGGTCGAGCGCCAGGGCGATCGGGTGTTGGTGACTCTCACCGACGGCCGCACTGTCGAGGGCTCGCACTGCCTGCTGGCACTCGGCTCGATCCCCAACACCGAGGGACTCGGACTGGAAAACGTCGGCGTCGAGGTCGGCGACGGCGAATTCATCCAGGTCGACAAGGTCTCCCGCACGACTGCTCGTGGCGTCTATGCCGCCGGCGACTGCACCGGCGTGCTGATGCTCGCCTCGGTTGCCGCCCAACAAGGACGCATCGCGATGTCACACCTGCTCGGCGACGCCGTACGCCCGCTCGACCTGGGCAATGTCGCGAGCAACATCTTCACCGCACCGGAGATCGCCACGGTCGGGATATCGCAGGCCAAGATCGACGAGTCGAGCCTGCAGGCCGACGTCGCCACGCTCCCGCTGGCCGCCAATCCGCGCGCCAAGATGCAAGGCGTCCACGACGGTTTCGTGAAGCTGTTCTCACGGCGCGGCATGGGCATCATCATCGGGGGAGTCGTCGTCGGCCCGCGAGCCAGCGAGCTCATCCATTCGGTCTCGCTCGCGGTGTCGGCTTCTTTGACCGTTGACCAGATGGCCGAGGCGTTTACCGTCTACCCTTCTATGTCAGGTTCGGTTGCCGAAGTTGCACGGCGGATGCACCGACAGATATGACCTGTTCGACACGGGGGTTCCTACCGCTAGTTACACGCGTGTAGTTCCGCAGGTCAGGGACAATTGCTGGTATTTCAAGGATTTCTATGCGCATAATCACGGAGACTATTCACTCCAGTAACACGCGTAACACCCGTCACAGGATTGGACTTCCCCCATGCACTCCTGGCGCCTGACTCGGCAAATGTTCCCCCTGGCCGTCATCACCGCTGTGCTGTCGACCGTCCTTGTGGTCGGTTCCAACCAGCCTGTCGACACGACCACGATGCCCGCCGAGACGGCCCCGGTGCCCGCCAAGGTCTACGAGCACGAAGTGCCCGTCGCCGAGCCAGAGGCCGCCAAACCGACCTCACCCACGGCCAAACCCGAAGTTGCTGCGCCGAAGGCCGCCAACGTCGTGGCCGAATTGCCCGAAACAACCGTCAAGCCGTTTTCGATGGTCGGCGTCACGTGGGACAAGTCGACCACGTCTTCGGACCTGACCGTTCAGGTCCGCTGGCGCGAGCGCTACTCCTGGTCGAACTGGACCGAGCTCGAACTCGACCTCGAGAACACGGCGACCGAAGGCGGTCGCCCCGGCACCGAACCCCAATGGGTAGGAAACTCCGATGCGGTCGCCGTCCGCGTGACCTCAGGATCTGGCGTCAAGCCCGCAGACCTCAAGGTCGCGACCATCGATCCGGGCAAGAGCGACGCCACCACTCCGGTCTCCTTCGACACAGGTTCCACGAGCCCGGCGACGGCCGCCGTTGCCGGCGCGGCCCTCGTGCCCAAGCCGACAATCATCCTCCGCAGCGCGTGGGGTGCTTCCGGCGGCAGCGGTTGCGACGCGCCGCTCTACGGCGAGACGACGCGCGGTACCGTCATCCACCACACCGCCGGAAACAACAGCTACACGAAGGCCCAGTCGGCCGGCATCGTCAAGGCGACGCAGGCCTATCACACGGGAAGTCGCAACTGGTGCGACATCGGTTACAACTTCCTCGTCGACAAGTACGGCCAGATCTTCGAAGGACGAAAAGGCGGCATCGACAAGACCGTCCGCGCGGCCCACTCCGGCAACGGCCCCGTCAACGAAGAGACGATGGGCGTTTCGCTGATGGGCACGTTCAGCTCGGTGGACGCCACTTCGGCCATGAAGACCGCGGTCGTTCAGCTCGTCAGCTGGCGGTTCAGCGCATACTCGGTTCCCGCCAAGGGGACCTACAAGCTGGGCGGCGTGACGCTCAACCGTATTGCTGGCCACCGCAACGTCGTCAGCACCGAATGCCCCGGCGCAAGGGTCTACTCCTGGCTCAGCGCGAGTGGCGGTCTGCGCGATCGCGTCGAGGACACCCTGTCCGCCAGCACCGCGGTTTTCGCCACGCCCAAGAACCTGAAATCGACCGCGACGGCCAAGGACTCGATTTCCCTTGCCTGGGATTCGGTCCCGGATGCTCCGCAGTACCGGATCCAGTTGTCGACGAGTTCCAACATGGCCAATGCTGTCTATTACCGATTCGTGCCCACGTCGGGGACGATCACCGGTCTCAAGGCCAACACCACCTACTACGCCAAGGTCCGGGTGATCACGGCTGACGGCGGAAACCTGAGCAACTACTCCAGCCCCGCCATCACGGTGAAGACCGCGTCGTCGTCGAACGTGGCGCCGAAGAATTTGCGCTTGTCATCGGCGACCAAGGACTCGTTGTCGGTGCAGTGGGACGCCGTGCCCGATGCTCCGAAGTACCGGATCCAGTTGTCGACGAGTTCCAACATGGCGAATGCGGTCTATTACCGTTTCTCGCCGACGTCGGCGACGATCACAGGACTCAAGGCCAACACGAAGTACTACCTGAAGGTCCGGGTGATCACCGAGGACGGCGTCAACCTCAGCCCGTACTCGACGCCGGCGCTCCAGGCCACGACGCCTGCGAGCACCGCGGCGCCGGCGACGACTACGTTCGCGACGCCGAAGAACCTGAAGTCGACGGGGACCGCCAAGGACTCGATCTCGTTCGGATGGGATGCGGTCAAGGATGCTCCGCAATACCGGATCCAGCTGTCGACGAGTTCCAACATGGCCAATGCGGTCTACCACCGTTTCTCGCCGACGACCGCTAGGATCACTGGGCTAAAGTCCGGCACGACCTACTACGCCAAGGTGCGGGTGATCGCCGCGGACGGCGCAAACCTCAGCCCCTATTCGACCTCGGCAACCTCGACGAAGACGGCGGCGACGACGACGACTGCGACGAAGGTCGTCTCTGAGTCGTACACCGTTCCGTCGAGCCGGTCTGTCGCGCTGGCGGGTCATGGCTATGGCCACGGCATCGGTATGGGCCAGTACGGTGCGCAGGGCGCAGCAAAAAGAGGACTGACGTATAGCAAGATTCTGGAACACTATTACCCGGGGACGGCGCTGGGCACGAAGTCGGGCAACATCCGCGTCCTGCTCTCGAAGGATTCGACCGACTCGGTCATGGTGGCCGGTCGGAGCGGCCTGGTGTTCCGCAATCTCGCCACCAACAAGACCATCGCCCTACCGACGACCATCGGCGGCAAGTCGGTCATCCGCTGGAGCATCAATCCGACGGCCGGCAAGGCGACGCAATCGAGTCTGCAGTACCGCACGGGGAGCGCGTACGTCACGTATCAGAACACCAACTGGACCGGCGACGGCCAGTTCGAGGGACCGTCGGACATGACGCTGATCCTGCCCAACGGCGAAAGCAAGTTTCGGGGAGCTTTGAGGTCGGCACTGCCCAAGAAGGGCGCGACCAACCGCGACACGCTCAACGTGTTGTCGGTCGAGGACTACACACGCGGTGTCGTGTCGGCAGAGATGCCGTCTAGTTGGATGCCGGAGGCGCTCAAGGCCCAGTCCGTGGCGGCACGGACGTATGGTGTGCGCAGCCTGACGCCTGGCCGGTACTACGACATCTGCGACACCACCGCGTGTCAGGTGTATGGGGGAGTGGCGAAGGAAACGGGGCCGACCGACTCGGCCATTTCCGCCACGAAGTCGAAGGTCCTCAACTACAACGGGACGCCCGCATTCACGCAGTTCTCGTCGTCCAACGGCGGCTACTCCGCCACCGGCAGCCAGCCCTACCTCAAGGCCGTCAACGACCCCTATGACGACTGGTCGGGCAATGCCAACCACGACTGGAAGATCTCGGTGCCGGCCTCGAAGATCGAGAAGGCCCATTCGTCCATCGGGACGTTGAAGCAGCTCAAGATCACCAAACGCAACGGCTCCGGCGATTGGGGCGGCCGGGTCGACAGTATTTCGCTCATCGGGTCGAAGAAGACCATCACCATCACCGGCAATGCGGCGCGGACGACATTCGGACTGAAGTCCAACTGGTTCAAGCTGGGCTGACGCCCCGCGAGTGCGGCGGTTGGGGGCAGATACGTTGTGGTCATGACTTCCCTGATCAAGTCCGCCGCCATCGCGGCGGTCGCCAACTCCATCTCGCTCGGAATTGCCGCCGTCCTCCTGGAAAACCTCACGGTCAACTTCCTGGGTTACGTGATCGCAGTCATCCTCTTCACGGCTTTCTCGGTGGCCCTCAAGAAAATCATCGGCGGCACGGTCAACACGTTCGTCCGCGGCTACACGGTTGCCGGCGGACTGGTGCTCACCTACCTTGCGCTCCTGCTGACTGACCTGCTCGTGCAGGATGGCTTCTCGATAGAGGGCGCATGGACCTGGATCGGGGCGACGGCCATCGTCTGGGCCGCCGGCATCGCGTATGGCGAGGTCGACAAGCAGCGACCCGAACCCCCGCAGGGGCTCATCCCCTTCGCCAAGAACTGACACCGGGCCAAGAACTGACACCGGGCCAAGAACTGGCACCGGGCCAAGAACTGGCACCGGCCAGGCGCCCACCGGCAAGGTCGACCAAATCGTGGCGCTGCTGCGCGCGTTAGGCGTCCTTGATGTCGGCGATGACGGAGCCGGCTCCGACGGTGACGCCGACTTCGGCGTTGAGCCCGGTGATGACGCCCGCCTTGTGGGCGTTGAGGGGCTGTTCCATCTTCATGGCCTCGAGGACGACGACCAGATCGCCGGCGGCGACTTCCTGACCGTCCTCGACGGCGATCTTGACGATCGTGCCCTGCATCGGCGACGTGAGTGAGTCTCCGCTGGCCGCTGCGCCCGCCTTCTTGCCTGAACGCTTGGACTTCTTGCCGCTGCCGGCCGCGACGGCCGAGGCGCCGAGCCCGCCGGGCAGGATGACTTCGACGCGCTTGCCTCCGACCTCGACGGTCACGCGTTCGCGTTCGGCCGGCTCTTCCCCGAAATCGGACGCTGTAGTGCCGGCGTAGGGCTCGATCTGGTTGTCGAACTCGGTCTCGATCCAGCTGGTGAAGACACTGAACGTCTTGCCGTCGCCGATGTAGGCAGGGTCATCAACCACGGTGCGGTGGAACGGGATGACCGTCGGCATGCCGTCGACGACGAATTCGTCGAGGGCGCGGCGTGAACGGGCAAGGGCTTCGTCGCGGCTGCGACCGGTGACGATGAGCTTCGCCACGAGCGAGTCGAAGGCGCCGGGGACGGTTTCGCCCTCGGTGTAGCCGCCGTCGACGCGTACGCCGGGACCGGCAGGAGGCGCCCATTTGGTCAGGGTGCCGGGCGCGGGGAGGAAGCCGCGGCCGCCGTCTTCGGCGTTGATGCGGTATTCGATCGAGTGGCCGATGACTTCGGGGTCGTCGTAGCCGAGCTCTTCGCCGGCGGCGATACGGAACATCTCGCGGACGAGGTCGATGCCGGTGACCTCCTCGGACACGGGGTGCTCGACCTGGAGGCGGGTGTTCACCTCGAGGAAGCTGATGACACCGTCCTGGCCGACGAGGAACTCGCACGTGCCCGCGCCGACATAGCCGGCCTCTTTGAGGATCGCCTTGGAGGATTCATACAGTGTGGTGACCTGCTCTTCGCTGAGGAAGGGCGCAGGTGCTTCTTCGACGAGCTTCTGGTGGCGACGCTGGAGCGAGCAGTCGCGGGTCGATACGACGACGACGTTGCCGTGCTGGTCGGCGAGGCACTGCGTCTCGACGTGGCGCGGCTTGTCGAGGTAGCGCTCGACGAAGCACTCGCCGCGACCAAACGCCGAGACGGCTTCGCGGACGGCCGATTCGTACATCTCGGCAACTTCTTCGAGGTTGCGTGCGACTTTCAGTCCGCGGCCGCCGCCGCCGAATGCTGCCTTGATGGCGATGGGCAGGCCATTTTCCTTGGCGAAGGCGACGACTTCGTCGGCATCCTTGACCGGGTCCTTGGTGCCCGAGACGAGCGGGGCGCCGACCTTCTGCGCGATGTGGCGGGCAGCGACCTTGTCGCCGAGCGAGCGTATGGCGTCCGGTCCGGGGCCGATCCAGATGAGGCCGGCATCGATGACCGCCTGGGCGAAGTCGGCGTTCTCGGCCAGGAAGCCGTAGCCGGGATGAATGCTGTCGGCGCCGCTCTTGTCCGCGACGGCCAGGATCTTCTCGATCGAGAGGTATGACTCGGCGGGCGTGGCGCCGTCGAGTGAATATGCCTCGTCGGCGAGGCGTACGAACAGGGCATCGCGGTCGGGCTCGGCGTAAACCGCGACGCTGCCGATGCCGGCATCCTTGCAAGCTCGGATGACGCGTACCGCGATTTCTCCGCGGTTGGCGATAAGGACCTTGGCCAAGGGCTTGCTCACTGAAATGACTCCTCGAAACGGTGGGGCTGCCTGCTGATTCTAGGGGGAGTGCCGTGGCCTGGCGATGAGAGGTTCGTTACTCCTGAGTTTCGCAGCGGGCTTTGGGCTCCGCCTATAGGTGGTGGTGCCTTTACGTGGTGGTTAACGACCATTAACATTGGCTCATGACCTTCACCCTGTCCGCCGAACACGAGTCCTTCCGCAAAACCGTACGCGAATTTGCTGCCGCCGAGATTGCGCCGCACGTCGCGCAGTGGGACAAGGACCACCATTTCCCGATCGACCTGGTCCACAAGATGGGCGACCTCGGGCTGTTCGGGATCACCGCGCCGGAGGAATACGGCGGCGCCGCCGGCGACTTCACCAGCCTTTGCGTGGCGATCGAAGAGCTCGGCCGGGTCGACCAGTCGATCGGCATCACGCTCGAAGCCGGTGTCGGCCTAGGCATCAACCCGATCCTTACCTTCGGCAGTGATGAGCAGAAGCAGCAGTGGCTGCCCGATCTCGTCGCCGGCAAGAAGCTTGCCGGCTTCGGGCTCACCGAACCCGGTGCCGGTTCCGACGCGGGTGCCACCAAGACGAAGGCGGTCCTCGACAACGGCGAATGGGTCGTCAACGGCGCCAAGCAGTTCATCACCAACTCGGGCAGCGACATCACCTCGCTCGTCACCGTGACAGCGCGCACGGGAGACCGCAGTGAGGGCCGCCCTGAGCTCTCCACGATCATCGTCCCGTCCGATACGCCGGGCTTCGTCGCCGAGGCCCCCTACGACAAGCTCGGCTGGCACATCTCGGACACGCATCCGCTGACGTTCACCGACGCACGGGTGCCCGAGGACAACCTTCTCGGCGAACGCGGTCGTGGCTTCGCGCAATTCCTCGCCACCCTCGACGACGGTCGGGTCGCGATCGCGGCACTCGCCGTGGGCTGCATACAGGCCTGCCTCGACCTTTGCGTCGAGTACTCGCTCGACCGCACGACGTTCGGCAAGCCGATCGGTGCCAAGCAAGGTGTGGCGTTCCAGATCTCAGACCTCGCCGTGATGGCCGAGGCCGGTCGGGCGCTGACCTATCAGGCCGCAGCCATGAAGGATGCCGGGGCGCCGGCCAAGGACTTCAAGCAGGCCGCGGCGATCGCCAAGCTCTACACGTCCGAATCGGCCGTCACGGCCACCCGCATTGCCACGCAGGTGTTCGGTGGTTACGGATTCATGGAGGAATACCCCGTCGCGCGCTTCTACCGTGACGCCAAGATCCTCGAGATCGGCGAAGGAACGTCCGAGGTGCAGCGCATACTCATCGCCCGGGGGCTCGGCCTTCCGGTCGAGTAGGCCCCACCAGCGCTGCAATGGCCCACGCGCCGCGACCGGCGCGACGGTGAGCCTGCGACTTACGTCCTTAGAGCGGGAAAAGCTTCTTGGAGGGCAGGTTGATGCGCTTGGTGAAACTGCCGAAGTCGATGCTGACGGCGATGCCGTTTTCGAGCCCGATTATTCGGCCGAGGCCATACGTGTCGTGCGTGACCCGCTCGCCGACCGCGTAGACCACGACCGGTTCTTCGGCGGGGGGCTTGAAGGGGCTGGACGAGAGATGACGCCTGGAGCGTGCGGGGGTAGCCATGATGTTCCCAGTGTCCTCCCTTTTTCCCCAAAAACGGAACTGAGGTCAAAAGAGTTGGGTCTGGGACTCGATTCAGGCGGGATTCAGGCCCACAGATCGGTCCACGTGATGTCCAGGTCGGCGAGCAAAGTCCTTAGTAGCGGCAGGGAGATGCCGACGACATTATGGTGATCGCCTTCGATCCCGGTGATGAAGGCCCCGCCCAGCCCGTCGATCTTGAACGCACCGGCGACATGGAGGGGTTCGCCGGTGGCGACGTACGCCTCCAGCTCCTCGTCGCTGATGTCGGCGAAGTGCACTGTCGTCGACGCGGTGTCGATGAACTCGGCCGCGCCGCGCCGCACGCAGTGGCCGGTATGCAGCACGCCGGTGCGGCCACGCATACGGCGCCAGCGGCCAATCGCTTCCTGGGCGTCGGCCGGCTTGCCGAGGATCTCGCCCTCGAAGCCGAGGACCGAGTCGCAACCGATGACGAGGTCGTCGGGTTCGACGGTCTCGGCCACGGCCCGGCATTTGAGCTGGGCGAGCGCTGCGGCGAGGTTGGCGGCGTCGGTCGACGTGATCTGATCCTCGTCGACGCCGGAGACGATGACCTCGGGATTGATGCCCGCGGCCTGCAGAGTCTTGAGGCGGGCGGGGGAGGCGGACGCCAGGATCACTCTCATCGTGCGGCCTCGATGTCGTAGCGCGAACGGACGACCTCGAGCCGCGGATCTCGCAGAAGGTCGTCGATCAGTGCGGTAGTTCCGGCGACGCCGGTCCAGGTGCGGTCGATGTTGGTCGTCACGAACCAGGAATGGTCGACGGGCCACATCAAATTTGGGCTGTTGAGCCCGCGAGGCAGTCCAAGGGCGTAGTCGGCGGCGCCCCATTCGCCGGCTTCGTCGATCGAGCCGCCGAACAGGAAATGCTCGGCGTTGTTCGCCCCGAGCAGCGGGCCGTTCATGACGTGCGGTGGAAAGGCAGGCGGCGGTGGAACGGGCGGCTTCTCACGCCGGAAGATCCGTCCCGGCCACCGCGGTGGACCGATGAAGGTCGTGAGGAACCCCGCGGCCTCGCCGCCATGGATGTCGCCGTAGCCCTCCCACAGGCCGAAGTAGCAGTCGTCGGGAGTGGTGGTGCGTGGGGCCAGGTTCTCGCACAGCGCCGTCAGGAGAGTGTCGTCGAGGTGGCCCTCTACGCGCCCGCCTTGCCCGGCGTTGCACTCGGTGTGCAGCAGTCGGGCATAGGCCTCGAACCCTGGGGGGCCGAGACTGGCTCGAAGGGCCAGCGGCGCGTCGCTGTTCACGAACCAATCGGCGGGACTCATGTCCGACAAGGGGCGCAAGGTCATCGGTACTCCGGCTGGTCTGGGCCGTATGTCGTGGGGACGACGTCGAGCCGCTCGGCGGCGAGGATCTCGTCGATCAGGGCCTGCGAACCACCCACACCGATCCAGTCCGGGTCGACGTCGCCGGCCACGAACCACGAGCGGTCGGCCGGCCACATGAGTGCAGGCGGAGTCGAATGGTCGCGAGGCAGTCCTCGTGCGTAGTCGGCGGCGCCCCAGTCGACCGGATCGCCGACTGACCCGGAGAACAGGTAGAAGTCGCGATTGGGCACTGAGACCTTCTGACCGTCGAGGAATGATTGGGCGAAGGCCGGCGCGTAGTTGCGGCGTTTGGCGCGGGCGGTCTTCAGCCGAGCACCCCAGCGGACGAGTCGAGATGAGCCATAGGTGACGGCGTAGCGCAGGCCGATGTCCCTTCGTCCACCTTCCATGTCTCCCCAGCCGTCCCAGAGTGCGAAGTAGCAATCTTCTGGTGTGGCGGTGTGGCGGACCAGGACGGCGTGCAAGTCGGCGCGCATACGTTCACCGGATTCGATGGGCGCTTCCTCGTCGAGGTCGTACAGCACCCGGGCGTATGCCTCGAAGCCCGGCGGACCGAGGATGACCTTCGTCCACCAGTCGGCGTCGGCATCGACGAACCAGTCGGCAGGCGAGACGTCGGATTGTGGGATCAACGGCATGCTCAGCCGCCGAGCGCGGACCTGCGCCACTGATCGGGGCCGAAGCGGTGCGTCTTGCGGGCCAGGGTGGCCGGGTGGCCCCAGGCCGAGCGGATCTTCGGCTTGGTGCGTGCGGCGGCGTTGGCCGCAGCGGCGTTGCGTACCGAGATGACCGCGACGAGTGCGGCGAGCTCCTCGGGCGTGAGGTCGCCCTTGACGACGCGGAGGATCGGCTTCGCGACGGCGGCCCCGTCGACGGACGCTTCTTCGGTCACAGCGGGATGTTTCCGTGCTTCTTGGGCGGCAGCGTGGCGCGCTTTGTCTTGAGCAGGCGCAGCGCCTTGACGACCTCGGCGCGGGTCTGGCTCGGCGCGATGACGGCGTCGATGAACCCGCGCTCGGCGGCGATGTAGGGGTTGCAGAGCGTGTCTTCGTACTCGGTCATGAGCTCGGCGCGCTTGGCCTCGGGATCGTCGGCCGCGGCGACTTCCTTGCGATACAGGATGTTGACGGCCCCGGAGGCGCCGACGACGGCGATCTGGGCAGAGGGCCAGGCGATGTTGATGTCGGCACCGAGGTGCTTGGACCCCATGACGTCATACGCCCCGCCGTAGGCCTTGCGGGTGATGACGGTGACCAGCGGGACGGTTGCTTCGGCGTAGGCGTAGATGAGCTTGGCGCCGCGGCGGATGATGCCGTTCCATTCCTGGTCGGTGCCGGGGAGGAACCCCGGCACGTCGACGAACGTCAGGACCGGGACGTTGAAGGCGTCGCAGGTGCGGACGAAGCGCGCGGCCTTCTCGGAGGCGTCGATGTCGAGGCAACCGGCGAACTGCATCGGCTGGTTGGCGACGACGCCGACGCTGCGGCCTTCGACCCGGCCGTACCCGATGATGATGTTGGGCGCATACAACGGCATGACTTCGAGGAAGTCGCCGTCGTCGATGACCGACTCGATGACCGTGTGCATGTCATAGGGCTGGTTGGCCGAGTCGGGGATGAGCGTGTCGAGGGCGAGATCGATCTCGTTCGGCTCGAGGTCGGCGACCTCGTCGTAGGGCTCGGGTTCTTCCATGTTGTTCTGTGGCAGGTACGAGATGAGCGCCTTGACGTAGTCGATCGCGTCTTCCTCGTCCGCACCCATGTAGTGGGCGTTGCCGCTCTTGGTGTTGTGTGTGCGGGCGCCGCCGAGCTCTTCCATCGTGACGTCTTCGCCGGTCACGGTCTTGATGATGTCCGGACCGGTGATGAACATATTGGACTTCTGGTCGACCATGATCGTGAAATCGGTGACGGCGGGGGAGTAGACGTGGCCGCCGGCGCAGGAGCCCATGATCAGCGAGATCTGCGGGATGACGCCCGAGGCATGCACGTTGCGCTTGAAGATCTCGCCGTACAGGCCGAGCGACACGACGCCTTCCTGGATGCGGGCGCCGGCGCCCTCGTTGATGCCGATGATCGGGCAGCCGCTCTTGAGCGCGAGATCCATGACCTTGGTGATCTTCTCGCCGTAGACCTCGCCGAGGCTGCCACCGAAGATGGAGAAGTCCTGCGAGAACACGCATACCTGGCGGCCGTCGATCGTGCCGTAGCCGGTGATGACGCCGTCGCCGAGCGGACGGTTGTCCTTCAGGGCAAAGGCCGAGCTGCGATGGCGGGCGAAGGCATCCATCTCGACGAACGAACCGTCGTCGAGGAGTTGCTCCACGCGGTCACGGGCGCTCTGACGGCCCTTCTTGCTCTGCTTCTCATGCGCCCGCGCGGCCATCTCGACCGTCGCTTCCTCATGACGGCGTTGGAACTCGGCAAGCTTTCCGGCAGTCGTGTGGAGCTCCGGGTGGGCCTCTAGCTCATTTTGCGGGGCAATCTCTGCTTCACTCACAGGGGTCAGCGTAGCGATTGACAGAACTTATCGATATGTGAGGCTGGACTCATGATTTATGGAGACCTCGACCGGCCGCCGCTCGATGCCGGTGCATTGCGAACCGCTCTGGTGGGCCCGGGAAGCCTGTGGACCGATGTCGTGGTCACGCCGGCGACGGCGAGCACAAACGCCGATCTTGCCGTCGCGGCAGGTCAAGGTGCCCCGGAAGGCACGATCCACACCACTGACCACCAGACCGCCGGCCGTGGCCGTCTCGACCGCATCTGGGAAGCGCCCGCCGGGTCCGGGTTGGCCGTCTCGGTGTTGTTGCGCCCGACCAGGGTCCCCGCCAGCCGCTGGGTCTGGCTTCCGCTTCTTGTCGGCCTGGCTGTCGACGCGACGGTCAACGGCTTCGAGGTCGAGGCCGGCCTCAAATGGCCCAATGACGTCCTGGTCGGCGACCGCAAGCTCGCTGGCATCCTGCTCGAACGCGTCGAGACGCCGTCGGGCCCGGCGGCGATCGTCGGGGTCGGCCTCAATGTCTCGATGCGCGAGGACGAGCTCCCGGTCGACACGGCCACGTCGCTGGCCATCGAAGGCGCAAGCGAGACCGACCGCACCATCGTGCTCCGAAGCTTCCTGCGCAACCTCGAATCCCTCTACCGTTCCTGGCTGGCCTCGGACGGCGATCCGGCGGCCGGCATACGCGACTCCTACACACGCCGATGCATCACCCTCGGCAAGCGCGTGCGCGTGACGATGCCGGACGGAAGTGTCGTCGAAGGCGAGGCCTCGGCGCTCGACGACCACGGTCGGCTCGTCGTCGGCCACCAGCCGGTCAGTGCGGGGGATGTCACTCACGTCCGGCCGATAACGTGAGAAACTTCACGGTATGACGCTGCCTCGCAAACTGATGGTCGATGGCGAATCGATCGTCACCTCGACCCGCACCCATATCAAGGTCCTGCTCGTCCCGTTCCTGATCCTCCTCGTTGTCGCCGGAGCCGGCGGATTCCTCGTGGCGAGTGTCGGCGATTCCGGCAACGGCCTGGTGCGCTGGGCGGTCGTCGTGGTGGCAGCGGTCCTCATCGTGTGGGGTTCCATCATCCCGTTCATCAAATGGCTGACCTGGACCTACACGGTCACCAACAAGCGACTCGTGGAGCAAAAGGGCATCCTGACTCGCACCGGCCGGGTCATCCCGCTCAACCGCATCAACGACGTCGCATTCGAAAAGAACCTCAACGACCGCCTGCTCGGTTGCGGCACGCTGATCATCCACGACGCGAGCGATCAGGCCGGTCTCGCGTTGCGCGACATCCCCCACATCGAGGACCTGCACCGCACCGTGACCAATCTCGTGTTCGAGGTCAACGGCGGCAGGCAGCAAGCGACCGATGAGTCGATCTGAAGATCGTGATGAACTCGCCAGGCTGATTCTTGGTGGTGACATCGCCTTAAACGCCACCGAAGTCACCGAGCAAGGCGGACTGAGCTTCGAAAACGGGCAGCGCTTGTGGCGGGCGCTCGGCTTCCCCGACACCGGCGACGACGTCGCCTACGGACAGGCGGACGTCGATGCCATGAAGATCGTGGCTGCCGCCATCAGCTCCGGCGTCCTCGATGAAGAAACCGTCTTCCGTATGACTCGCGCGCTCGGCCATACGATGTCGCGGCTCGCCGACTGGCAGGTGTCCACCCTCGTCGACATGGTCGAGGTCGAGGTCGGCAACGGGAGCTCGGCCAGCCGGCTGAGCGCCGCCATCGAACTCGCCGGCACGGTGACCCCCAACTTCGAGCGCCTCATCATCTATGCGTGGCGCCGGCATCTCGCGGCTTCCGTGGCCCGGGTCGAGGCGCTCGGCGCGGCCGATGAAGAACTCCTCACCACCTCGGTCACGGTGGGATTCGCCGACCTCGTGCGCTTCACCGCGCTGTCCAACGGCCTCGACGACGCCAGCCTCGCCTCCCTGGTCGAGACCTTCGAGTCACGGTGCACCGACATCGTCACCGGTCGCGGCGGCCGGGTCATCAAGACGCTCGGCGACGCTGTCCTCTTCGTCTGCGACGACCCGAAGGTCGCCACTCTCACTTCGCTCGACATCGTCCGCCAGATCGGCACGCGCCAGGACCTGCCCGATGTCCGCGTCGGCCTGGCCACCGGTTCGGTGATCAACCGGCTCGGTGACGTCTTCGGGCCGCCGGTCAACCTCGCGGCACGGCTCACCAGCGTTGCGCGGACCAACCGAGTCATCGTCGACAAGACCACCGCCGATGCGCTCGGCGAAGAGTTCGAGACCCGTGCGCTGCCCGCCCGGCCGCTGCGCGGTTTTGGCAACGTCGAACCCGTCACTGTCAGCTTGCGCCGCACGTTCGGCCGGTAGGCGCGACTCGATAGGCTGGGGCAGTGACGACTCCTCACCTCGCCGTGATCGGCGGTGGCCAATTGGCGCGCATGATGCAACAAGCCGCGATCGGTCTCGGCGTGCACATACGC
>JALYQD010000175.1 GCA_030856025.1 Actinomycetota bacterium
CGCCATGACTGTGACGACTCCCATCTGGGGCAAGCTCTCCGACCTGTTCAGCAAGAAGCTGCTCGTCCAGCTTTCGATCGTCATCTTCGCCATCGGCTCGATCCTCGCCGGCATCTCGCAGAACGTCCCCGAACTCATCGCCATGCGCGCTGTCCAGGGCATCGGGATGGGCGGCCTGACTGCAAACGCGCAGTCGATCATCGGCTCGATCATCCCGCCGCGCGAACGAGGCCGTTACAGCGGCTACATGGGTGCGACGATGGCCGTCGCCACCGTGAGCGGACCGCTGATCGGCGGAGTCATCGTCGACGCGCCTGCCCTCGGTTGGCGTTGGACGTTCTTCGTCTGCGTGCCGCTGGCCATGATGAGCCTGGTCATCCTGCAGAAGTACCTGCACGTCGTGACGGTTCGCCGCAAGGTACGCATCGACTATTTCGGCGCCTTGTTCATCGCCATCGCCGCGAGCCTGCCGCTGATCTGGGTGTCGTTCGCCGGCAACTCGTTCAACTGGATCTCGATCCCCAGTGGGCTCTTCGTCGGCGCCAGCCTGCTCGCGACCGCAATCGCCATCTTCATCGAGTCCCGCCACCCCGAACCCATGGTGTCGCTCTCGGTCATCCGGGATCGGACGACAGCGCTCGCCATCCTCGGCAGCATCGCCGTCGGCATCGCCATGTTCGGCGGCTCGGTCTTCCTCGGCCAGTACTTCCAGGTCGCCGGCGGCCATACGCCCACCAAGGCCGGGCTCCTGAGCATCCCGCTGATGCTCGGTTCATTCGTCGGCACGGTCGGCTCGGGCCGGCTCATCACCCGTACGGGCAGGTGGAAGCGGTTCCTCGTGCTCGGTTCGTCGCTGCTGCTTCTCGGCCTGGGGCTTCTCGGCACGGTCGACCACGCGACGCCCGAATGGCACACGATGGTCTACATGGCGTTCATGGGCGTCGGCATGGGAATGCTCCTGCAGAACTATGTGCTCGCCGTCCAGAACACCGTCGACGTCACGCAGGTGGGCTCGGCGAGTGCCGCAGTGGCATTCTTCCGCTCCCTCGGCGGCGCCGTCGGCGTCTCGGTGCTGGGCGCGATCCTCGCCAACCAGGTCAGGAACGACGTGTCCGGCAAGCTCGCCGCGATCGGGGTCCCTGCCGATGGTGGCGGTGGCAGCCTGCTCAACCTCCAGGGCATGCCCGCGCCCGTCGTCGACATCATCCAGACGGCGTATGGCGACGCGACCGGGTTCATCTTCATGATCGCCGCCGTCGTATCGGTGATCAGCCTCGTGACGGCACTGCTGATCAAGGAAATCCCACTGCGAACCACGGTCGGCAAGAACGACTGACCCGCTCAGCCCTTGCGGCGGTGTTTCAGGCCGCGCGGCGGCGTTTGCCGGGCTGCAAACGAAGGGCGTTCTTGCGGCGGCGGCAGTACTCCAGGCCGATGAGTCCGAGGCCGAAACCGGCGACAGCGGTCCACATCCACCATGTGCGCCCCGAGGACTCCAGATTGCCCAGGAATGGCAACAACGCGATCGCGATGACACCCCAGAGGATGGTGCCGACGGTCATGGTGCGGACGCCGTCGACGTCCATCGGTTCGACCTCGGCAACCTTGTGCGTCTTCTTGCCGATGTCGAGCTCGGTGAGTTCGGGCCGACCGAATTCGTGACGCCGCGCGGCACGTTGCAGGCGCTCGCGCTCGCGGTGTCCCATTTTGCGTTCGACGGTCTCGGGCCCATCGCTTTCCCGGATCGTCCAGTCCTCGCGGTCACTCACACCACCAGACTACCTTCTGCGCGGGTGCCGGGCGTGTGCTGGCGGTCCCCGGGCCAGCCGCTCCGTTCGGTCCCGGATGCCACGCTCAATGGCTGACCCCGACAGACAAGCGGGTCCGTTTGCTGGCATGCTGATTTTGATGAATCCCCGCTATCGACGATTGCTCATACCAGGACTGCTCGCGGTCCTGGTTGCCGTTGTCCTGATCACGTCCTTCAGCCGCGACGCGAGCGGCGCCACAGTTGCGCGCGCGGACGGGTATGACGTCGTCAGCACGATCGACAACAAGGACATCGAAGAGTCGAGCGGACTCGTCGTCAGCCCGGGCTATCCGGACCTGGCCTACACGATCAACGATTCGGGCAATGACGCCGTGATCTATGCGATTCGCATCTCGACCGGCAAGACTGTCGGGACGACCGAGCTGTCCGGTGGGTCCTACGAGGACACCGAGGCGTTGTCGATGGACAACGCGGGCAACCTGTGGATCGCGGACACCGGCGACAACGGCCAGGAGCGCTCCGACATCGCGTTGTACTCGTTGCCCGAACCGGGTGAGGCCCAGCAGTCGGTCAGAGCGCGCAGATACCCGGTGACCTACTCGAACGGCCCGCAAAACGTCGAAACCCTGGTCATCAGTCCGAAGACGAACAAGAAGTACCTCGTCAGCAAGGGGGCCCTTGGGGGCGAGGTCTATCCGCTGCCCGATGAGCTGAAGACCGGCGCGCCGAACACCGTGACGCCGCTCGACGTCGAGGTCCCGCTGCTCATCACCGACGGCACGTTCTCCCACGACGGCCGGTATGCGTTGCTGCGGACCACCATCGCGCTGCACGTATTCGATGCGGCGGATTGGCACCCCATACGGAAGCAATCGCTTCCCGTCCAGGAACAGGGCGAAACGCTGGCGATGGAACCGGGCGGCAAATCTTTCCTGATCGGCAGCGAAGGCGAAGACTCGCAACTCCTGCGCCTCGGCTTCAGCGCGGAGGCCGACGCCCCCGGTCCGACCGCGCAGCCAGAGCCGCCGGAGCCGGCCGACAGTCGGGCGGCGCTGGCCGAGGAGGACCGGGAATGGTTGCCCTGGGCACTCGGTGCGGCGATCGGGCTGGCTGTGGCTGTCGGTGGCCTGGTGCTCCGCCGCCGACGTTAAACCTGCGTTGCCTTCGCGGGTTCTGTCACACCTCACGAGGCGTTCTGGCATGCTCCATTCGTCAGCCCCATTCCCCTGTTCAGGAGAGCTATGTCGAACACGCTGGACCGCTACTTCAAGATCAGTGAACGGGGGTCCTCGTTCGGTCAGGAAGTTCGCGGCGGGGTCGTCACCTTCCTGACCATGGCCTACATCATCGTGCTCAACCCGATCATCCTCGCCGGTGTGCCGGACAAGACCGGGCAATTCCTCGGCGGCGGCACGACCAGCGGCTCAGGTTTCGCGATCATCGCGGCCACCACGGCCCTCGTCGCCGGATTGATCACGATCCTCATGGGCGTTGTCGCGAACTTCCCGCTCGCCCTGGCGACCGGCCTCGGACTCAATGCCTTCGTCGCCTATTCGATCGCCACCAGGATGACGTGGGCCGATGCGATGGGCCTCGTCGTCCTCGAAGGCCTGATCATCCTGCTCCTGGTGCTGACCGGATTGCGCAAAGCCGTCTTCGACGCCGTGCCCCGACAGCTCAAGACGGCCATAGCGGTCGGCATCGGCCTGTTCATCACCTTCATCGGGCTGGTCGACGCCGGCTTCGTCCGCACATCGGGCATTGCCGCGCCGCCCGTACAGCTCGGCCTCGGCGGCAACCTCAGCGGCTGGCCGGTCCTCGTGTTCTGCTTCGGCCTGCTGTTCATGATCGCGCTCTACGCGCGCGGCGTGCCCGGCGCGATCCTCATCGGCATCGCGGTGACCACCGTCCTCGCCGGCATCGTCGAATCCCTCGCCAACATCGGCGGCAACCCTGGTGGCAAAAATCCCAAGGGTTGGAACCTCAACGTCCCGTCGTGGCCGGACAAGATCGTCTCCACGCCGGATTTCTCGCTCCTCGGCGACTTCTCGTTGTTCGGTTCGTTCGAACGCATCGGTTTCGTCTCGGCGGCGCTTCTGGTCTTCACCCTGCTGCTCGCCGACTTCTTCGACACGATGGGCACGATGACCGCCATCGGCGCCGAGGCCGGCCTCAACGACAAGGACGGCACGCCCGAGGGCGCACAGAAGATCCTGATCGTCGACTCGATCGCTGCGGCGGCGGGTGGTGCGGCGGGCGTTTCGAGCAACACGTCATACATCGAATCGGCCTCAGGCGTCGGCGACGGTGCGCGCACCGGTCTGGCCAGCGTTGTGACCGGGCTGATGTTCCTGCTCGCCACGGTGTTCACGCCACTCGTCGAGCACATCCCCAACGAGGCCGCGGTCCCCGCGCTCGTGCTGGTGGGCTTCCTGATGATGAGCCAGGTCAAGAACATCTCCTGGGACGATTCAGAGATCGCCATCCCGGCCTTCCTCACCATCGTCCTGATGCCGTTCACCTACTCGATCACCGCAGGCATCGGCGCCGGCTTCATCGCGTATGTCGTCCTCAAGACCGTGCGCGCGAAGGCCGGGGAAATCCATCCGCTCATGTGGATCGTGGCGGTCCTTTTCGTCGTCTACTTCGCGATCGACCCCATCAGTCGCTGGCTCAGATGAGCTAGTAAAAATGGCCCGTTGATTCGGGCGCGTTTACCCTCAAAGTGTCATACCCCGCAAGTAGATTTAGGGGTATGGAAACAGACAGCATTTCGGCCCCAGCCGATCTCACGGGCGCTCTCCGCCACGCTCTTGTCGAGCTTGCGCAGAGAGAAGATGCCCTTGCTGCGGCAGAAGCGGCGAGTGTGCCCTACTGGGAGCCGTGCCCTTCCTCGGTCGACGGCCACCGCGCCGCTGCCGACGCGCTCCGCAGCGAGGCAAAGAGCCTCTCCTCTGTCGCCTGAGCTCGTCTCTGTCGCCTGGAGTTCGTGTGGCCTGAGTTCGTCCTTGGCCGAGGGTCCGCGTTGGTACGTTGGTGCAATGCAGATTTCGCTCGGAGACAAGACCCCTGAAGTAGCGCCGGGCGCCTGGATCGCCCCCAACGCCACCCTTGTCGGGTCGGTTGTCATCCATGAGGGTGCCAGCGTTTGGTATGGCGCCGTCCTTCGTGCCGACAACGAGCCGATCACGATCGGGCCACGATCGAACATCCAGGACAATTGCGCCTTCCACGTCGACAAGGGCAAGCCGGTCACTCTCGGCGAAGGCGTC
Organism: Actinomycetota bacterium; assembly: GCA_030856025.1. GTDB lineage: Bacteria > Actinomycetota > Actinomycetes > Propionibacteriales > Nocardioidaceae > JACMOZ01. The sequence continues at coordinate 5,044 of JALYQD010000175.1, forward strand.
TCGGTCGGCCACGGCGCGATCATCCACGGCGCGACGGTCGAGGACAATGTGCTCATCGGCATGGGCGCCATCATCATGAACGGTGCCGTCATCGGTGCGGAGTCCCTCATCGCCGCCGGAGCGCTCATCGCCGAAGGCGTCGTCATACCTCCCCGCTCCCTCGTCGCGGGAGTGCCGGGCAAGGTCCGTCGCGAGCTCAGCGACGAAGAGGTCGAGAAGATCTACACGAACGCGAGGATCTACGCCGAGCACCGCGACCTGCACGCCAACGGCACGGTCGCCTAGCTGTCAGCGCGGCTAGAGGTTGGCGACGACCCAGTCGATTGCCGAGGTCAGTTTGGTGATGTCGTCGGGTTCGATGGCCGGGAACATTGCCACGCGCAGCTGGTTGCGGCCGAGTCCGCGGTAGCCGTCGATGTCGACGATGCCGTTGTCGCGCAGGACCGCGGTGACGGCCTTGGCGTCGACGCCCTCGAGGTCGAACGTGCCGACGACGTGTGAGCGGTTGGCCGGATCGGTCACGAACGGCGTCGCATACGAGGAGGCCTCGGCCCATTCATACAGGCGTGTCGCCGAGTCCTCGGTGCGCTTCGTCGCCCAGTCGAGCCCGCCGTGATCGAGGATCCAGCGGACCTGCTGGTCGATGAGGAACAGCGACGCCAGCGGCGGAGTGTTGTAGGTCTGGTTCTTGCGCGAATTGTCGATCGCGGTCACGAGGTCGAAGAATGGCGGAATGTAACGGCCGCCGGCCTTGATCTCCTCGGCGCGGGCGATCGCGGCGGGGGAAAAGACCGCGAGCCAGATGCCGCCGTCGGAGGCGAGGGCCTTCTGGGGTGCGAAGAAATAGACGTCGGTCTGCGCGATGTCGACGGGCAGACCGCCTGCGGCCGAAGTCGCATCGATGAGCAGGAGGGCTTCGTCGTCAGCGCCGGCGACACGCTCGACCGGCACCATTACGCCGGTCGATGTCTCGTTGTGGGCCCATACGTAGGCGTCGACGCCGGCTTCGGCGACCGGTGCGGGATGAGTGTCGAAGCCGCTCTCGATCACCGTGGGTGGGTCGAGGAACGGCGCGGCCTTGACCGACTTGGCGAACTTCGAGGTGAACTCGCCATGCACCAGGTGCTGGCTCTTGGCGCGAATGAGACCAAATGTCGCCGCATCGAAGAACGCCGTGGCGCCGCCGACTCCCAGCACGACCTCGTAGCCGTCCGGAAGCGAGAAGAGCTCGGCGATCCCGGAACGGAGGCTGCCGACGAGGTCCTTGACCGGCGCCTGACGGTGCGAAGTCCCCAACAGGCGTGTGCCCGTCGTCGCGAGAGCGTCGAGCGCTTCGACACGGACCTTCGACGGGCCCGAACCAAATCGACCGTCCGATGGCAACAGTTCCGCTGGAATCTTCACGGCTCCAGTTTGTCAGGCCGATCCGGCGGCGGTGAGTTAGCGTCCATACAGACTCCGCGGCGGTGACATAGCGTCCACGCGCGGCGCGAGGGTGGACGCCAACTCACCGCCGGAGCTGCGTGCCCCACGTCACGTTCCTCACACTTAGTGGCACCCGCGCGCGCCAACTCCGTACGATGCCCCTTATGGCAACTGAATCGCTGGCCCCCGAAGTCGCATTGGCCGAAGGCGCCGCGCATACCGTCGCCGAATGGGAAAAAGCCGCGGCAGCCGTCCTGCGCAAGTCCCGCAAGCTGGCCGATGATGCGCCCGACAGCGACGTATGGGCCAAGCTGACCAAGAAAACCCTCGACGGCATCGGCATCGCGCCCCTCGGTACGCCGGAACTGACGTCGGGACTCGCCGACCCGGGACTGCCCGGACAGGCGCCGTTCACCCGCGGAACCGCCGCCGCCCGCCAGCTGCAGGCCTGGGACATCCGTGGCCACTTCATCGACCCCGATGCCAGGCTCACGACCGATCACATCATGACCGACCTCGAGAACGGCGTGAACTCGCTGTGGCTGAGCGTCGGGACCGGGGCCATCGCGATCGACGCACTGCCCGCGATGCTCCACAAGGTTTTCCTCGGCCTCGCGCCGGTCGTCCTCGATGCGCCGTACGAGCCGGTCGAGGCCGCCAAAGCCTTCGCCGACATCGTCGAAGAGATGGACATCGACGTCCACCCCAACACCAACCTCGGCGCCGACCCGATCGGCAACGCGTTCCGTGGACACGGTGAAACCTCGATCGACGTCGTCAAGCCCATCGCCGACATCGCCAGCACGCTCCACACACGCGCGATAGTCGTCGACGGCACCGCGGTCCACGACGCGGGCGCCTCCGACGTCCAGGAACTCGCCTACACACTCGCCGCCGGGGCCGCATACCTGCGGATCCTCGTGGCGGCCGGCTACTCGGTCGACGAGGCCGCTGATCTTCTCGAGTTCAGGTATGCCGCGACGGACGAACAATTCACGACGATCGCGAAGTTCCGGGCGGCCCGCCGGCTCTGGAACCGCGTCGCCGAGCTCAGCGGCGTCGGTGCCAACAGCCGGGCCCAGCTCCAGCACGGTGTGACCTCGCGCCCGATGATGAGCAAGTACGACCCCTACGTCAACATGCTTCGCACCACCCTTGCGGCCTTTGCCGCCGGAGTCGGGGGAGCGACCTCGGTCACGGTGCTGCCGTTCGACGCGGCGCTCGGTCTGCCCGAGGCGTTCAGCCGCCGCATCGCCCGCAACACGTCTTCGCTGCTCATCGAGGAGGCCCACGTCTCGAAGGTGACCGACCCGGCCGGCGGTGCGCATGCTGTCGAGAAGCTGACCGATGACCTGGCCCGTGCCGCCTGGGAAGCCTTCGGCGAGATCGAGGCCGGCGGCGGCATCGCCACGGTGATCGCCGACGGCACCCTCGCCGCCGAGGTCGCCGAGACGGTCGAGCACCGGACCAAGGACATCGCCACCCGCAAGCGCCCGCTCACCGGCGTGACCGAGTTCCCCAACCTGCACGAGGAGCTCCCCGGCCGCCGCGCTTACCCTGAGGGCTTTCCCGATGTGGCCCGCTACGGTGCCGACTTCGAGGCACTCCGCGACGACCGGGCCGCGACACCGGTGTTCCTTGCCACGATGGGCCCGATCGCGGCCCATACGGCGCGGGCCACCTTCGCCGCCAACCTGTTCGCCGCCGGCGGCATCGACACCGTGACCGCGGGCGCCACAGCAGGCGTCGACGGGGTCCTGGCCGCCTACGCGGCGTCATCGACAGAGGGAACCGACACTCTCCCAGTCGTCTGCCTCACCGGCAACGACAGCGCGTATGCCGAATGGGGCGCCGAGCTCATGACCGCCCTTCGCGAAGCCGGTGCCCAGTGGGTGGTCCTCGCGGGCAAGGCGGACCTCGACGCCGATGAGACGGTGGCAGCCGGTGTGGACGCCCTGGCGTTCCTGCATACGATCCGCACGAAATTGGACAACGCTGAGCTGGAGTCGAAGTGACCATTCCCGAGAGCTTCGCCGGACTGCCGCTCGATCCCGAGCAGCCCTACAGGCCCGACGCCGATGAATTCGCCAAGGCGACCGACGGATCCGAGGACTGGCCGGCGCCCGAGGGCGTCCCGGTCAAAGGCCTCTATACCCCCGACGACCTGGCCGGCCTCGACGCGCTCGACACCTACCCCGGACTGACGCCCTTCCTGCGCGGTCCCTACCCGGCGATGTACACGACGCAGCCGTGGACGATTCGCCAGTACGCGGGCTTCTCGACGGCAGAAGAGTCCAACGCGTTTTACCGCCGCAACCTCGCGGCCGGACAGAAGGGACTCTCGGTCGCCTTCGACCTGGCGACCCACCGCGGCTACGACTCCGACAACCCGCGCGTCGTCGGCGACGTCGGTATGGCCGGTGTGGCGATCGACTCGATCTATGACGCCCGCCAGCTGTTCGACGGCATACCGCTCGACGAGATGAGCGTGTCGATGACGATGAACGGTGCCGTGCTTCCGGTGCTCGCGCTCTACATCGTCGCGGCCGAGGAGCAGGGCGTCCCGCCCGAGAAGCTCACCGGGACGATCCAGAACGACATCCTCAAAGAGTTCATGGTCCGCAACACCTACATCTACCCGCCAGAACCGTCGATGCGTGTGATCAGCGACATCTTCGCCTACACCGCGGCCAAGATGCCCCGCTACAACTCGATCTCGATCTCGGGCTATCACATCCAGGAAGCCGGAGCCACGAACGACCTCGAGCTCGCCTACACGCTCGCCGACGGCGTCGAATACATCCGTGCCGGCCTCGACGTCGGCCTCGACATCGACGCCTTCGCTCCCCGACTCTCCTTCTTCTGGGCCATCGGCATGAACTTCTTCATGGAGGTCGCCAAGCTCCGCGCCGCCCGCGCCCTGTGGGCCCGGCTCGTCGCCGACTTCGATCCCACGAATGCGAAGTCCTCGAGCCTGCGCACGCACAGCCAGACCTCGGGTTGGTCACTCACGGCCCAGGACGTCTTCAACAACGTGCAACGCACCGCGATCGAGGCGATGGCCGCGACACAGGGGCATACCCAGTCCTTGCACACCAACGCGCTCGACGAAGCCATCGCGTTGCCCACCGACTTCTCCGCACGCATCGCCCGCAACACGCAACTGTTGCTTCAGCAGGAGTCGGGCACGACTGGGATCATCGACCCGTGGGGCGGCTCTTACTACGTCGAGAAGCTGACCCACGACCTCGCCAATCGCGCGTGGGGCCACATCCAGGAGGTCGAAAAGGCCGGCGGTATGGCCAAGGCGATCGAAGCCGGCATCCCGAAGATGCGCATCGAGGAAGCGGCCGCCCGCACCCAGGCCCGCATCGACTCCGGCCAGCAGGCCGTCATCGGCATCAACACCTACCGCCTCGCCGACGAAGACCCGGTGGAGGCCCGCCGGGTCGACAACAAGGCCGTCTACGCCTCGCAGATCGAGAAGCTCAAACGACTGCGCGCCGAACGCGACCAGACCGAGGTCGACCGCACGCTCAACGCCCTGACCGAAAGCGCTGCTCGAGGCGCCTCGAAGGACGGTTCCCTCGACGGCAACCTGCTCGCTCTGGCGATCGATGCGGCCCGGGCCAAGGCCACGGTCGGCGAGATTTCGGACGCGCTCGAGAAGGTTTACGGGCGGCACAAGGCTGTTATCCGTACGATCTCAGGTGTGTACCGCACCGAGGCCGGCAAGAGCGGCAACATCACCAAGGTGATCGCAGCGACCGACACCTTCGAAAAGGCAGAAGGTCGCCGACCCCGCATCCTCGTCGCCAAGATGGGCCAGGACGGTCACGACCGAGGGCAGAAGGTCATCGTCACGGCATTCGCCGACATGGGCTTCGATGTCGATGTCGGCCCGCTGTTCTCCACGCCCGAGGAAGTCGCCCAACAGGCAGTCGATGCCGATGTCCACATCGTCGGCGTCTCCTCGCTCGCGGCCGGCCACCTCACGCTGATGCCTGCGCTCAAGCACGCTCTTGCCGAGCTCGGTCGTCCGGACATCATGATCGTCATCGGCGGCGTAATTCCGCCCGACGACGTTCAGACGCTCAAGGACATGGGCGCCGCCGATGTGTTCCCGCCCGGCACGGTCATCGCCGATTCGGCGCTGGGACTGCTCGACAAGCTGTCCAAGAGCCTCAGTCACTGATGGCGGTGGACGTCGAGCAACTCGCCGACGGCGTACGGTCGGGTAAACGCGCCGCCGTCTCACAGGCAATCACCCTGGTCGAGTCGAGCCGGGCCGACCACCGGGCTGCGTCGCGCGAGCTGCTCGCGATACTGACGCCGGCGGCCGGCAACTCGGTTCGGGTCGGCATCTCCGGTGTCCCCGGCGTCGGCAAATCGACCTTCATCGAAGCCCTCGGCATCTGGCTCGTCGGCGAAGGCCACAAGGTCGGCGTCCTTGCTGTCGACCCGTCGAGCATCCGCACCGGCGGATCCGTCCTCGGCGACAAGACGCGTATGACCGAGCTGGCGGCTTCGCCGGATGCCTACATACGACCGTCGCCGAGCGCCGGAACCCTCGGCGGGGTGGCCCGGGCGACGACGCAGGCCATCACGATCCTCGAGGCGGCCGGCTTTGACGTCGTCCTCATCGAAACGGTCGGCGTCGGCCAGTCCGAGGTCACCGTCGCCGGCATGGTCGACACGTTCCTGTTCCTGACTCTCTCCCGCACCGGCGACCAGCTGCAAGGCATCAAGAAGGGCATCCTCGAGATCGCCGATGTCATCGCGGTCAACAAAGCCGACGGCGATCGGGCGACCGAAGCCAAGGCGACCGCCAAGGACATGGCCGGAGCGCTGCGCCTCGTGTATGCGGGCAGCCACGGCTGGGTGCCACCGGTCTTGACGTGTTCGGCGCTCGAAGGCACCGACATCGACACGGTGTGGAACCGGGTCATCAGGCACCGCGAGTTCCTCGGCCACAAGGGACTTGCCGAGAAGCGGGCCGAGCAGCAGCTGGACTTCACCTGGGCGCTCGTGCGCGATGAGCTCGATCAGCGGCTCCGCAACGACGAAGCCGTCAGGGCCATCCGGGCAGAGGTCCGCGAGGCCGTACTGGCCGGCGAAATGCCCGCCGCGACCGCCGCCGACAAGATTCTCGCGGCCTACGACCGCTGAGTTTGTCGTGCGCGTAGCGGCATTGGCCGATAGCATGCCCGTGGAGGGATCGACCGGCACGTGTGCCTAGGGGATCTTGGATGAAGACAAAGAGTTTGCGTGCCACGGCCGGAATCGGCTTGATGGTCGCAGCCGTTGCTGCGCTCGGATGGGCTGCGCCGGCGCAAGCAGCCGGCGATTCTGACGTTGCCACCACGAGCGTGAGCGCGCCCAAGCAGGCGGCGACCAACAAGTACTGGACACCGCAGCGCTTGCGCAACGCAGTCCCCGGCGACGCGCTCATGCTGGGCCGTTCGCTCGAAGAAGTCGTCGGCAAGGTCACGGCCGGTCTGCCCAAAATCGTCATGGGCACGCAGGCATCGGGCCCGCTCGGCCTCGGTCTGGGCAGTCTGCTCGGCGACAGCGCGTTCGCCGGTGGCTACTACTCGGGTGGGGGACAGGTCGTCAAAACGACCGGCAAGGTGTTCTTCACCCTCGGCGGAGCGAACTACCAATGCTCCGGCAGCTCGGTGAAGGCCAAGAACAATGATCTCGTCCTGACCGCAGGTCACTGCCTCAATGAGGGGCCGGGTGCCTTTGCGACGAACTTCGTCTTCATCCCCGGCTACAAGGACGGCGCGGCGCTATACGGCAAGTTCCCGGCCCGGAAGTTGACCACCACGACGCGGTGGAAGAACCAGGGCGACCTCAACTACGACGTCGGGATGGCAGTTGTGAGTCGCCTGGGCAAGACCCATCTGGCGCAAAAGGTGGGCGCGCAGGGCATCGCCTTCAACCAGCCTCGCGGCAAGGTAATGTATTCGTTCGGTTACCCGGCAGCGTCACCGTACAACGGCAACTCGATCGCCTGGTGCCACGCGCAGGTCGCAGACGACTCCGTCGGTGGCAGCTCGGACCAGGGCATGAAGTGCAACATGACGGGCGGCTCGTCCGGCGGCCCGTGGTACCTCGGGTACAACGAAAAGAGTGGCGCTGGTCTGGCAAACTCGGTCAACAGCTTCAAGTACCAGACGCTCCTGTTCGAGGGCGACACGATGTTCGGCCCGTACTTCGGAAGCGTCACCCAGTCGCTCTACAAGACCGCGCAGGGCCTCTAGGTCATCACGAGCCGGGGCACGACGTCCGGGCGTTTCGCACACGCGCCCGCGCTGATTTCAGCGTGGAGCAAACGTGTGAAACGCTCAGTCCATGAGACGTTTTGTGTCCGCTCACCTCGAAGTCGAGCTGCATGACACCGTCGACGTCATATTTTCCCTGGCCGTCGCCCAGGGAGCCGACATCTCCTCGGAATCCTTCGACATCTCCTCCGGCGGGGAGCCCCTGACGCCCCGGGAACTTGTCGGCCGCCATGGCACCCGCCTGCACCGCCTCTCGGGCCCGCGTGGCCGTATGACCATCAACTATCACGCCGAAGTCGATGGACAGGTCGGTGCGTCTCCGGTCGACGAGCTCGACCTCATCGAATATCGGCGCCCCAGCCGCTATTGCGAGTCGGACACCCTGATGCCGACGGCGGTCGCGGAGTTCTTCGGACTGAGCGGCAAGCCGCTTCTCGACGCCGTCAGCTCCTGGGTCGGCGACAAGCTGATGTACATGCCCGGCGCGAGCCAGCCGACCGACGGCGCGATCGCCACTCTCCTCGCCCGGCGAGGCGTATGCCGTGACTACGCCCACCTCGTGATCGCCTTGCTGCGCGGACTCGATGTGCCGGCGAGGCTCGTGTCGGTGTACGCCCCGGGACTGAGCCCGATGGATTTCCACGCCGTCGCGGAGGCCTACGTCGACGGCGCCTGGCACGTCGTGGACGCTACGCGGCTCGCACCGAGGCAATCCCTGTTGCGCATCGCCACCGGTCAGGACGCGTCGGAGACGGCCTTCCTCACCAACAGTGGTGGCGGGCTGGACCTGCTCGGGATCCAGGTGATGGCGACCGTCGACGAGTTGCCGACCGACGACCTCGCTCAACTGGTCGTCCTGGGCTGATCACGGCCGCCTCGTCGTTCGCTCAGTCATTCAACGAGCACAGAAGGTCAACAAACGATATTGTCCGTCTAGTCATAACGAACTAGTCGGACATAGTTCTCCATAACTAGTCCCGTCTCGCCTGTCAAGACTGATATTTGACCCCGAGCATGGGTAGGGTCCTTCATACACGACCAAGCCGGGGGATACATGAGACAGAAGACGTTCGCGTCAGTCATCGGTCTGGGAGCCACGCTGGGCCTCGCACTGATGTCGGCGCCGGCGCAGGCGATATATGTTGCCGTCGACCCGCCCCCTTCCCCCTCGTCCAATGTCTCGAAAACCTCGATCAGTCCGGCCAAGCAAGCAGCCGCCCGCAGCTACTGGACCGCTGACCGTCTACGCAATGCCAAGCCCGGCGACAGCCTTGTCCGGGGCAAGAGCCTTGCCGACGTGACCGGCAAGGTCGCGGCGGGCAAGCCCTCCACCAAATCCGGCACCAGCGGCAAATCCACACTTGGCCTCCCCAACCTGGCGGCCTTCGGTGGCGGCTACTACACCGGTGGCGGCAACGTCATCAAGACCACCGGCAAGGTGTTCTTCACCCTTGCCGGCGGCAACTACGTGTGCTCGGGAAGCTCGGTCGTCTCCGGCAACAAGAGCGTCGTGCAGACCGCCGGTCACTGCGTCAACGAAGGCCCCGGCGCCTTCGCCACCAACTTCGTCTTCATCCCCCAGTACGACGATGGCGCGGCCCCACACGGACAGTTTGCGGCCCGCCAGCTCGTCACCACTTCTCAGTGGAGCGGCAGCGGCGACCTCAACTACGATGCGGCCTTCGCGGTCGTCAGCCCGGTCGGTGGCGTCAGTCTGACCGACAAGGTCGGCGGGCAGGGGGTCGCCTTCAACCAGGCGCGTCTGCAGAACATGTACTCCTTCGGCTACCCGGCCGCCGCGCCGTACGACGGTTCCGACATCGCCTGGTGCCACGGCGACGTCGTGGCCGATTCGCAGGGAAGCTCCGATCAGGGCATGGTCTGCAACATGACCGGTGGTTCGTCCGGCGGACCCTGGTTCCTCAACCACAACGAGGGCACCGGTATCGGCACCCTCAACTCCCTCAACAGCTTCAAGTACACGTCCCCGCTGTTGAGCGACAAGATGTACGGCCCGTATTTCGGAAGCGTTATCCAGGCCGTCTACAACAGCGCGCAAGGTCTCTAGCCAGCGCGTTTGGAAGGGGTGCGGACGTCCTCGGGGGGCGGCCGCACCCCGTTCCTTTTCCCCGTTGTTGCCGCGATTCGACAACGTACGGCCGCAGCACTTACTCCGCCACTTTCAGCGGCTCGAAGGAGGTTTCCGGGGTCACGATGCGCCAGCCGTCGATGCGCCACGGGTGGCCGGAGTCGACCGTGCTCAGGGTCATCTCCAACGTCGCCTCGGTCTTGACCACCAGCATGTCGTCGCGGTTCACGGCGGTGTTGAAGACCGGGAGCGCGGCGCTCGCCGTCATCGACATGCTGAGCACGGCGACCCCGTTGCGGTCGCCCAGCTCGACCCCGGTGCGCTTCCAGACCGGATTGATCCATACGGATCGCTGGTCATAACCCGCACCTCCCCCGTAGAAGATGTGGTCCGGGCCCGCAGACAATCGGCTTGCCCCCGGCCGGTCGTTGCTGAGGTGGAACAACAGGAGGCCGAGCTCCTTGCGGGCTTCGGCGTTGTCGGGATCGGCGATGACGGCATCGGCCTTGGGCAGGAAGCGTTTGTCGTAGGCATCCGCGGTAAGCCAATCCCTGAGCGATGAGAAGTCGGAGACCTCGTACGACTCACGCGGCACGGCCAGGCTCGAGTAGTGCTGCTCGAACATGAAGCTGAGGGCGTCGCAATAGGCTTCGTCGACCTTGGCGGGACCGAAGAAATCTGCTGCCGGGCCAGTGGCCGGCTCGAGCTTCGCACCGTCACACCAATTGACCGAACCGGTGGACTCATCCACCCCGATGCCCGCGAGAAGTCCCGGCCACGGCACCGCGGACGACACCTCGACGGGGGAGCGCTCGGCCGGAGGCGGAGTCGATTCCGTCGCCGTCACCGGTGTTTCATCGACCTTGCCGTCGGGTTCGGTCAGGCCGAGCAAGACACTGAAAGACGCGACGACGAGGACGAATCCGACGATCAGCTTGCGCCACATGCAGGTTCCTCCTCGGCCTACCACCCTAGGGGTCGCGGCGCTGAACCGAAATAGCCCTAGCGCTCGACGACCCCCCGCACCTAACCTTCGTTCATGAACCAGTCGGAGTTTTACGGGGTAGTTTCGGCGATCAACTTCACTCTTCTCGGCTTGTGGTGGGTGGCCATCAAGGACCGCGCCGACCTCGGCGGCCATGACCCGGCCGCCCGCCGCATGGCCTATTTCGTCTCGCTCCAGTTCGTCATCCCGGCGACGGTGTCCCTGTTGGCCCAGGTCGCGCCCTCGGTGCCCGAGGTATGGCGATTCGCGTTCACTCTCGCCGGCCTCACCGGCGGTATCGGTGTGGCGTTGCTGGCAGGCGAGCTCCGCCGGTCGACAGATGCCAAGGTCATCCCGCTGCTGTTCGCCGCGGCCGGCATACCCCTCTATGTGCTGGTGGTGGTCGTCGCTCTCGTGCCCGGTCTCGTCGCCAACCTGGGCTTGACGCTCCGGCCGATCGAGGTCGAAGGCTTCCTGCTGAGCATCCTGGTGTTCCTCGGCGTCCAGGAGGCCTGGTTCGTGGCGATGACACCGGCCCGGTCCGGTCGCTGATGCCGACCTACACCGATCCCGGTCCGATCGAGTCCGATGCGGAGATCCTGCGCGAGGACGTCGACAATTCGCAGGCCTACGTCGTCTTCCCGCACGACGCGCTCCGGACGTATGGCGTCAAGGGCCGTGTGCCGGTCACGGTGCGCTTCGACGATCGTGTCGACTACCGAGGGTCGCTGGTGACGTAAGGCAACGGTCATCTGGTGATGGTCCGCAGCGACGTGCGGAAGGAGCTCGGCAAAGAGCCGGGGGACAAGGTCCACCTTGAGATCCGGCTCGACCCGACCGAACGCGTCGTCGTGCTCGAGGACGACATCACCACCGCGTTCAACGACGCCTCGGTGATGGACGACATTCGGGCGATGTCGTACTCCCACCAGCGCGAATACCATCAGTGGATCATCGGCGCCAAGAAGGTGGAGACGCGCGGGCGCCGCATCGCCAAGGCCGTCGCCATGATCGGCGACAACCAGAGAATGAGGTAAATGATGTCCCCGACACCAACAGGCACGAAGACCGACGGTGTTCTCGCCTTTACCCGCACGTTCATACAGCCCATCGAGGAGGTGTGGACGTGGGTCAGCGTTGACTCGCTGAGTCGCCAGGACGGTTGGCACATGCGTATGCAACAGCTCGCGCGCGCGGCCGCCCTCAGCAGCAGCGCGGCCACACGGTTGGTCAACCGTCTCGAGGACCGCGGACTGCTGACCCGCATCCTGTGCGCCGACGACCGTCGTGGCATCTACACCGAGCTGACGCCCGCGGGCCGCAGGCTCCTCGCCAAGGCAAAGCCCACGCACGATGCGACCCTCGAAGCGGCGCTGGCCGAGGCGGAGCAAACGCCCGAGCTCGCACCGCTGGTGGCATCACTCCATGCCTTGCCGGCGATGGTGCCGGCTGCCGTCTAGGGCTTTTTCGAACCGCCCCGTTCGATCAACAGCTCCACCCCGTCGAGCAGACGGGCCAGCCCGAACTCCACGCCCTCGACCGGCGGTTCGTCGTAGGCGCCGGACTCCCAGATCGCGGTCATGACCGGAAAACGTTCGGGGGAGTAGTAGGTCCCCCAGAAGCTGCTGCGGGACTCCCAGTACTCGTCGGCGGTGATGCCGGTCCGGGAGGCCTCGCGGGCATCGGTGATCTCGCCACGGGCGACGCCGAAGACGTGGGCTTCGATGGCACCGGTCACCCTGACCGTGTCGGCCTTGTTCAGCCCGGAGGCCAGCACGGCTCGATAGAGGTCTTCCTGCTGGTCCATCACGTGGGGCCCGAGCGGGGTCCGCCACAGGTTGGCGTGCAGCATCCAGGGGAAACGCGCATACATGACGCGTGCCTCGTGTGCGTGGAGCTCGACCTGTTCGCGCCAAGGGAGGCTCTGGTCGGGCAGCTTCCGCGTGCCGTAGGCACGGTCGACCATCAGCTCGAAGAGCTGGTCCTTGCCGGGCACGTAGGTGTAGAGGCTCATGACCCCGACGCCGAGGTGCTGGGCCAGCTTGCGCATCGAGAGGCCCTCCCAGCCTTCGTCGGCGGAAATGGCCATGCCGGCTTCGACGATCTGGTCGAGCGTGATCTTTTGTTTGGGGCCCCGGGCCGAAGGGGTGGGCGGATCCCAGAGCAGCCTGATCATTTCCCGGCCCTCGGGAGTGCCCCATTGTTCGGGCGCGGCTTCCTCGCTCATGGTTCTCCTAGCTTGACCTCTTGCTTCTCCGTACAGTGTATGCTAATTTATCTGGAAAGCACTCAGTACATCGTACGAAGAAGTGGGTAGACATGATTCACACCGACAAGCTCAGCCGGACGTTCGTGACCGGCAAGGAAAGCATCGAAGCGGTGCGCGGGGTCGATTTCGACGTGGCGAAGGGTGAACTTGTCGCCCTCCTCGGACCAAACGGCGCCGGGAAGTCCACGATGCTCCGTATGCTCACCAGCGTCCTGCCGCCGACCTCGGGAACGGCACGCGTCGCCGGCATCGAGGTAACCGAGGATCCTGCCGAGGTTCGCCGCCGGATCGGCTTCATCGGCCAGGGCAACGGCGCCGGGCACAGTCATCGCGTCTGGGACGAGCTGCTGATGCAGGGCCGCTTTTATGGCATGAGCCGATCTGACGCCGTGTCGAGCGGCGAACGATTGCTCACATCGCTCGACCTCGGCGGCATGAAGATGCGCAAGGTCAGCACGCTTTCGGGCGGCCAGAAGCGTCGCCTCGACATTGCCATGGGACTCATCCACAGCCCCGAACTCCTGTTCCTCGACGAACCCTCGACTGGTATGGACCCGCAGAACAGGGCCAACCTCTGGGAGCACATCACCCGGATGCGCGAGGAGTTCGGGACGACGATCGTCCTCACGACGCACTACCTCGAAGAAGCCGACTCGATGGCCGAAAGGGTCGTCATCATCGACCACGGCACGGTGATCGCCGACGACACGGCGACCGCGTTGAAGGCCAACCAGGCCGGGGACCGGCTGACGGTGACAGTGGCGAGAGCGGATGTCGCCAAGGCCCGAGAGGCGGCCGACGTCGCACACGAATCGATCGACGAGACGGTTGAGGGCGACACGGCCGTCATCGGCATCAGAGTCGATCAGGGCGATCAGTTCCTGCCGCGCTACCTGCGCAAGCTCGATGCCGCCGGCATCGATGTGTTGAGCGCGACGCTGAGACAGCCCACGCTCGACGACGTCTTCCTGACCCTCACCGGTCGCAGCCTTCGTGAAGGAGCAGAAGCATGAGCACCATAATCACCGACACCCGATCGGTCTTCATACGGGAGATGTTGCTGATCCTGCGGGACCCGTTCTCGCTGATCTTCTCGCTGATCCAACCGCTGGTCTTCCTCGGGCTGTTCGGCCCGTTGCTCTCGGGAGTCACCGGTGGCGATGCGTTCGGCGGCGAGTCGTCGCTGCAGTGGTTCCTGCCCGGCGTCGTCGTGATGATCAGCATGTTCGGCACATCCATGACGGGCGCCAATCTGCAATACGAGATCATGACCGGCGCGTACGAGCGGATACTGGCGACGCCTTTGTCCCGGCCGGCCATTCTGATCGGCCGCGCGCTCAAGGAGTTGGCGCCGCTGGTGGTTCAGGCCCTTCTGATCACGCTCGTCGCGGTCCCGTTCGGGTTCAAGCTGTTCCCGCTCGAGGTCGCCGTCGGCCTGCTCATCCTCGGCGTGTTCGGCGTGGGCGTCGGCGCGCTCTCATACTCGCTCGCGATCGCGACCCGCAAGAACGAGTGGGTGTTCTGGGGTGTGCAGCAGTCGTTGCTGTTCCCGCTGCTGATTCTGTCGGGCATGATGCTGCCGATCGAGACCGGTCCCGAATGGATGAAGGTAGCGTCGAAGATCAACCCGCTGACCTACATCGTCGATGCCGAACGCATCCTGTTCGGTGGTTCGTTCACCGACATGACGGTTCTGTATGGCGCGATCGCGGCCACCGTGACAGCGGTCATCGGACTCCTGGTCGGAGTCCGCGCGATCAGCAAGAGCACCACCTGACAACCCGCTGAGAGTGACGTGGCAGGGAAGACACGGCGTGTCGCCTGCCGAACGTCACTCCCAGCGGTTGGTGACCGCCCTAGTTGAACTCAGCCGGGTCGGGTCCGGTGCGGCTGCCGCTGTCGAGGGCCGTGATCGCGGCGATCTCGTCCTCGCTAAGCGAGATGCCGAAGACGTCCAGGTTTTCGGCGATGCGCGAAGGCGTCACCGATTTCGGGATGACGACGTTGCCGAGGGCCAGATGCCAGGCTATGACGATCTGGGCCGGCGACTTGCCGTGTGCTTCGGCGATGTCGATGATGACCTTCTCGGTGAAGACCTTGCCCTGAGCGAGCGGGCTCCATGCCTCGGTCGCGATCTCATGCTTGGCATGGAACTCGCGGAGCTCGTGCTGGACGAGCTGCGGGTGGAGCTCGACCTGGTTGATCGCCGGAACCGTCAGGCCCAGGTCGATCAGCCGCTGCAGGTCCTCGGTGCGGAAGTTGGAGACGCCGATCGCGCGGACACGCTTGTCGGCATACAACTTCTCGAAGGCCTTCCACGTGTCGACGAAGGTGTCGTTGGCCGGGGTGGGCCAATGGATCAGGTAGAGGTCGACATAGTCCAGGCCGAGCCTCTTCAGGCTGTTCTCGAAGGCGGCGAACGTGGACTCATAACCCTGGTCGTCGTTCCACAGCTTCGTCGTGATGAACAGCTCGTCGCGAGCGATGCCGGACTCGGCGATAGCTCCGCCGACGCCTTCCTCGTTGCCGTAGATCCGGGCGGTGTCGATATGGCGGTAGCTGGTCTCGAGCGCAGTCTTGACCGCGGCCTTGGTGTCTTCCGGCGGCACCTGGAACACGCCGAAGCCGAGTTGGGGGATGGATACGCCGTTGTTGAGTTCGATGTTCGGGACGGTCACGGATTTCTCCTTGCGAGAGCTTGGGGTGCGTGGTTGGGCCGGCGGGCCATCTCTATGGACAACACACGATCGACCGTAGTTGTTTCCACCAAACTCCGAAAGGGCCGTCTCGCAC
>JALYQD010000017.1 GCA_030856025.1 Actinomycetota bacterium
CCTTGAGACGGGCCAGAGCGGCCTGAGCCTCCTCGGCGTGCTCGGCCTGGAAGGCGCGCACGTGGGCGAGCTGTGTCTCCTTCTCGGCGTCGGTGGCGCGGGCGAGCTCGACGTGAGCGGGCGTCCCGTCACCCGAAGCAGGCTTGAGGAACGTGTTGACGCCGACGATCGGCAGGGTGCCGTCGTGCTTGCGGTGCTCGTAGAGCATCGACTCGTCCTGGATCCGACCACGCTGGTAGCCGGTCTCCATGGCGCCGAGCACGCCGCCGCGCTCGTTGATGCGGTCGAACTCCTCGAGCACGGCCTTCTCGACCAGGTCGGTGAGCTCCTCGATGATGTAAGAGCCCTGGAGCTGGTTCTCGTTGATCGAGAGGCCCCATTCGCGGTTGATGATGAGCTGGATCGCGAGAGCACGCCGCACCGATTCGGGGCTCGGCGTCGTGACCGCCTCGTCATAGGCATTGGTATGCAGGCTGTTGGCGTTGTCGTTGATCGCGATGAGCGCCTGCAACGTGGTCCGGATGTCGTTGAAGTCCATCTCCTGTGCGTGGAGCGACCGGCCCGAGGTCTGCACGTGGTACTTCAGCTTCTGCGACCGTTCGTTGGCGCCGTACTTGTCGCGCATCGCGAGCGCCCAGATGCGGCGGGCGACGCGCCCGAGCACGGAGTACTCCGGGTCCATGCCGTTGGAGAAGAAGAACGACAGGTTGGGGGCGAAGTCGTCGATGTCCATGCCGCGGGCGAGGTAGGCCTCGACGTAGGTGAAGCCGTTGGACAACGTGAAGGTGAGCTGGCTGATGGGGTTGGCCCCGGCCTCGGCGATGTGATAGCCCGAGATCGACACCGAGTAGAAGTTGCGGATCTCCTGCTCGATGAACCATTCCTGGATGTCGGCCATCATCCGCAGGCTGAACTCGGTGGAGAACAGGCAGGTGTTCTGGCCCTGGTCTTCCTTGAGGATGTCGGCCTGGACGGTGCCGCGCACCGACGTGAGGGCCGTGGCCCGAAGCCCGGCGTGCTCGGCGGGGTTGGGTTCGCGGTCGTTGGCGGCGCGGAACTTGTCCACCTGCTGATCGATGACGGTGTTGAGGAAAAACGCCAGCACGGTCGGCGCCGGGCCGTTGATCGTCATCGACACCGAGGTGGAGGGGGCGACGAGATCGAAGCCGTCGTAGAGCGCCTTCATGTCGTCGAGGGTCGCGACGGAAACGCCCGAGGTCCCGACCTTGCCGTAGACGTCGGGGCGCGGGTCGGGGTCGCGGCCATACAGCGTGACGGAGTCGAAAGCCGTCGACAGGCGGGTCGCATCGCCGTCCTCGGAGAGCAGCTTGAAACGACGGTTGGTCCGGAACGGGTCGCCCTCGCCGGCGAACATACGTGCCGGGTCCTCGCCTTCGCGTTTGAACGGGAAGACACCGGCGGTGTAGGGGAAGTAGCCGGGGAGGTTCTCGCGGCGCCAGAACGTCACGAGCTCGCCATGGTCGGTGGTGCGGGGGAGTGAGACGCGCGGGATCTTGTTGCCCGAGAGTGATTCGCGGGTCAACCGGGTATGGATCTCTTTGTCGCGGATCCGGACGATCTGCTCATCGCCGGAGTAGGACTCGACGACCGCGGGCCATGACCGGATCTGCTCGGCAATGGCCGGCGGGAGGTGGCGGCTCGCATCGCTCTGCAGGGTCGAGACATCGGTGGCGTCGAGGCCGGCGGCGTCGAGCTCGGCGGCGACCGCTTCGAGCCGCTGGGTGCGACGGGCCCGGTCGGCGAGCTCGAGCGTGTCGGCGTGGTAGCCGCGGATCGTCTCGGTGATCTCGGCCAGGTAGCGGGCACGCTCGGGCGGAACCACGTGGGCGATGCCGCTGGAGTATTTGACCGTGACCTGCGGCAGGTGCGGCTCCGCCAGGGCCAGGCCCTTTGCGCCGAGCAACTCCTTGACGTGTTGGAACAAGGCAGTGACGCCGTCGTCGTTGAATGTCGCGGCCGACGTGCCGTAGACCGGCATGTCGGCGGGGCTCTTGCCAAACGCTTCGCGGTTGCGGACCAGCTGGCGTCCGACATCGCGCAAGGCGTCCTTGGCTCCACGGCGCTCGAACTTGTTGATCGCCACGACGTCGGCGAAATCGAGCATGTCGATCTTCTCGAGCTGTGATGCGGCACCGAATTCCGGTGTCATGACATACATCGAGACGTCCACGAACGGGACGATCGCGGCATCGCCCTGGCCGATGCCGGGGGTCTCGACGATGACCAGGTCGTAGCCGGCGGCCTTGCAGATGTCGATGACGAGCGGGAGGCTCTCGGGGAGCTCGTGGTTGCCGCGGGTTGCGAGCGAGCGGAAGAAGATGCGGTCGCCGTCGAGCGAGTTCATCCGTATGCGGTCGCCGAGCAACGCACCGCCGCCACGACGGCGGGTCGGGTCGACGGCGATGACTGCTATGCGCAGCTTGTCCTGCTGGTCGCTGCGGAAGCGTCGGACGAGCTCGTCGGTGAGTGAGGACTTGCCCGAGCCGCCGGTGCCGGTGATCCCGAGGACGGGCGTGCTGGAGGCCTTCGCGGCGGCGGCAATCTGCTTGAGGTCATCCGCGGAGAGCTGGTTGCGTTCGGCGCCGGTGATGGCGCGGGCGATGCCGGTGCGTTCGCCGGAGGTGACGGCCGTGGCGTCGGTCTGCTTCGTTTCCCAGAGGTCGAAGTCGCAGTCCTTGACCACGGAGTTGATCATGCCGACGAGGCCCAGGCGCTGGCCGTCCTCGGGAGAGAAGATGGTCACACCAGACTTGCGGAGGCGCGCGATCTCTTCGGCGACGATGACCCCGCCGCCGCCTCCCACGACCTGGATGTGCCCGGCACCGCGTTCGCGCAGCGACTCGACGAGGTATTCGAAGTACTCCACATGGCCGCCCTGGTAGGACGACACGGCGATGCCCTGGACGTCTTCCTCGATCGCGGCGTCCACGACTTCGCTCACCGAACGGTTGTGACCGAGGTGGACGACTTCGGCCCCCTGCGACTGGAAGATGCGTCGCATGATGTTGATCGAAGCGTCGTGGCCGTCGAACAGACTCGACGCCGTCACCAGGCGTACGGGGTTGACCGGCTTGTGGAGCTTGGGAGTACTCATGCGCAAATACTAGGACGTCCTAGTAGTTTCGCCAAATCGTACGCCTGTGGGAATGATCGACGAATCCAACGAACGAGTGCCGAAACCCTTGACGACTGGTCCGGCGGTCGCCTAGTATCTCTCGCAACGCGGAACTAACTATCCACGATACGGACATTAAGGCAACGAGGTTCACTTATGTCATCAACAAATACGCCGTCACCGGCAGCCGGACGACAACGACGCGTCAAGCACCCGGTCGATGAAGTGCTTCCCCCGCAAAAACTAGCCATCTATGGTGCGCAGCACGTTCTCGCGTTCTATGCGGGCGCTGTCATCGTGCCTATCCTCCTCGCGGGCGCCATCGGACTGAGCGATGAGCAGTTGATCCACCTGATCAACGCCGACCTGTTCACCTGCGGCATCGCCTCGATCATCCAGTCGGTCGGCTTCTGGAAGGTAGGCGTGCGGCTCCCGCTGCTTCAAGGCGTGACCTTCACTGCCGTCGCGCCGATGATCGCCATAGGCAGCGCCGCGGGCGGCGGCACGGAAGGACTGGCCTACATCTATGGCGCGGTCATCGTTGCCGGGCTCTTCACGTTCTTCCTGGCGCCGTACTTCGGGAAGCTCATCCGCTTCTTCCCGCCGGTCGTCACCGGTTCCGTCATCGCCATCATCGGCATCTCCTTGTTGCCCGTCGCGATCAACGACGCCGTCGGCTTCGGGGACCCGGTCCGCAAGGACTTCTTCTATGCCATCGGAACTCTCGCCATCATCGTGATCATCCAGCGGGTGTTCAAGGGGTTCATGGCAACGGTCGCGGTGCTGGCCGGGCTCGTGATCGGAACGACGATTGCCTTCATCCTGGGCGACGCCAACTTCGACTCAGTCGGTTCGAGCGACTGGGGCGGAGTCACCACGCCATTCTTCTTCGGCATCCCGAAGTTCTCGATCACAGCGATCATCTCGATGATCGTCGTCATGCTCATCACGGCCGTCGAGACAACCGGTGACGTGTTCGCCACCGGAGAGATCGTCGAGAAGAAGGTCGGCAACGAAGACGTGTCCCGTGCGCTGCGCGCCGATGGCCTCGCGACCACTCTTGGCGGCGTCCTGAACTCGTTCCCCTACACGTGCTTCGCCGAGAACGTCGGTCTGGTCCGCCTCACCGGCGTCAAGAGCCGCTGGGTGGTTGCCACTGCCGGTCTCTTCATGATGGTGATCGGAGTGATCCCCAAGGCGGGTGCCGTCGCCGCGAGCATTCCGCACTCGGTCCTCGGCGGCGCCGCGCTCGCGATGTTCGCGACGGTTGCCGTCGTCGGCATCCAGATGCTCGGCAGGGTCGATTTCAATGATCATCGCAATGTCGTCATCGTCGCGACCAGCGTCGGCCTGGCCATGCTCGTCACGATGAAGCCCACGCTCTACACGGTCATCCCGGGTGGACGCTGGAGCGAGATGATCTTCAACAGCGGCATCACGCTGGGATCCATCACGGCGATCGTCTTGAACCTCGTCTTCTTCCACGTCGGCAAGAGCTTCGGCCCTGGCGTGGCAGGCGCACCCGGTCGGGGACTCATCCGCCTTGATCAGGTCAACAAGATGAGCAAGGACGAATTCGCGGCGACATTCGAGGGGTTGTTCCAGGGGTCCCGGTGGGCCGTTGACGGCGCATACGCGCAACGGCCGTTCGCCGATACCAAGTCGCTCCGCACCGCGATGCAGGATGCGTTGTTCTCGGGCAATCCCGAGGAGCAGAAAACGCTGCTGGGGTCCTTCCCCAACCTCGGCTCCGACCAGCTCGCGCGCAAGGAGTCGACCAGGGATCAGTCTGTTCTCGGACTCGATCGGCTCAACGATGAGGACTACGACGAGTTCGCCGAGCTCAACCAGGCATACCAGGAGAAATACGGATTCCCGCTCATCGTGTCGGTGCGCGACCTCGCGAAGCGGCACGAGGTGCTGACCGGGGGATGGGAACGGATCGACAACTCGATTTGCCAGGAGCGAGCGACGGCACTGATCGAAGTCGGCAAGATCGTCAACCACCGGTTCAATGACCTTGTGGCCGGGGCCAATCCCATACACAGTGCGCGTACGCAGCGCTTCGAACAACTTGGCCACTGAGATGCTCGGCGACAGGGCGGGCGAGACATGACAAATGTGCCGGCAGGCGGAGTCGTGGATGTCGACGGGTTCAACAACCTCAGCGACGACGCCGCGGGTTCGCTTCTCCTGTCCTGCTTGGCAGTCCCGTCCTGGGTCGCCGAGCTGGTGGCTCACCGTCCATACCGGAACGCGTCGGACCTGCTGACCCAGGCGCGCGTCTCGGCGTCGACGCTCGGTGCAGATCAGGTGCAAAGCGCCCTCGAACGGCATCCCCAGATCGGGGAGGCCGCAGGGGTCGGTCACGATGCGGAGTTCTCCGAGCAGGAGCAGTCCGGTTTCGATCGGGAAGACGCCGAGATGGTCGCCGCCATGAGCCGGGGCAATGTCGACTATGAGTCGCGTTTCGGGCACATCTTCCTGATCCGGGCGGCCGGGAGGACGGCTGATGAGATCCTGGCCGAGCTTCGGCGCAGACTTGCAAATACACCCGAGATCGAGTTGGCCGAAGTGGTTCGCGAGCTCGGGGAGATCGCCGGGCTCCGCCTCGGCAAACTCGTTGAAGACAACAAGACGTCACAAGGGAGTCAACTATGAGCTCGATCAGCACCCATGTCCTCGACACCGCGCAGGGGTGTCCGGGTGAGGGCATCGCCGTGCGGCTGGAACGCTGGCCGGCTCCCGCAGAGACCATCGCATCGGCGGTCACAGACCGCGACGGACGTGTCGGTCAGCTGGGGACGGGTGATCTCGACAAGGGAACGTACCGGTTGGTGCTCGACACCGCCGCATACTTCGCCCGGACGGGAACGCCGACTTTCTTCCCCACAGTCGAGATCGCCTTCTCGGTCTCGGACCCGGGTTCGAACTACCACGTCCCGGTACTTCTGAGCCCTTTCGCATTCTCCACCTACAGAGGAAGTTAATCGTATGAGCATCGTGTTGGGACCAAATCAGTATGGCAAGGCCGAAAACCGGGTCGTCCGGATCTACCGCGACAGCGAACGCCACGAGATCAGGGACCTCAACGTCTCGACGTCACTGC
Source organism: Actinomycetota bacterium (assembly GCA_030856025.1). Lineage (GTDB taxonomy): Bacteria > Actinomycetota > Actinomycetes > Propionibacteriales > Nocardioidaceae > JACMOZ01. The sequence continues at coordinate 6,246 of JALYQD010000017.1, forward strand.
GAGGCGACTTCGCCGACGCGCACCTGGCGGGCGACCAGTCCCGGATCCTTCCCACGGACACGCAGAAGCAGACGGTCTACGCCTTTGCCAAGGAGAAGGGCGTCGGCGAGGTCGAGGACTTCGCCCT
>JALYQD010000019.1 GCA_030856025.1 Actinomycetota bacterium
GTGTATGTCGGTCTGACCCTGATCTTGATCGGCCTCGCGGTCGTCGCCGCAAGCAGGCAACAGACGAAGGCGGAGGTCGTCCTCGCGGAGTGAGCCCCGCGTAGTGGCCAATCTCACGACAGGTCGATGGAGACGGGGACGTGCTGTCTCGGTAGAGTCGGCAGGTCGCGCCACGTACACCTTCATCACTGCTACGCCATAGGAGCCCACAATGGGTCGTCTCGTTTCCACCGATGGTCTGACCGACATCCAGGAAGAAATCCTCAAGACCGTCCGCAAGTTCGTGGAGGAGAAGATCATCCCCGTCGCGACGGAGCTCGAGCACAAGGACGAATACCCGACAGCGATCGTGGAGGGCCTCAAGGACCTCGGCATCTTCGGACTGATGATCCCCGAGGAGTTCGGCGGCCTCGGCGAATCGCTGCTGACCTACGCCCTCGTCGTCGAGGAGATCGCCCGCGGCTGGATGAGTGTCTCCGGTGTCATCAACACGCACTTCATCGTCGCCTACATGCTGATGCAGCACGGCACCGACGAGCAGAAGCAGAAGTACTTGCCGCGTATGGCGACCGGCGAAGTCCGTGGCGCCTTCTCGATGTCCGAACCCGCCCTCGGATCAGATGTCGCCGCCATCAAGACCAAGGCTGTCAAGAACGACGACGGCGATTACACCATCACCGGCCAGAAGATGTGGCTGACCAACGGCGGTTCGGCCAACCTCGTGGCCGTACTCGTCAAGACCGACGAGGGCCAGGACTCGGTCTACCGGAACATGACGACATTCCTTGTCGAGAAGGAAGTCGGCTTCGGCGAGACCGCTCAGGGTGTCACGATCCCCGGCAAGATCGAGAAGATGGGCTACAAGGGCGTCGACACGACCGAGATGATCTTCGAAGGCCACAACATCGGTGCCGACCAGATCCTCGGCGGCACGCCCGGCAAGGGTTTCTACCAGATGATGGACGGCGTCGAGGTCGGCCGCGTCAACGTGGCAGCCCGCGCAGTCGGCGTCGCCAACCGAGCCTTCGAGCTCGGCGTCTCCTACGCCCAACAGCGTGAGACATTCGGCAAGAAGATCGCCGAGCACCAGGCGATCCTGTTCCGGATCGCCGAGATGGGCACCAAGGTCGAGGCCGCGCACGGCATGGTCGTGACCGCTGCCCGCAAGAAGGACGCCGGACAGCGCAACGACCTAGAAGCCGGGATGGCCAAATACCTTGCTGCCGAGTTCTGCCGCGACGTCGTCGAGGACTCCTTCCGCATCCACGGTGGCTATGGTTTCAGCAAGGAATACGAAATCGAGCGCCTCTACCGCGAGGCACCGATGCTGCTCATCGGTGAAGGCACGGCCGACATCCAGAAGATGATCATCGGCCGCCGCCTGCTCGAGGACTACAAGCTCTAAGGGGCAACAACAATGGCTAAGCAGACTCCGAACTTCTCGCTCGACTACCCGCAGTCACTCGGCACGTATGACGATTACGCCGAGGCGCAGAAGGCTGTCGACTACCTCTCCGACAACGAGTTCCCGGTGGAGAACTGCCTCATCGTGGGCACCGACCTCAAACAGGTCGAGCGTGTCACCGGACGGTTGACGACCAGCCGCGTTGCCGCCGCCGGCGCGGCATCGGGCGCTTGGCTGGGCCTGTTGATCGGGCTCATCTTCAGCATCTTCTCCGAAAAGGGCGAAGGCCTGGTCACCGTGCTCAGCACGGTCCTGATGGGCCTCGTCTTCGGCCTGGTCTGGGCGCTGATCGGCTACGCCGCGACACGCGGCCAGCGCGACTTCAGCTCGGTCAAGCAGGTCATCGCCACCAAGTACGAAGTCCTCGTCGAGCACAAGCTCCTCGCCAAGGCGCAGGAACTCCTCGTCGCCATGCCCGGCCGCAAGGTCGACCTCTAACCCCTGCCAGTTTCACCATCCTTGGCAAGCCCAGAAGGAGCAACCATGCAGTTCGGACGTTCATACGAAGAGTTCGAGGTCGGAGCCACCTACAAGCACTGGCCCGGCAAGACCGTCACCGAATACGACGACCACCTCTTCTGCCTCCTCACGATGAACCACCACCCGCTGCACATGGACACCAACTACGCCGAGAAGACCACGCAGTTCGGCAAGAACGTGGTCGTCGGCAACTACATCTACTCGTTGCTGCTGGGTATGAGCGTCCCCGACATCTCGGGCAAGGCGATCGCCAACCTCGAGGTCGAATCGCTGCGCCACGTCGCGCCGACCTTCCACAACGACACGATCTACGGCCAGACCACGGTGCTCGACAAGTGGGAGAGCAAGTCCAAGGATGATCGCGGCGTCGTCTACGTCGAGACGATCGGCTACAACCAGGACGGCAAGATCGTCTGCGTCTTCAAGCGCAAGGTCATGGTCCCCAAGGACAGCTATCTCGAAGAGCGTGGTGGCGAACAACCCGGCCGCCCGGTCCCGGTCCCCGACAAGAACTGGCCCGGGCCCGAGGCTCCGGCAATCCCCGCCGAATGACCGTGACCGCTCCCCGCACCAACCCCCTCGACGATGGGGATGAGCTGTGGCTCGTCCGCCACGGTGAAACGGCATGGAGCGCGAGCGGCCAACATACGTCCGTCACCGACCTCGAGCTGACCGATTCGGGAGTGGCATCGGCGCACACGCTGACTGCGCCGTTGGCCGGCGTCGACTTCGTGCAGGTGCTCACGAGCCCCCGCAAACGGGCCCGCGTCACTGCCGGGCTTGCGGGATTCCCCGACGCCCTCGTCGACGAGGACCTCGCCGAATGGGCCTATGGCGACTACGAAGGCCTCACTACGTCTGAGATCCGCGAGACGGTGCCCGAGTGGTCCGTCTGGACGCATCCGAGCCCCGGGGGCGAGTCCGCCGAGCAGATGGGGCAGCGGCTCGACCGCGTCGTCGCGCGCACTCGTGCGGCCGAGGGCAAGACACTCGTGTTCGCGCACGGACACTCGCTCCGCGTGTTGGCCGCCCGTTGGCTGGGACTCGACGTTGCCGACGGCCGGATCTTCGATCTCGACACGGCGACGATCTCTGTCCTCAGTGTGGATCGCGGCACACCGGTGGTCCACCGCTGGAACCTCGCGCCCTGAGTTCGCCTGTCATTAACCGTATGGCTTCGCGCTGAGCCGGCCGACCTCGGTAGTCTGTCCGCGTGCGCATCGACCTGCATACCCACTCCAATCGCTCGGATGGCACCGACAGCCCAACCGAGCTGATCGAGAACGCCAAGACAGCGGGACTCGATGTCGTCGCCATCACCGACCACGACTGCACCGAGGGCTGGCGCGAAGCCTCCAAGGCCGCCAAACGGGTCGGCATCGAGCTCGTAAAGGGAATCGAGATCTCCTGCCGCCTCGACGGCAAGAGCATCCATCTCCTCGGCTATGAGTTCGACCCCAACAACAAATTGCTCGTGGCGGAGCTCGAGCGAGTCATCGACGGCCGCAATTCACGGCTGCCCGCGACGCTCGAACGGCTGCGCGGACTCGGCATCGACATCGAGGCCAAGGACGTGCGTCGCTGGTCGGGCAACGCCGCGGCGATGGGCCGGCCGCATGTCGCCGACGCCCTCGTCGAGCTCGGCGTGGTCGCCAACCGGGACGAAGCCTTCGACCGTTTCCTGATGCCGGGCAAGCCTGCCTACGTCGACCGCTACGCGGCCGATCTCTATGAGGCGATCGGCCTGATCAACGGCGCTGGCGGCGCGTCCGTCATCGCCCACCCGTGGTCGAGGGGGAGCCACAAGGTGTTGACCGCCAACACATTCGCCAAGCTCAAGGAAGCCGGGCTCACGGGCATCGAGGTCGATCACAACGACCATGACCCCGAGGACCGCGCGAGCCTGCGCCAGATTGCCCGCGAACTCGATTTCGTTCAGACCGGCTCGAGCGACTATCACGGGACGGGCAAGATCAACTTCGACCTGGGTTGCAACACGACGCCGCGCGAGCAGTACAAGCTCCTCTTCGAGCGCCGCTGACTTCACCAAGCGCCGCTCAGCGTTCGAGGAACGGCAACCAGGCTTCCATGAGGCCTTCGGGGTTTTCGACCGCGGGGGAGTGTGCCGCGGCACGGATGACGACGATCTCCACGCCAAGACGCTTCGCCATCTCGGCCTGCACCTCGTGGGGCCAGGCGTCGTCGTTCTTGCCTCGCCCGACCCATTTGGGCAGGTCGAGGGCGATCACCTTGTCGAGCCCATCGGGGGCGTCGATGAGCAGCTGCGTCATCGCCTTGAGCGACTCGGGGCCGTTGGACTCGAAGCGCCTGGCCAGGAATGCGGCGATCTCCGGCGGCCGCTGGATGCCGGCCATCTTTTCGCGGTACTGGTGGATCTGGTCGAGTGGCATGTTGCCGATCGCCTGCGCGAGCAAGGTCAAGGGACGCGCTTCGGACTCGGACTGGCCAAGCGCTCCCGGTCCGGTGCACAAGAGGCTCAGGCTGAGCCACGCTTTGACGTCGGCGACCGCCGCGTTCTGGGCGACGAGCCCGCCAAAGGAATGGCCGAGGAGATGGCTCGACGGTGTGCCGGACGCGGCACGGACTGCGAGCGCATCGGTCGCGTAGCCGGCGAGCGAGTAGTCGTCGTCGGGCTTGCCCGGTGTCTCGAACTGACCGCGCTGGTCGTATGCGGTCACGTGGAAGCCGGCCGTCGCCAGGAACGGCAGGATCGGGGTGAAGTCCTCTTTGCTGCCGGTCCACCCCGGGATCAACAGGATGTGGCCGAGTGAATCGCCCCGGGCGCCGGCCTCAAGCGCGGCGAACGGACCGCGCGGGGTGTCGAGCGTGACGGCGTCGACGCCGTGTGGCAGCACCAGGGTCCGTGGAGTGCTCATCTCACCTACCCCTCTTCGCGACACGGGCGACAAGCGACGCGGGGACATATTGGGCAAAGGCGGCGAGGAACTTGTATCGGATCGAGGGGATGGAGACGGCTTTGCCCTTGTCCAGGTCCCGGAGGGAAGACTTCACAACCTTGTCGGCCTTGAGCCACATCCAGCGCGGGATGTTGTCGGTGTTGGCGCCCATACGCTGGTGGAACTCGGTATGGGTGAAGCCGGGACAGACCGCCATGACGGTCACGCCGACGTCGGCATACTGGAGGTTGAGCCAACGGCTGAGGTTGACGATCCACGCCTTGTGCGCCGAATAGGTGCCGCGGGGTGTGAAGGCCGCGACGCTCGCGACGTTGATGATCTGGCCGTGACCGCGCCCGGCCATCGACTTGATCGCCGCGTCGGTCAGGTGCATGGGGGCCCGGACCATGAGGTCGAGCTGATGATCCTCCTCGGCGATGTCTGTGGTGCCGAACCAGCCGGCGAGTGAGGACCCCGCGTTGTTGATGAGCAGGTCGACCGGCTTGGCGGTGTCGGTCAGCGCGTTGGCGACGTTTTGCACGCCGTCCGCGGTGGCCAGGTCCGCACCGATGACGTCGACCGCGATGCGGTGCTTCGACCTGAGGTCGGTGGCAAGTTTCTCCAGGCGCGCCGTGTCCCGTGCGACCAGGATGAGGTCGAAACCGCGCTTGGCAAGTGCCCGCACGTAGGCATTGCCGATTCCGGCCGTCGCCCCGGTCACAAGGGCGCGCTGTGTCGTGGGAGAAGTCTGTGTCATGCCGTAAGCATGGCAAACACGTCCCGACCCACGGGAGGGAGGAGCGCCGGAGCGTGCTGGCACAATGTGCGACATGACGACGACCCTCGCAGTGGCCAATCAAAAAGGCGGGGTGGCCAAGACGACAACGGTCGCTTCGCTCGGCGCCGCGCTCATCGAGCTCAAGCAGCGCGTCCTCCTCGTCGATCTCGATCCGCAAGGCTGTCTGACCTTCTCACTGGGCATCGATCCCGAGGACCTCGACGTCACGGTCTCGGAAGTGTTGCTGGGCACAAGGAAACCCGACGACGCGATCGTGGTGACCGACGACGGCATGCATCTGCTGCCTGCCAACATCACGTTGACCCACGCCGAGGAGGGCCTGGTCAACCGCACCGGCCGCGAACACCGGCTCCGCGTCGCGCTCGACAAGGTCGCCGCCGACTACGACTGGATCATCATCGACTGCCCGCCAACCCTCGGAGTCCTGACTGTCGGCGCCTTGTCCGCGTCCAACAAGGTCCTCATTCCGCTCCAGTGCGAAACGTTGTCGCACCGGGGCGTCGGCCAGCTCCTCGACACGATCCACGACGTCAAGCAATACATCAACTCGACGCTGGAGATCATCGGCGTCCTCCCGACCCTCTTCGACGGCCGCACGAGGCACTCCCAGGCGGTGCTCGAGGCGATCCGCGAGACGTATGACATCCCGGTCGTGGTGCCGCCGATCCCCAAGACGATCCGTTTTGCCGAAGCCCCGGCGATAGGCCGCTCCATCCTCGGCACGTCCAAGACGCACAAGGGTGCGGAGGCCTACCGTCAGGTAGCCGCAGGCTTGCTGAAGGGTTGAGTGCCGCAGGCTGATCATGTGACTCCGCGCGATGTCGAGCCGTGGACTCAGGCCGACGGCTAAGATGGGGGTTGTGTCCAGCCGGTATGAGCCTCGTCGCCGCGCACTGAGCGCCCGAGATGCTCGTGCCAGTGCGCTGAGGACGGGCGCCCGTCGCCAGGCCAAACACCGCCGTCGTGCCGGACTCCTCGCGTTCGCTCTCTCCATCACGGTTCTCGTCGGCGTCGCCGGCATAGGGCTGCTGCCCCGCATGCAGGGCCCCACCCCGGCTTCGGCCGTCGACTCCACCGAAGTCGCATCCTCATCCTTCGAGACAGCCGACCTGGCCATCGTCGAGGCGCCGCCCAAGCCGAAGCCGACCGCTGTCCCCACCGAGGAGCTCGCCGCCAAGGTCGAGGCCGCCACAGATGCGTTGCCGAAGGACTCAGGGACGGGCCGTCGAGTGGTGTTCTCCGCCCTGGAGCAACGGGTCTGGCTGGTCAACCTCGACGGGACGATCAACCGCACCTACAAGGTCTCGGGAAGCATCCACGACAACCTCAGCGCCGGCACGTATGCCGTGCAGTCGCACACGCGGTACGCGACGTCCTACGACTACGCGAGCCATATGGAGTATTTCGTCCGATTCACGAGCGGCAAGAATGCGCCGATCGGCTTCCACGACATTCCGGTGAGCAACGGCGGTTCGTTGCTGCAGAACCTCCACCAGCTCGGCACGCCCTTGTCATCGGGCTGCATCCGGCAGGCACGCCCCGATGCCATCGCGCTGTGGGAATTCTCACCGGTCGGCACCAAGGTCGTCGTCCTGGCCTGAACGCACAAACGCCCACCGGTGCGAGACCAGCGGGCGTTCGACGTGTTGCTGCGTGTTCTTACTCTGCCTTCTTGACCGGTGCTCCGCTGCGCGTGCGATTGCGGTTGCGACTGCGCTGACGGGGCTGGCTGTCGCCCTTGGGGGCACCGCCTCGTGCCTGGTCGCCGGAGCGCGGCTTGTCACCGCGGCGCTCGCCGTCATTGCGGCGACCTCCGTCGCGACCCTGCCCCGGCTTCCGGTCTTCCTTGGCGACCGGCGTGGGATCGACGATGCGACCCTTCGTGCCGTGCGGGATGCCGAGGTCGTGATACAGGTGCTCCGAGGTGGAGTAGGTCTCCTGCGGCTCTTCGAACGGCAAACCGAGTGTCTGGTTGATGGTCTTCCATCGCACCAGGTCGGCCCAGTCGACGAACGTCACGGCGATGCCCGAAGCGCCCGCGCGGCCGGTACGGCCGATGCGGTGGACGTAGGTCTTGTCGTACTCGGGGCAGTTGTAGTTGATGACATGTGAAACGCCGGCGACATCGATGCCGCGGGCCGCGACATCGGTGGCGACGAGGATGTCGATCTTGCCCTCACGGAAGCGGTTGAGCGCCTTTTCGCGGGCCACCTGAGCCATGTCGCCATGAAGCGGCGAAGTCGGGAAGCCGCGTTCCTTGAGGTCATCGGCCACACGTTGCGCGGTGCGCTTGGTGCGCGTGAAGATGATGACCCGGGCCACGTCCTCGGCCTGCAGGATGCGGGCGACGATTTCGGGCTTGTCCATGTCGTGGGCCTGGAAGACGAATTGTGCCGTTGTGGGCACCATCTGGGTGTCTTCGCCGGACTCGGCGCGGATATTCATCGGGTGACGCATGTGCTTGCGGGCAAGCGTGACGATCGCACTGGGCATCGTGGCCGAGAACAGCATCGTCTGGCGCAGTTCGGGCGTCTTGGCCAACAGCGACTCGACATCGGGCAGGAAGCCCAGGTCGAGCATTTCGTCGGCCTCGTCGAGGACAAGCGACTTCACGTGGGACAGGTCGAGCGCGCCGCGGTTGGCGAGGTCGAGCAGGCGTCCGGGTGTGCCGACGACGATGTCGACGCCGGTCTTGAGCGCGTCGAGCTGGCCTTCATACGGAACACCGCCGTAGACCGTGAGGTTGCGGGTGCCGCGCTTGGCCGAGGCGACCTTGATGTCGCCAGCGACCTGGATCGCGAGCTCGCGTGTGGGCGCGACGATGAGTGCTTGTGGCTTGCCGGGTGCGGCGAGCTGGTCATAGTCGGCGTCGTGGGGTGCAACCGTGCGCTGGATGACGGGGATGCCGAAGGCAAGCGTCTTGCCGGTGCCGGTGCGCGCCTGACCGATGAGGTCGGTGCCGACCAGGGCGACGGAAAGCGTCATTTCCTGGATCGGGAAAGCGTGTTCGATGCCGACATCAATGAGTGCATCGGCGATTTCGGGCATGACGCCCAGTTCTCGAAAGGTGGTCAGGGGACTTCTCTAATCTTGAGATTCATGTAATAACTACCTGCAGTCTAACGTCCATCGCCCAGACGACTGACGCTACGCTGCACAGCATGGCAAAACCTAAGACTCCGAAGCCCGCCGTCTTCGACGATCCGAACTATCTGACCGGAGTTATCGACCTTCTCGGTGTCCTGTGTTACGGCGAGATCAGTGCCTGCGAACGGCTCGCCGAAGACGCCAAGATGGCACCCGATCTCAGGACGAAGGTCGAGATCGCGGCCATGGCGACCGCCGAGTTCGGGCACTTCACCAAGTTGCGCGACCGCCTCGAGGAGCTGGACGTCGATCCCTACGAGGCGATGAAGCCGTTTGTCACCACATTCGAGCGATTCCACAAGCAGACCGCGCCGGCCGACTGGCTGGAGGGACTCGTCAAGGCCTACGTCGGCGACGGCCTCGCCTCCGACTTCTATCGCGAGATCGCGGCATATCTCGACGAAAGCACGCGCGAGCTCGTTCTCGACACGCTGAGCGGCACGGGACACTCCGAGTTCGTCATCAAGCAGGTGCGCAACGCGATCAAGGAGAACCCGCGTGTCGGGGGCCGTCTTGCACTCTGGGGACGTCGGCTGATGGGCGAAGCGCTCAGTCAGGCCCAGACCGTCGTCGCCGAACACGATGCGCTGAGCTCGGTGCTCGTCGGATCAGTCGACCGGCCGGGTATGGATCTGGCCGGCATCGGCCGCATGTTCGCCCGCATCACCGAGGCCCATGCCAAGCGCATGGACAAGTTGGGGCTTGCGGCATGAGCGCCGGCACGAGAGACGATCCCTGGCAACTCGCGACGGCGCCGGGATCCTCGGAATACTCGATGTACAAGGACGAGGACGCCGACCCGCCCGCACTGGTGTGCCAGGTCGGTTCGACGATGCTGAAGTACCACCTGAGCGCGATCGAGGATCTGCACACGTGGCTGCTTGCGCAAGGCGACTGGGTGCCGTTGGGAGCGTCCGACGAAAAGAAGGATGCCGCCGACGGGACCGTGGAAGCCTGGGGCAGGTCCGAGGCCAATCCGGTGGGCGGCTGGTACGGCCTACGCAAGGGCTATCGAGGTCGCTTCGGGATGTACCTCCCGCCGCTGCTCGAAGCCCTCGGGCTGGCCGAACTCACCCACGACGCCCGCAACAACAGCGTCCGCGGCATCTGAAGGCTGGCGGCCGAGTACAGCTAGCCGCCGAAGCCGACCTTGCGGCCGGTGTCTTCGGCGAAGGAGAGATAAGCGACCTTGTCGGCGGGAACGACCACGGTGCGGCCCTTCGGGTCGGCAAGTGTGAACACGCCTTCGTCCTTGAGCGCCGCAGCCAGAGCGGCCTGCACCTCATCGGCGCTCTTGTCGGTTTCGACAGTGAGTTCACGGGCGGCGTTTTGCACGCCGATTTTGACCTCCACGGTCATTCCTCTCCTTGGTGTTTTTCCTCATCGGTGCGCGGGAAGCCACCGATGCCCCGCCACGCCAGGCCGATGGCCAGCTGGACGGCTTCTTCTTTGCTGAGGGTCGAGTTGTTGTCGAGCCAGTAGCGCGCGCCGACCTGCCCCATACCGACAAGGCTGACAGCAAGCAGATGAGAGTGTGCCTCGGGCAGGCCCGTGTCGTCGTGGATGACTTCGGCGACGAGGGCCGCGGACTCGTGGAGCACGCGGTCAAGCTGATGGCGGACGGCGGGTTCGTTGGTCAGGTCGGATTCGAACACGAGGCGGAATGCCCCGCTCTCCTCGGAGACGTAGTCGTACCAGTGAGCCATCGTTGCCTGGACCCGGCGCCTGTTGTCCGAGGTGGAACTGAGGGCTTCGCGCACGCTGTTGACGACCGCGTCGGCCGAGGTCTCGAGCAGCGCGAGATAGAGGTCGAGCTTGCCGGGGAAGTGTTGGTACAGGACCGGCTTGGAGACGCCCGCGCGCTCAGAGATCTCGTCCATCGACGCCGAGTGGTAGCCCTGCTCGACGAACACGTCGAGGGCCACTGACAACAGCTGGGCGCGGCGCGCCTTGCGGGGCAAACGGCTCGTGCGGGGTCGCAATGGGGATACGGCTTCACTCACACCCCGATCCTAGTCGGTAGTGCCCACCATCCGGACGGTGTATGCCGGTGGTGGACAGATCGGGGAACATAGAACCTTGGTGAGGCGTTATGCCCCATGCCCACCTACACATCGCCCCTGAGGAGAAGACGTGGTTGCGCCACTCGTCGAACCCGCGGCCGAACTCACGATTGATGAAGTTCGCCGCTACAGCCGTCACCTGATCATTCCCGACGTCGGCATGACCGGTCAGAAACGGATGAAGAACGCCAAGGTGCTGGTCATCGGCGCCGGCGGCCTCGGCAGCCCTGCGCTGTTGTACCTGGCCGCGGCCGGTGTCGGCACGCTCGGCATCATCGACTTCGACACCGTCGATGAGTCCAACCTGCAGCGCCAGGTCATCCACGGACAGAGCGACATCGGCAAGTCCAAAGCCGTGTCGGCCGCCGAATCGGTCGCCGAGATCAACCCGCTGGTCAACGTCATACTGCACGAAGAGCGCCTCGAGAACGACAACGTCCTCGGGATCTTCGCGGGCTACGACCTGATCGTCGACGGCACCGACAACTTCGCGACGCGTTACCTCGTCAACGACGCCGCGGTCATCCTCGGCAAGCCCTATGTGTGGGGCTCGATCTACCGCTTCGAGGGTCAGGTGTCGGTGTTCTGGGCGCAGGAAGGCCCGCAGTACCGCGACCTCTACCCCGAGCCGCCGCCGCCGGGCATGGTCCCGTCGTGCGCCGAGGGCGGTGTCCTCGGCGTCCTGTGCGCCTCGATCGGTTCGATCATGGTGACCGAGGCGATCAAGCTCATCACCGGCATCGGCGATCCGCTCATCGGCCGCCTCATGGTCTACGACGCGCTCGAAATGCGTTACACGACGCTCAAGATCGGCCGCGATCCCAATGGCGAGCCGATCACCGAGCTCATGGCCGACTATGAAGCGTTCTGTGGCGCGATCAGCGAGGAAGCAGCCGAAGCGGCCGCCGACTCGACCATCTCGGTCACGACCCTCGATGGCTGGCTCAAGGAACGTGCCGACGGCGGCCGGGACTTCGTGCTGGTCGACGTGCGCGAGCCCAACGAGTACGAGATCAACAAGATCCCCGGCTCGATCCTCATCCCCAAGGGTGAATTCCTCAACGGCAATGCCATCGAGAAGCTGCCCCAGGACAAGCAGATCGTGCTGCACTGCAAGTCGGGTGCCCGGTCGGCCGAGGCCCTCGCGGTCCTCAAGGGCGCGGGCTTCGCCGACGCCGTGCATGTCGGCGGCGGCGTGGTCGCCTGGGTCAACCAGATCGACCCCTCGCAGCCTGCGTACTAGGTCCCATTCCCGCTGAGTGTGACGTTTGGACGGCGACACGCCGCGAAATGCCTGCCAAACGTCACGCTCAGCGGAAGGGTAACCATATGGCCCTGTCGGAGGAGTTTTCGGAGCGAGTGCTTTCACTCGTCGAGAGGATCCCTCCCGGCAGGGTTTTGTCGTATGGACGCATCGCCGGGATCCTCGATGAGGGCGGGCCCCGCCAGGTCGGTGCGGTCATGGCGTACGACGGTGGCGGCGTTCCGTGGTGGCGTGTGGTTCGCGCCGACGGGAGCCTTCCGCTGTCGCACATCGGCCACGCACAAGAGCACTATCGGGACGAAAAGACCCCGATGAGGGCCGGCGGCGGCGCGGTCGACATACGACAGGCGTTGTGGGACGGGCCTTACTGAGTGTCCGAAGCGGTGATGTTGACCATCCACGGGACACCGAAGCCGTCGACACACATACCGAAGCTGTCGCCCCAGGGTGCCGTCTCGAGCGGAACCGTGACGGTGCCGCTGCCGGAAAGCTTGTCCCAGTAGCCGCGCAGTTCCGAGTCGTCCTCGCCGCTGAGCGAGACCGAAGAGTTCGGTCCCGATTCGCCCATGCCGGCGGGGGTGTCGGCACACATGAGCGCAATGCCGCCCTCGGTGACCAGCATCGAGTGCATGATGTTGTCGGTCTCGGCCGGGTCCGTGGGAACGCCGGGCGTTTCGCCGAAGGTCATCCGCGTGAGCTCCCCGCCGAAGACAGAGTGATAGAAGTCCATCGCTTCGCGCGCGTTGCCCTTGAAGCTCAGATAGGGATTGAGACGTGTCGTCATGGTCAATTCTCCTCGTTAGTCGGGATCCTTCGTCGATTGTGTACCGTCGGGCGACGCCTTGTCAGCCCTGTCTGGTGAGATGGCACCATGCCGATCGAGTATGTCCTGGAGCGCCCGAGCCCCGAGCCCGTCGCAGCCCCCAGACTCGACGCCAGCCAGCAAGCCGTTGTCGACCATCCGGGTGGTCCATTGCTGGTTCTCGCCGGCCCCGGCACCGGCAAGACGACGACCCTGATCGAAGCGGTCGTCGACCGCATCGACAACCGCGGCCTCAAGCCCGAAGAGGCCCTCGTCCTCACCTTCAGCCGCAAGGCCGCCGATGAGCTCAAGTCCCGCATCGCCGGCCGGCTCGGCCGCACGACGTCGACGACGCCGGCGATGACCTTCCACTCGTTCTGTTACGCGCTGGTGCGCGAGTTCCAGGCCCCCGAGTCCTACGGCAATCCCTTGCGCCTGCTCAGCGCTCCCGAACAGGACGCGATGATCCAGGAGCTGGTCGCCGGCACCGAGGCGGCGTCGTGGCCCAAGGGCCTTCAGCCGGCCCTGCGCACCCGCGGATTCGCCCGCGAGCTGCAGGTCATCATGAGTCGTGCCCGCTCCCTCGGTATGGATGCCGACGGCGTGGCCGATGCCGGCGTCCTGACCAGGCGCGACGACTGGGTCGCCACCGGCCGGTTCTTCGATGAGTACGTCGGCGTCTCGGCCTTCGCCAACACCGTCGACTACTCCGATCTCGTCTTCCAGGCGCTGCAGATCGCGCAAAGCCCCGAGCACCAGGATGCGCTCCGGCGCCGGTTCAGGTTCGTGGTCGTCGACGAATACCAGGACACCGATCCGCTTCAGGTCCAGCTGCTTCAAGCCATCGCCGGTGACGGCCACGACCTGATTGCGGTCGGCGACCCCGACCAGTCGATCTACGCCTTCCGCGGCGCTGATGTCACCGGCATCCTCAACTTCCCCAAGCAGTTTGCCGGCGCCGGCGGCCCCGCGCCGGTCCTCGCACTTGGTGCCACCCGCCGGTTCGGTTCCAACATCCTGGCCGCCTCGCGGGCGATCATCGGCAAGATCGGCGTGGCCGGTCACCTCGACCGCGAGGCCTTCGAGGGCTTCCGCAACATTTCGTCCTTGGCCGGGGACCCAGGCGAAGTCATCGTCCAGACTTTTGCGAGCCCGGCGGCAGAGGCCGAACACCTGGCACTGTTCCTGCGCGAAGCGCACGTCCGTGAGGGGATGCCGTGGAGCGACATGGCCGTTCTCGTCCGATCGGGCCGGGCCTCGTTGCCTCGGTTGCAGCGGGCGTTGACCGCGGCGGGCATTCCGGTCGAGGTCGCCGGCGACGAGGTGCCGCTGGCGGCAGAGCCGGCGGTCCGGTCGCTGCTCAGCGCCCTGCGGGTGGCCGAGGCCATCAGCGAGGGTCGGGTCGTCCCCAACGATCAGGCCGAGGCGGCCCTGACCGGTCCGCTCGGCCAGCTCGACGCACCGGCCCTGCGCCGGCTCGGCCGCGCCCTCCGGGCAGCCGCCAAAGCCGCCGGCGACGAGGTGCGTCCATCGGCTGAGCTGCTGGCGGCATCGCTGAGCGATCCGGTGTCGCTTCGGCTCGGTGGCCACCCCGACAATGCGACCTCGTCGGCGGCCAAGAGGGCACACAAGCTCGCAGTCCTGCTGCGCGAAGCCGCCGATCAGATCGCGGCGCGCGCGGCCCCCGAACAAGTGCTCTGGACACTGTGGTCCGGCACCGATTGGGGCAAGCGGCTCTTCGCCGATTTCGAGTCCGGGGGAGAGGGCTCGGGCCGCGCCGACCAGGACCTCGATGCTCTGTGCGCCCTGTTCTCCCGTGCCGCCCGCGCCGAGGAGCAACAGCAGCGGCAAACCATCGGCAACTTCGTCACCGAGCTCGAGGCACAGCAGATTCCGGCCGACACCCTCGCCGACCGGGGTGCGCGCGGCGCCGCGGTGCGGCTGATGACGGCCCACCGGTCCAAGGGGCTCGAATGGCCGCTCGTGGTGGTTGCCGGCGTGCAGGACGGCGCGTGGCCCGACGTCCGCTACCGAGGCACGTTGCTGCAGTCCGAGCGGCTCGCTACCGGTGGCCAGCAACACCCTGTATCGCCCGCGGCACTGCTCGCCGAGGAGCGGCGCCTGTTCTACGTCGCCTGCACCCGTGCCTCCAGGCGTCTGGTCGTCACCGCCGTCGAAAGCATCTCCGAGACCGGCGATCAGCCGTCGCGGTTCCTGATCGAGATCGAACCTTTCGCCGCCGATCCGCCGGAGGTCATCAACGGTATGAGGGTCGCCCGCCCGTTGCCGAGGCCGACCCGTCCA
The DNA here is from genome assembly GCA_030856025.1 of Actinomycetota bacterium. Classification (GTDB taxonomy): domain Bacteria; phylum Actinomycetota; class Actinomycetes; order Propionibacteriales; family Nocardioidaceae; genus JACMOZ01. Next base: position 15,243 of record JALYQD010000019.1, read on the forward strand.
CTGTCGTTGCGCGGCGCCATCGCCGGTCTGCGGGCACTGATCGAGCAGACCGACAGCCCGGCCGTACGCGCCGGTGCGGCCACCCAGATCGCCCGGCTTGCCCAGGTCGATTCGGCCGCAACCCGGGGCGCCCATCCCGACCGTTGGTGGGGCGTCCTCGACATCACCGACAACCAGACGCCGATCGTCAAGCCGGACGAGCCGCTCGGACTGTCGGCGAGCGCGGTGAGCAAGATCATCGACTGTCCGTTGAGCTGGTTCCTCGATCGCGAGGCGAGGGGCGGAGCCGGTACCTCGACGGCGCAGGGCTTCGGCTCCATCGTGCACGCCATCGCCGCCGACGTGATCGACTCGGGCATTGCCGCCGATCCCGTCGTCCTCGAGAGCCACCTCGACAAGGTCTGGAGTCAGCTGCCCTACGCGGCACCCTGGATCAGCGCGCGGGAGAGAGTCGCCGCGCGCGAGGCGATCGAGCGCTTCGCCAACTGGCACACCGGCAACTGCCGCACCCCGCTCGCGGCCGAACACAACTTCAGCGTCGAGCTCGAGATCGAGGGCGGCACCGTTGTCCTGCGCGGTTCCATGGACCGCGTCGAGATCGCCCAGGACGGCCGGGTTCACGTCGTCGACCTCAAGACGAGCAAAAACGCGACACCGCCCAAGGACATCGCCGCGCATTCCCAGCTCGGCTTCTACCAGCTCGTCGTCGAACGCGGCGGCGTGGATGACCTTGCTCCGGGCGCGGCGCCCGGCGGCGCCGAACTCGTGCAGCTGCGCAATCCGGCCGGAGCCAAGGTGCCCGATCATCCCAAGGTCCAACCGCAGGATCCGCCGCGACCCGGCGAGCCCTTCTTCGCCACCGAGGAGCTGCTCCAGGCGGTCCGTGCGGTCCGTGACGAGAGGTTCCCGGCGACGCCGTCGGACAAGATCTGCGGCTATTGCGATTTCCGTCGGGTCTGCCCGGCGCAGCCCGAAGGCGCCACAATCCTCGACAAGGCCAAAGCATGAGCGCCCAGCCCGCCGGTGACGGCCGCAAGCCCATCGGCACCCCACTCATTCGTGACGAGTCACACCTCTGCGAGGTCCTGAAGATCCCGTTCAGCCCCGAACAGCTCGCCGCCATCACGGCTCCGATCGACCGCACGCAGGTCATAATCGCCGGTGCGGGTTCGGGCAAGACGTCGGTCATGGCGGCACGTGTCGTGTGGCTGGTCGGGCACCTCGGCTTGCCGCCGGAGACGGTGCTCGGGCTGACCTTCACCAACAAGGCTGCCGCCGAGCTCGGCCAGCGCGTCCGCCACTCCCTCGACCTGATCGGCGACTGGACCGACGTCGGTGAACCCACCGTCTCGACCTATCACGCCTTTGCCGGTTCTCTCATCGCCGAACATGGCCTGCGTATGGGGATCGAGCCGGACCTGCGCATCACCTCCGACGCCTCCCGCTACCAGCGCATGGCCCAGGTGATCGAGAGCTATGACGGTCGGCTCGATCAGGTGTCGACCCACATGCCGACCCTCATCGGCGACGTGATGAACCTCGACGGGCAGCTGTCGGAGCACCTCGTCACGACCGAGGCGCTCAGGGCCTTCGACATCGAGCTGCTGGCAGACCTTGCTCTCATCAGCAAAAAGGCCGTTGTCCACTACAAGGGCATCGAGACGGCAAAGAAGCGCATCGAGCTCAGCCGTCTCGTCGACCGTTACCGGCAGGCCAAGGCCGACGACGGCGTGATGGACTTCTCCGATCAGATGGCCTGGGGTGCCGAGCTCGCCGCGATTCCCGAGGTCGGCCAGGCGCTGCGCGAGCGGTTTGGCGTCGTGCTCCTCGACGAATACCAGGACACCTCGGTCGCCCAGCGCGATCTGCTCAAGGCGTTGTTCTCCGGCGACACCGAGGAGACCGGTCGCGGACACAGCGTGACGGCCGTGGGCGACCCGGCGCAGGGCATCTACGGCTGGCGCGGGGCGGCGTCGGGCAACCTGGCCGAGTTCCTCGACCATTTTCCCTGCGCCGACGGCTCGCTCGGCCGCTTCCATACGCTCGACGTCAGCCAGCGCTGCTATGAAGACATCATCGACGTCGCCAACACACTGGCCGCCGACTATTACGCCACCACTGATGTCGTCAAACCGCTCAAAGCGGTCGACCGGGAGGACAAGGGCTCGGTCTCGGTCTCGCTGCACCACACCGTCACCGCGGAGATCGACCATGTCGTCGAGGCGATCCAAAGGGCGAGCGCGACAACCCCGCTCAGGGAGATCGCCATCCTGGTCCGCGAGGGTCGGGAGATCGGTGCGATCGTCAAGGCGCTCCGCGACAACGGCATACCGGTCGAGGTCGTCGGCCTCAACGGGCTCTTGGCCCAGCCCGAGATCCAGGACGTCCTGGCGGTGCTCGAGGTCGTCGAAGACGTCACCGCCAACCCGGCACTGTTGCGCCTGCTCACCGGTCCGCGCTGGCGCATCGGCCCCCGAGACCTGGCGCTGCTCGGGCAGCGCGCCCACACGATCAGTGGGGCCTCACGTGGACCCGCGGGGAGCGGCGACCTTGATCTGGAGCTCGAGAAGGCCGTCGAAGGCACCGATCCCACCGAGATCGTGTCGCTGGCCGACGCGCTCGATGACCCGGGCCAACTGCCCTACTCGCCCGAGGCGCTCGCCCGATTCGGTCAGCTCGCTTCGCTTCTGCGCCATCTGCGATCCCACGTCAGCGAGCCGATCGTCGACTTCACCCGCAGGGTGATCTCGGCAATCGACCTCGACCTCGAGCTCCAGGTCGGCCAGATGAGCAGCGGTATGGACGACATCGCGCTCCTGCTCGACGCGATCGCCTCCTATGCCGACAGCGGTTCCTATGCGTCGTTGCGCGGACTGCTGGCCTATCTCCGGGCCGAAGAGGAGTTCAACAAGGGCATGGAGGTCTCGACGCCTTCGGAGGCCGACTCGGTCAAGCTCCTCACGGCTCACAAGGCCAAGGGGCTCGAGTGGGACACGGTGTTCGTCCCGTTCATGGCTACCAAGGTGTTCCCGAGCGGCCAGTCGCGCTCGGTATGGATCGCCACCGCCTCCACGCTGCCGGTCGCGCTGCGTGGAGACCGCGAGACCGTGCCCGATCTCGTCGAGTGGACCACGCCCGCGGCCACCGAATACCGTGCCGCCAACCGCGCCGACGCGCTCAACGAAGAACGCCGGCTGGGTTATGTCGCCTTCACTCGCGCCAGGAAGTCCCTGCACGTGAGCGGCCACTGGTGGGGACGCACCCAAAAGGCGGCGCGCGGACCCTCGGAGTTCCTCCAAACCGCTCATGACTGGCTGGTCGACTCCGGCGGCGCAGCCGGGATCTGGACCGAGCCGCCCGGAGAAAACGAAACCAATCCGCACCTCGACGAGATCGACAGCGCCGCTTGGCCGTCACCGCTCGACGGCGTCGGCAAACGACGCGAGGCCGCAATGCTCGTCCGCGCCCTGCTCGACGGTGGGGGCATCGCCGGGGCAGTTCCCAATGCTGTCGAGCCCGAAGCCGTGGAGCCGAGCGCCGCCGGCAACGCAGCCGAAGCAGCCCAGCTGGCGACGCTCGACTCTCTGGCGGCCGATATCGAGGTCCTTCTCGAGGAAGTAGCCGCCGCCGAAGGCAACACGAAGACGGTCCGGCTCCCGACCGCACTCTCGGCGACGACCGCCCTGCGGCTGGCCGAGGACCAAGCCAAGCTTGTCCGCGAACTTGCCCGGCCGATGCCGCGTCAGCCGTCCACGGCGGCACGTTTCGGCACTCGGTTCCACGCCTGGGTCGAGACGCACTTCGGTCAGCAGTCGCTGCTCGATCCCTCGGACCTGCCCGGACAGGGAGACGCCGAGATTGCAGACGACGCCGAGCTCGTCGAGCTCATCGGCGCCTTCAGGGAGGGTCCATACGGCGACAGCGAGCCGTTCGCGATCGAGGCGCCGTTCTCGCTCGTCCTCGGCGGTCAGCAGATCATCGGCCGCATCGACGCGGTCTACAAGACCGACGATGGCTTCGAGGTCGTCGACTGGAAGACCAACCGGGCTGCGACCGCGGATTCGCTCCAGCTCGCGATCTACCGGTTGGCGTGGGCCGAGCTCCAGGGCATCGACCCGGCCAGGGTCATTGGCGCGTTCTACTACGTACGGCTGGGCGAGGTGAAGCGTTTCGACGAACTGCCCGGACGCGACGAGCTTCAGGCCCAATTGGGATTCGCTCCGAAGGAGCATCAGTAGCCTCCCGCGAAGGCAGCGAGCGCGAGGAGCAAAACCAGTCGACGGCTAGCCTGAAACCGTGAACTACGCCTTTGCCTTTACTCAGCACGACCGCTCCGCCCATCTGCGCAAAGGTGAGTGGCGAACCCCCGATCTCAAGGTCATGGTCATCGGCGGGGACTATGTTGCTACAGATCGTGCCGCCGCCGACGGTGACCGCGGCATCCGCTGGCTCACGATGGACGAGGCACCCGAAGGCGAATGGGCCTTCCTCGGCTACAAGGACGGCCAGGGTTATGCCGCCGTCATGGTCGATCGGGTCGACCCCGAACTCACCCCGGTCAGCCTGCGCGTCCTCGGCCCGGGCATCGCTCCGGACGAAGCGTCCCTTGCCGTGCACGCGGTCGGCCTCGCGCGGTGGCATCAGACCCATCCCCATTGCGCGCGCTGCGGGGTCCTGACCGAGCCGGCCCAGGCAGGACACACCCGGATTTGCCCCTCGTGCGGCACCGAGCACTTCCCCCGTACGGACCCCGCCGTCATCATGCTGATCACCGACGGCGCCGATCGGGCCCTGCTCGGCCGCGGCACGGGCTGGCCGGAGAACCGGTTCTCGACGCTCGCCGGATTCGTCGAACCGGGGGAGACGCTCGACGACGCCGTACGCCGCGAGGTCAAGGAAGAGGCCGGCATCGAGGTGGCGGAGGTGACGTATGCGGGCAGCCAGCCGTGGCCGTTCCCGTCGAGCCTGATGCTGGGGTTCATCGGCACGGCGTCGACGTTCGACATCAAGGTCGACTCCGATGAGATCGCCGAGGCCCGATGGTTCAGCCGTCGGGAGATCACCGACCTGACCGCGTCGGGCGAGTTGCTGTTTCCGCCGAGCGTCTCGATCTCACGCTGGCTCATCGACAGCTGGCACGGTGGCGACATCACCGGCCGCTGGACCTAAGGCGTCATACGGGCGTCGACCACGCGCACGACGACGGACCCGTTGGGGGCGATGCCGGGAAGCCGGTCGAGGAATTCCTCGGGGCGGTGGAGGTCTGCTTCATCGAATCCGGCAAGCAGCAGCTCGGTCCGGGCTTCGGCGACGTCCTTGAAATGAAAGTGCATCTGCCCGCGGACGAAGGCGCCGAGCGCGAGCGAGTAAAGCCGCACGACTGCCCCGGCGTTTTCGCTGGCCAGGTGCAGGTCGGAGAAATATCGCGCCTCCGGGAATCCGACTGCGTTGTGGGCGATTCGTTTCCACAGCCCGCGAACGTCGTCCGGCGAGAGGTAGTTGAGCAGCCCCTCGGTGACGAACGCGATGCCGCGACCCGCGTCGAGGCCGGCCACGAGCGATGCGAGGCTGCCGGGCCCGTCGTCGCGCAGGGCATCGATGTCGACGACGCGATGATGGTCGCTCAGCAAGTCCATCTTTTCCAGTGCGGAACGCTTGCGCGCGGCCATCGCCGGCAAGTCCGCTTCGACATAGGTGATGCGGTCGCCGTACTCGGCGGCGAACCGTTGGCCGCGCGGTGACATGCCGGCCGCGATCTCGACGACCTGGCTGACGATGCCGTCGTCGATGGCGTCCTTGAGGAGCAGATCGATCAGGCGATGCCGGGCGAGCAGGAATCCCTCAACCGTCGGACCGCCGATCAACCCACTCGCGGCCATCAACGGCTGAAGTCCCTGGAACATGACCCGGCCCGTGGGGGTGGCCAGTTCCTTCGGACCCAGACCGCTGCGGGCCCATACATAACCGGTGTAGTGCGCGGTCGGACTGATCGACTGCGGACCGCGACGAAGCAGCTCGGACACGCGGCGAATCGCCTCGGCGGGAGATCTCAGCGGCGATGCCATGGGAAGCCAGCGTCAGGACGCGAGCTGCGCCTTGATCTGCGCGAGCGAGGGGTTGGTCAGCGCGGTGCCGTCGGCGAACACGAGCGTCGGCACGGTCTGGCTGCCCCCGTTTGCCCTTTCGACGATGCCGGCCGCATGGGGCTGAGCTTCGATGTCCACCTCGGCAAAGGAAATGCCTTCGCGATTCAGCTGGCCCTTGAGCCGGTGGCAGTAGCCACACCATGGTGTCGAGTACATGGTGAACTGGTGCGACATTACTTGTCTCCCTTGGCGGTTAGCCTGAACGTGAAGTAGATACTGTCCCATTGCAACACTGTTCCGCCGATCGCTATTCCCGTGAGGACCCCTGTGCCAACTGCTGACGCTGTGCCCACCACAGATGCACTGCTCAAAGCCCTCGACCCGGAGCAGCGTGCCGTTGCCCTGGCACTGCGGGGACCGGTGTGTGTCGTTGCCGGTGCGGGCACGGGCAAGACGCGGGCCATCACTCACCGCATTGCCTATGGCGTGGCGACCGGCATCTACAAACCCACCGAAGTCCTGGCGGTGACCTTCACCAACCGCGCGGCCGGCGAGATGCGCGGGCGCCTCCGGACCCTCGGCGCCGAGGGCGTCCAGGCCCGCACCTTCCATTCGGCTGCCCTGCGGCAGGCCCGCTACTTCTGGCCCCAGGTCTATGGCGGCGAATTCCCCGAGCTCACCCGGTCCAAGATCCCCCTCGTCAATGAAGCGTCACGGCGTTGCGGGGTCCGGGCCGATGCGCCGGTGCTCCGCGACATGTCGGCCGAGATCGAATGGGCCAAGGTCAGCAATGTGCGGCCGACCGACTATGCCCGTATGAGTGTGCAGGCGCACCGCGAGGTCGCCGGCGTCGACGGCGCCACGCTCGGCAATGTCTTCGCCGCATACGAAGACATCAAGCGCGACCGCAACCGTATGGACATGGAGGACATCCTCCTGGTGACGGCGGCGATCCTGGCCGAGGACGAACGCGTCGCAGCCCAGGTCAGGCGCCAATACCAGTGGTTCGTCGTCGACGAATACCAGGACGTCAACCCGCTTCAGGCGACTCTCCTCAACCTCTGGCTCGGCGGCCGCAACGACCTGTGCGTCGTCGGCGACCCGCTCCAGACGATCTACTCCTTCGCCGGGGCCTCACCCGAGATCCTCGGCTCGTTCTCGCGCACCTACCCCGACGGCGAACGCCACGAACTCGTCCGCAACTACCGTTCGACCCCTCAGATCGTCTCCGCGGCCAACGCCGTCTTCGGCCGCGGCACCAAGGTCAAGGGCGTCCAACTGCAATCACAGCAGGAGCCCGGCGATCCGGTCAGCTACGTCGGCTACTCCGATGAAGTGGCCGAAGCCAATGCGGTCGCCAATGAGATCGCCCTGCTGCACCGCAGGGGAGTGCCCTACAAGGAAATGGCCATCCTGTTCCGCATCAACGCCCAGTCCGAGACGTTCGAGGAAGCCCTCGGCCAGCACGCCATTCCGTATGTCCTCCGCGGCGTCGAGAGGTTCTTCGAACGCGCCGAGGTCCGACAAGGCATCACCCTCCTGCGGGGCGCGGCGCGATCGGGACAGGAGGACGGCGAGCTCCTCGGTGAGGTCAAGGCGGTGCTGGCGAGCATTGGCTACGGTGACGAGGCGCCCAGCGGGACCGGCGCCGTGCGTGACCGGTGGGAGTCGCTCCATGCGCTGGTGTCGATGGCAGCCGACCTGGCCGACGCAGACAAGACTGCCGGGCTCAACGAGCTCGTGGCCGACCTCGACCGCCGGGCCGCCAACGCCCACGCCCCGGCCGCAGACGGCGTCACCCTCGCGACGCTCCATTCGGCCAAGGGGCTCGAGTGGGACGCGGTCTTCTGCATCGGTATGCACGAAGGCATGATGCCGAGCATCCACGCCCAGAGCGACGTCGAGGTGGAGGAAGAACGCCGGCTGTTCTATGTCGGCCTGACGCGTGCCCGCAAGGACCTGATGATCTCGTGGGCCGCATCCCGCAACCCTGGCGGCCGCGCCACCCGCAAGGCGACCAGGTTCCTCGATGCCCTGTTGCCTGCCAACCACGAAGCCCGTCAGACAGCCCGTTCGCCCCGTGAACGCAAGGTCGCCCGTTGCCGGGTCTGCAACAACATGCTGGCCCCCGGCGCCGATCGTAAGCGGGGTCGTTGTGAGGACTGCCCGTCCAACTATGACGAGGTCCTCTACGAAAACCTGCGTGCGTGGCGGACCGGTCAGGCCGGCGAGCAAAGTGTGCCGGCCTATGTCATCTTCACCGACGCGACGCTGCAGGGCATCGCCGAATCCAAGCCGCAGGACATCGCCGGCCTCGCCCGGATCCCGGGCATCGGCAAAGTCAAGCTCGAGCGCTATGCCGAGGAAGTCCTGGCCCTCTGTGCTTCTGAATGATCTGTGCCTCTGAGTAGTCTGCGCGTCTGACTAGTCCGCGCTCTACTCGTTGTAGAAGCCCGGCAGTGACTCCCTGAGGATGTCGCGGAAGGGTGCGGTCGCGCCGAGCTGGCTGAGCACACCGATACCGCCGATCCACACGCGATGGATGAGGAGGTACTCCGGCGGCAGGTTGATCTTGACCGCGGTGCCGAGCCCGTCGGGGCCGGGCATGCTGACGCGCTGCATCTGCTCGCGCAGCCATCCGCGGTTGAAGGCGAATCGTTCGACCCTTGCCGGTTCGACGAAGGGGCCGAGGTAGTTCGCGATCGTTTCGGCGTCGAGGTTGACGCCGGGGCGCAGGAAACCCTCCATACGCAGGCCGGCCACGACCCTCTCGAAGTCGCCTTCGACCGCAAACCGCAGGAGCTGGCCCATGATCGGTGGCAGGCCCTCGGGGAGCCTGGCCACGGCCCCGTAGTCGACGACGCCGAGTCGCCCGTCGGGAAGGACCCGGTAGTTGCCCGGATGCGGGTCGGCGTGGAGCATCCCGGTGCGGGCCGGCCCGGCGAACAGGAAACGCACGTACATCTCGCCGTAGCGGTCGCGCTCCTCCTGCGTGCCATTCGTGATGATCTCGGCGAGCGAGTGCGCGCTCTCGATCCAGGTCGACACGAGGGCGCGTTCGGTATGGGTGATGACCTCGGGGACCAGGATCTCGGGGTCGCCGTCGAACTCGATCGCGAAGAGCTGCTGGGCGCCCGATTCGAGCGAGTAGTCGAGCTCTTCGGCGACCCGCTCCTGGAGTTCTTCGACGAGGGGTTTGATGTCGATGCCGGGTGCGAGCACGCCGAACAAGCGGGCCACCCGGGCGATCTGGCGAAGATCCGAACGCAGTGCCTTGGCGGCACCCGGGTACTGGATCTTGACCGCCACCTCGGTCCCGTCGAGCCAGATGCCGCGATGGACCTGGCCGATTGATGCCGAAGCGGCCGGCTTGTCGTCGAAGGAGGTGAAGTTGGATCGCCAGTCCGCACCGAACTCCTCGGCCATGACGCGATGGACGACGTCCGGTGGCATGGGCGGCGCCGAGTCCTGCAGCTTGGTGAGGGTCTCGCGATAGGGGCCGGCGATCTCCTCGGGTAGGACGGCCTCGAAGATGCTCATAGCCTGGCCGAACTTCATCGCTCCGCCCTTGAGCTCGCCGAGAACCTTGAAGATCTGGTCGGCCGTACGTGCCTGGACCTCGCCCATCACGGCGTTGGCGGGCACACCGACCATACGTTTGCCCACGCCCCACGTGGTGCGGCCGGCGAAGCCCACCGGCAGTGCGGCGAGCCGGGCCGTGCGGGAGAAAGCGTTGCTCGGTATCGAACGTGCCTTGGGATCCTCGGGGTCTGACACCCCTTCAGGATAGTTGTCGACGGGGCATCCGGGTCACGCGACCGCGAGAAGGGTGCAGCTGCAGCCGGGATGGAAGCTGACCGGCCATGTCTGGTGGTCCCGGTAGTGCGGACCGACCACGAGGCAATGGCCGGTGGTCTCGGCGACACTTTCGTCGCAGTGCGCGAGGATCTCGGCGGCGATCGTGGCCGCAGCGACGTGCATTGTCGTGGCGCACGGGGCCGGCGGGGAGCCAAGGCCCGCCGAGGCACCGAACTGTGTCATCAGGGCGGGCCAAGCGTTGTCCCAGTCGGCGCGGTGCAGGTCGTGGCAATTGATGCAGGGTGTCAGGCCGGGGCGCACCAATGGGCCGATGCGGATCCGGTCTTCTTCGATGACGACCCGCACATGATCGGTGCCCAACTCCATTGCTTCCTGAAATCGCTGCCGCCCCGGTTCGCCGTTGCTCAGCATCACGGCGAGGTGCGGGAGTCCGCCGCCGTTGGTGGTGATGCCGGCGCGTCTCACGATCAGTGCGGTTGCCTTGGCGAGCTCGGCCGAAGTCCTGTCCGCGGTCAGCTGGAGGCCGAACCTGGCGCGTTGACGGAGCCGCGCCGGTGGCGAACCGTTGAGGATTGCCGACCGTGCCTCGCCGACGAGTCCTGGTTGCCCCGGGAAGTCCCAGGTCCGGGCGTCGAAGACCAGGCCGGCGGCCATCAGTTCGGTGACGACCGCCGCGACGTCGCCGTCGAATTCGGTGATGTGTGAGGACGTCAGCGCGGCGATCCGGTCGAGGTCGCGGATGCCGTCGAGGAGGCGCAGGACCGAGAACAGTCCCGGCCGGTCGCGCAGGACGAATCCGGGGGAGGTGCCGATCTGGAGATGAGTGGCGTCGCGACGCAGCAGGATGGCACCGGGGCGGAGGGCTGGCCGAATCGTCATAGGCGAAGCGTCGCCCCGCGCGGCTCAAATGCCCAGCGCGTCATCCACAGCCAACGCACTGGTCGGGGAGCGTCCCGAAACCGAGAGCCGTGGGACAAAAGTACGGAGGGCCCGTGACCGGACCCTCCGCCATGTTTTGGGGAAGTGTTCAGGTGGTGAGTTGCCTAGGCTTTGCCCAGGATCCTGTTCAGTTTGGTGCCGCACACCGGGCACACTCCTTTGGCCATGCGTGTGCCCTTGTCACTGACGTGAACCTCGCCAGTGGCTTCACGCTTGTCCTTGCACTTCACGCAGTAGAACTCGCCACTCCATGATTCCGACATTGCGGCCTCCTTGCCGATGTGGTGCTGGTCACATTCAGCGTACGCGCGTATGCGGTCGAACACGCTCAGGCGCGTCAGAACTGGCCGGGCGTGTTGAGCGTGGCGTGAGCGTGCCTAAAGGCTCCCAGCGACGTCTGCCTTCCCCTTGCCGGCGTCACCGGGAACCTTGAATATGGCTCACGTTAGGCCCGCCGAACGTGCCGGTCAATCGAAACGGGAGAACAGTTGTCCACGCTTGTGGATAAACCTGTTGATGACTTGTGGGGAACGCCGGTATTCCTTGTGGAAACGTGCCAATCGTGTGGTGCATAACCTGTGCACGGACTGTGGTCTTTGGGGCTCACCAATGCCCTGACCTGCCAAAATGTGGACAACGTGGTGTGAACTGAAAAAACCTGTCCTCCGCCCGCGCTACCGTTGACCCGTGGGAGACATCGAGGTTCGCCGGAGCACGCGGCGCAAGCGTTCCATCCAGGTCCGGCGTGAAGGAAATCGCACCATCGCACTCGTTCCCGCTCATCTGCCCGAGGCCGAAGCCGACGAGGTCATCGCGCGACTCGTCGAGCGTCTCGAGCGTCGCGAGAGGCGCAATACGGTGAGCGACGCCGACCTCACCGACCGTGCCGTGGAGCTCTCGGCGACCTATTTCGACGGCGCGGCCACACCCGCATCGGTGCGCTGGGTGAGCAATCAGAATGCCCGATGGGGTTCGTGCACGATCAACGACAAGACCATCCGGTTGTCCGACCGCCTCATCGGCATGCCGATCTGGGTCGTCGACTACGTGCTCGTGCACGAGTTGGCCCACCTGATCGAGGCCAATCACAGTGCCCGCTTCTGGACGCTCGTCGACGCCTATCCGCAAGCCGAGAAGGCTAAGGGCTTTCTCGAAGGCGTTTCACACCGGCAAGGGTGAGCTCGCGCACCGAATTGTCGGAGTCGGCCGGTAGGTCATCGACCCCGAACCACTGAAGATCGTCGGACTCGTCACTGATGACCTGCTTGGCGCCGGCCGGAGCGACGGCGATGAACTGGACGTCCAGGTGATGCGAAGGGCGAATGGGCCCACGCGCCGGACCCCCACAACTGGGTACGGCGTGGTGCGACAGCCAGACCGGCGTCGGGTCGATCGCAAGACTGTCGATGCCGCTTTCCTCGCGGCCCTCGCGCAACGCGGCTTCGGCGAGTGACAGGTCATCGGACTCGCAGTGCCCGCCGGTCTGCAGCCAGCGGCGCATGACTTTGTGAAGCGTCAGCAGGACCTGGCTGTGATCGCTCGAGAAGATGAGCACGCTCGCGGTCAGATGGTTGGGCTGGCAATGTCGCCACATGGCATCGGAGTGATTGTCGAGGTGCTCGAGGTATGAGCGCCTCAGGTTTGCCTGCACGTCATCGGGCGGTGCCCACGCGGTCAGGACCTCGCAGGCATCGTCGTGCAGCGGCACTCGCGGCGTCACTCCTTGGGAGGGTTTTCGTCGGCGAGGAGCTCGTTGAGTGCCGCGTCGAACTCGGCGCTCATGATCGCCTCGTCCTCTTCTTCTCCCTGGGCGAATCCGAGTGGATCGTCGAGGTCGGCGCCATCGGGCATCAGGTCGGGATGCGCCCATACGGCATCGCGTGCCGCCGGACCCTGACGATCGCGCAACGCGGCCCACAATGTGGTGGCGTCGCGAAGCCGGCGCGGTCGGAGCTCGAGGCCGACGAGCGAGGCGAAGGTTTGTTCGGCGGGTCCGCCCGCGGCACGGCGCCGGCGCATGGCTTCGGCCAGCGAGGCCGCGGCCGGCATCCGGTCCTTGGTGGCCTGCGAGACGACTTCGTCGACCCAGCCCTCGATGAAGGCGAGGAGTGACTCGAGTCGATCGAGGGCCTGCTGCTGTGCCGGTGTCCGCTGGGGCTCGAAGAGTCCGCCGGCGAGGGCTTCCTGGATCTCCTCGGGGCGGGACGGGTCGAGCGACTGGATCTGCGACTCGATCGCCGAGATGTCGATGGTGGTGCCGCGTCCGAACTCCTCGATCGCGCCGATCAGCTGCGGGCGCAACCATGGAGCGTGCTGGAATAGCCGGTGATGAGCGCATTCGCGGAGTGTCACGTAGAGCATGATGTCGGCGTCGCTCTGCTCGAGTCCTTCCCCGAACTTCTTGACGCCTTCGGGGAGGATGGCGGCCACGCCGGCCGGTCCGAGGGGAAGTCCGACGTCGGTCGAGGTCATCACCTCACCGGCCAGCCCTGCCAGTGCCTGGCCGATCTGCTGACTGAACATCGCGCTTCCGGCCTGGCTCAGCATCCCGATCAGCGGCCCGGCCATCGCCTTGGCCTCTTCGGGAATCGCGGTCGCCATGGCGCTCACGACGTGTTCGGCGATCGGCTCGACGAGCTGTTGCCACGTGTCCGCGGTGGACTCGATCCATTCGGCCCGGCTCCACGCGACCGCATTGACGGCGCCCGCAGGGATGTCGGTCGACTGATCGAGCCACAGCTCGGCGAGGCGAACCGCGTCGTCGACCACACCGGCCTGCGAAGCGTTGGGGGAGGGGTCGGGTCCCGCGGCGGCAAGCGCGTGGCGGGCAACGTCCTTGGCGACGTCGAAGTTGACGCTGCCCTCGTGCGGAGCGAACATCTGCTGCATCTGTGCCATGAGGGCATTCATGTCGGGCATCTGGCCTCCGGTCATACCGGCAAACAGCTGCTCCATGGGTGTGCCCGCGAACGGGTTGCCATCGGAGGGGGTGCTTCCCTCTTGTGGGTCGTTGTCGTCGTCGCGGTCTTCGGGCTCGGCCATGACTCCAAAATAGCCGGTCCGCGGTAACCGCCGTAGGCTTGAGGGGATGAGCATCGTGCGCCTGATCGATATCCGTGACACCCCGCTGAGCCTTGACGAGCTGTATGCGGCGGTGACCGACGAGCGCGCCGGCGGAATCGCGTTGTTCGTGGGAACGGTCCGCAACGTCGATGAGGGCCAGGACGTCGACGCGCTGGGCTACTCCGCGCACCCGACTGCCATCTCCCGACTCCGGACTGTCGCCGACACCATTGCCGCCGAGTGCGACATCGTCGGCCTCGCTGCGGTGCATCGCATCGGCCAACTCGCGATCGGTGACATCGCCGTCATCGTCGCGGTCTCCGCCGAACACCGCGCCGAGGCCTTCGAGGCCTGCCGCCGGCTGATCGACGAGCTCAAGACCGATGTGCCTGTCTGGAAGCAGCAGACCTTTGCAGGTGGCGACGCCATATGGGTTGGTTCCCAAGTTGATACGACTGTCTAGTCTTTCCCTGTGACCGAGCCGCCAGTGAACGAACCGACCTCGATGAGTCGTCGCTATTCCACGATGGTGGTTGCCGCGCTCTCGATCGTCGTCCTGACCTCCGTGGCCCTCCTGATCCCGGTGCCCTACGTGACGATGAAGCCCGGACCGGCATTCAACACGCTCGGCAAGTTCGACAGCAAACCGATGTTCTCGTTCGGCAAGGACGTCAAGACCTATCCCACATCCGGCACGCTCGATTTCACCACGGTTTCGGTCACACGCGCCGACACCCACGTTCCGCTGTCCGAAGCGGTGCGTTCGTACTTCGACAAGAACATCGCGGTCGTGCCCAGATCGCTCATCTACCCCGACAAGCAGTCTGCGAAGGACTCGACGAGTGAGTCGGCCGCGCAGTTGGCGGGGTCCAAGGACACTTCGCGGGCCGCGGCGCTGAGGGCCGCCGGCTACAAGGTGACCTCCGTCCCGGCCGTCCAGTCGGTGTTGAAGGGCGGTGCCTCGACCGGCAAACTCCTCGCCGGCGACGTGATCGACGCGGTCGATGGGACCAAGCCGGCCGATGCGGAGGCGGTCGCAAGCACCATCTCGAGCCACAAGCCGGGTGAGAAGGTGTCGCTCACGGTGACCCGCGCCGGCAAACAGCAGACGTTCAGCATCGTGACCAAGGCCGATGCCAAGGACAAGGCGAAGGCAAGGGTCGGCATTTCGCTTGCCGAGAAGTTCGTCTTCCCGATCGACATCAAGAACAATGTCGGCAGCGAGATCGGCGGGCCCAGCGCCGGCACCATGTTTGCCCTGGCGATCTACGACAGGCTGACCCCCGGCGCTCTGACCGGTGGCAAGCGCATCGCCGGCACCGGCGAAATCGCCGCTGACGGCGTCGTCGGCCCCATCGGCGGCATACGCCAGAAGATGGCGGGGGCCGCGGCCGACAAGACAAAGATCTTCCTGGTGCCGACGGACAACTGCGCCGAAGCCGCCAAGGGTGACGACTTCGGTATGACGCTCGTGCGGATCACGACGTTGAAGAGTGCGATCTCGGCTCTCGAAAAGCTCAGCGACGACCCGAAGGCCAAGGTTCCCTCATGCAACTGATGCCCGATTCGCCCCTCCGGCAGGTTGCCCTCGAGATCGAGGCGCACGTCGCCGATGCAGGCTGGGACCAGGCGCCGCGGTTGTATGCACTCGTCCCGACTGCTGACCTCCTCACTCAGGAGCCGGCGCTGGCACAGACGATGGGCATCGACGCGGAGTCGGCGACGGATTCGTTGACGTCGATCGAGCAGGAACCGCTGCCGGTCGACCGCAGTCTCGAAGACGCGCTCGCGGAAATGATGTGGCCCGATCAGGTGATCGGTTGCGCCGCCGTGATCGAGCGGATCATGTTGCCGCCCGAGGTCGAGGATGAACTTCCCGATGACGCCGATGCGCTCCTGGAGTTCGTCGCGAGCCATCCGGCGCGCCAGGAAGTCCGGCTCGTCGCGGCCGTCACCCGTGACGGAACTGTTCACAGCGCGGTCCGCGCGCGGATACCCGAGGACAGCGCTCTGCTGGAAGGTCCGGACCTCGTGCCCGGACTGATCGCGCAGCTTCAACAGACACTGGCAGACTAGAGCCACCGACACAGGAGACTCGTGAGCGACATCTTTGGAACACCCCGTCCGCGGCCGCAGAACCCGCGCGCCGAACACCGGCGCAAAGTGCTGGTTCCGACCTTGGTCACGCTTGCCGCGTTGCTGCTCATGGGTTCGATCTTCACCAGCATCTGGACCGATCGGCTCTGGTACAAATCGGTCGGCTTCAGCGATGTCTTCAGCACGATGATCGGCACTCGCATCGTGCTGTTCCTCGTCTTCGGGCTGGTCTTCGGCCTCGTCGTCCTCGCCAACCTCATCCTGGCGTTCCGCCTGCGCCCGGTCAGCGTTCCGATGCGCCGTGACGATCCCGCCTACCGCTATCGCGAGGCGCTGACCCCGATCCTCAGGCCCGTCGCCATTGCCGCGGCCCTTCTGCTCACTGCGATTGCCGGTTCGGTCGCCGCGGGTCAGTGGGAGATGTTCCAGATGTGGCGCAACGGGACGTCCTTCGGCACCAAGGATCCGCATTTCGGCAAGGACATCGGCTTTTTCGTCTTCGACTACCCGTGGCTTCGCTTCCTGACGTCATACGGGTTCGCCCTCGTCGTCATCACGACGCTTGCGGTCATCTTCGTCAACTACGTCTATGGCGGGCTGCGCATTGCCGGCCGCGGACCCAGGTTCACGCGCGGTGCGCAGGTTCACTTGTCGGTGCTCATCGGCATCGGCGTGCTGTTGCGGGCGGTCTCCTACTGGCTCGATCGTTTCGGGTTGGCCATCGGGGGAGGCGGCTTGTTCGACGGCATCGGCTACACCGACGCGCATGCGCGCATACCCAGCAAGAACATCCTGATCGCCGTCGCGATCGTCTGCGCGCTGCTGTTCTTCTCCAGCGTGTTCCTCAAGGGCTGGATGCTCCCGGGCATCGGACTCGGCCTGCTTGCGCTGACCTCGATCCTGATCGGCGGCATCTGGCCGGCGGTCATGCAGTCGTTCCAGGTCAAGCCGTCCGAACCGGACAAGGAGGCGCCCTACATCGGACGCAACATCGAGGCGACTCGCAGTGCCTTCGACGTCTCTGGCGTTCAGGTCGACAACTACACCGCCAAGACGTCGCTGACTCCAGAAGAGCTCACGCAGTCGGCCGAGTCCCGGGTCAGCAGTCGCCTGCTTGACCCAACACTCATCGCACCGGCATTCGAGCAGCTGCAGCAGGTACGCGGCTACTACTCGGTGCCCGAGACCCTTGACGTCGATCGCTACAAGATCGGCGACAACAAGCAGGCCCAAGACATCATCATCGCGGCACGCGAGTTGAACCTGAACGGTCTCCAGGCGTCTCAGCGCAACTGGGCCAACGACCACACGATCTACACCCACGGCTACGGCGTCATCGCCGCGCGCGGAAACCAGCGCGGCGCGCAGGGCCAGCCGGTATGGGTCGAGAAGGACATCCCTCCGACCGGTGAGCTGGATCTCAAGACCGAACCGCGCATCTACTTCGGTGAGCAGTCGCCGGAATATTCGATCGTGGGGCGTCCCAAAGGGGCGGCACCGATCGAGGTCGACATTCCGCGCGGCGGTGGCGTCGCGACCGACTCCGACAAGGCCAACGCGACACAGAACACCTATGACGGCAAGGGCGGCGTGCCGGTCGGCAACTTCTTCAGCAAGGCGCTGTATGCGTTCAAGTTCGGCGAACCGAACATCGTGCTGTCGAGCCGGGTCAACGAGAACTCGAAGATCCTCTATGACCGCGAACCCCGCGACCGCGTCAACAAGGTCGCCCCGTGGCTGACCGTCGACGGTGATCCCTATCCGGCAGTCGTCAACGGCAAGGTCGTCTGGATCGTCGACGGTTTCACGACGAGCAATTCCTACCCGTATTCGGAGCGCCGCTCGCTCGAAGAGGCCACGTCGGACTCGTTGACCGGCAATGGGGCGCAGGCTGTGTTGCCGCGCGATCAGGTCAACTACATGCGCAACTCGGTGAAGGCCGTGGTGGATGCGGGCGACGGTTCGGTCGACCTCTACCAGTGGGACACCAAGGATCCGGTCCTCAAGACCTGGATGAAGGTCTTCCCCGGTGTTGTCAAAGACAAGTCCGAGATCTCCGACGGTCTGATGGAGCACTTGCGCTACCCGGTCGACTTGTTCAAGGTGCAGCGCGATGTGCTCAGCCGTTATCACGTGACCGATGCGCAGACGTTTTACGAAGACGGCGAACGCTGGAAGGTCCCCGAGGACCCGGCCGCCACGGGCAGCAAGCTGCAGCCGCCGTACTACCTGTCGATCACCCAACCGGGTCGGGAGTCGCCGAACTTTGCGCTGACGAGCGTCTATCTGCCCAACAGTCGGCAGAACCTCGCCTCGTTCGTGTCGGTCAACTCCGAAGCCGCGGACACGAAGAACTACGGCAAGTTCCAGATCCTGCAATTGCCCAGCGACACGCAGATCCCCGGCCCGAACCAGATGTCCAACCAGTTCGACTCGGACAAGGGCGTTTCGCAGGCTCTGCTCCAGTACCAGCAGTCCAAGTCGACCACTATCCAGTACGGCAACCTGCTGACACTGCCGGTCGGCGAAGGACTGTTGTATGTCCAGCCGGTCTACATCAAGCGCAGTGCCGAACAAGGGGCCTATCCGGTCCTGCAGTTCGTGATCGCCTCGTTCGGCGACGACGTGGGATTCGGTCAGAGTCTTGACCAGGCGCTTCGGGTTGCCCAGGGCCTCGAGCCGGGAACGACCGGCGACGACACGCCGACGACAACTCCGCCCGCTTCAGGCGACGACCCGAAGACGACAGCGGAATTGCTCGCACAGGCCTCGGACTCCTACAACAAGGCCCAGGACGCGCTCAAGAAGGGCGATCTGGCGACCTATCAGAAGGAGATCGAAGCAATGGGTGACGCGATCGACGCCGCGCAGAATTCACTCAAGTAACTGCTGTCCCAAGTTTCCCAGCAGGTCCCGAAAACTGGTACTGATCACATGTTGTTTCCTGTTATCAGTACCAGTTTTCTGTGAGGAGCGCGTATGAGGGCCCCCGATTTGGTCCGCTGAGACCGGACCCGTAGACTGATCTTACCGACGCGGGGTGGAGCAGCTCGGTAGCTCGCTGGGCTCATAACCCAGAGGTCACAGGTTCAAATCCTGTCCCCGCTACGAACGAGAAAGGCCCCTGATCAGCAGAAATGCCGGTCAGGGGCCTTTGTCATTTCGGTGTGGGCGGTCAGAATGGTGGCCAGGGAACCGCGGGCATCTCGCCTTCGGGAACCGGGAATCGGGCCTGCTGCAGCAGCAAGTCGCAGCGAGCGGTTAACGCCGCGATCTCGGGGTCGCTGAGCAACGCGGCGAGTGTGTCGCTGAGCTTGCCGGACAGGGCTGATCGGACCCGTTCGATTCCCTCCATTTCGTCGGCGTGGAGGTTTTGGCCCAGCCATCCCCACAGAACGGTGCGCAGCTTGTGCTCGGCGTGGAAAGTGAGTCCGTGGTCGATACCGTGGCGATGCCCGTCGAGCATCTCGAGGACGTGACCGCCCTTGCGGTCGGCGTTGTTCACGACGATGTCGAACACCGCCATCCGTCGCAGCACGGGTGAGTCCTCATGGATGAGCGACACCGGACGGTCTTGTGCGTCGAGGCCGTCAAGGACGTGGCGCCACCCCTCGGCGGGTATGTCGCCCGGGGCGACCAGGGTGACGGCGTTCTGCTCAGGATCGGGTTCCTGCCACACCTGCACCATCCCGATGCCCAGCGGTCCGTCGCGCAGCCAGGTTTGGGGCACCACGTTCCAGCCGAACGACTCCGAGAGCACGTACGACGCAGCCTCGCGTCGAGCGAGGTTGCCGTCGGGAAAGTCCCACAGCGGCCGCTCGCCGGCGACGGGCTTGTAGACGACCGCCACGTCACCGATGGTCCCGACAAATGTCGCGTTCGACGCCGGCATGATCCGGCCCGTCAGCACGAGCTCACCGTCGACGAGATCGGCCCCTGGTGTCACCGGAATCCGTCGGGCAGCGTGCAGACGTGGTCGTCTGCGTCCATGGGGGCGCCGCAGAGGGAACAGAGCGGGCGCCCTGCCTCCACCACCTCGCGGGTGCGCTTGGCGAAGGCCCGGGCGGTGCCGACCGGGATCCGGACCAGCAGAACCTCCTGAGGCTCCACCTCGACCGGATCGAGTGCCTCGGCATCTGCCTCCAATAGTGGGAATGCCTCGATCACGAGCTGCGCAGTCGACGGGTCCCAGCCGAGGCTCATTGTGCCGGCACGGAACTGCTCCTCGACAGGTTGTTCCAACGGATCGTTGTCGACGAGCCCTTCTGGCGCCAGGGCAGGAATGCTGAACGGGTTGCCTTCGTCGGTCATCAGTTCGTCGAGGACCTCCTCGATCCGCTCGGCGAGCGCGGCCGACTGTTGCTTCTCGAGGGCGACGCTGACGATCTGGGCTCCGCTGCGGGCCTGGATGAAGAACGTGCGTGATCCGGGCGCGCCAAGGGTGCCGATGACGAACCGATCGGGCCAGTTGAATCCATGGACGATGGGTGCCATGTGGCCATGTTAGGTGCGAGTCGAAGCCTGCGCCTCATGGCCTGCTCCGCCACCGACCTGTGCGTCGCCTGCGCTGGCGTTGACGCGGAGCCAGGACAGGTCACCTGCGTCGGTGTTCATGGCCACGACATCCGGCCGGGTGGCCGCGTAACGCACGATCGAGGCCGACGCGGGATTGACGTTGATGCGCTGGAACAGATCGAGGTGCATGCCGAGCGCGTCGGCCAGGATCGATTTGATGATGTCGCCGTGACTGACCGCCACCCACACCGCGCCCGGTCCGTGCTCTGCCTCGAACGCTGCGTCGTGACGTCGGATCGCGGCGACCGACCTGGCCTGCATCGCCGCCAGCGACTCCCCGCCGGGAAACACGGCGGCCGACGGCTGCGTCTGCACCAGCGACCACAGGTTTTCCTTGGCCAGGTCGCCGAGTGCGCGGCCTTGCCACTCGCCGTAGTCGCACTCGGTGATGCCTCTCTCGATCGGCGCCGCCGGGGTGCTGGCCTGATGGTCGAGGATCGCCCGCGACGTCTGCCGGCAGCGTTCCAAGGGGCTCGAGACAACCCCGACCAGTGGCACCACGCCCAGGCGCTCGCCCGTGCGGGCCGCCTGGTCCCGCCCGATCTCGTCGAGCTTGATGCCGGCGGCCCGACCGGCCAGTACACCGCTGGCATTCGCGGTGGAGCGGCCGTGCCGAACCAGGATGACTGTGGCCATGTCTGCGAGCCTAGACGTGCGGCCGGTGGTGTCGTGGCTCGCCGCCCTCTATCTTGACTCATTCAAGAAAAGGGGTAGTGTTCGGAGCGTGCCCATGACATCGGATCCCGAGCAACTGCTCCGCGGCGCCGACCTGCGAGTGACGCGTCCCCGTGTGGCGGTGCTGACCGCAGTGCATGAGCACCCGCACGCCGACACGGACTCCATCATCGGTGTCGTCCGGGAGAATCTCGCCGAGGTTTCTCATCAGGCGGTGTACGACGTGCTGCGCGCGTTGACATCCGCCGGTCTGCTGCGGCGCATCCAGCCGTCCGGCTCGGTGGCTCGATACGAGTCGCGGGTTGGAGACAACCACCACCATGTGGTGTGCCGCTCGTGCGGTGCCATCGCCGACGTGGACTGCGCCACCGAAAGTCGGCCCTGTCTGACCGCGTCCGATGACCACGGCTTCTCGATCGACGAGGCCGAGGTCATCTATTGGGGCCTGTGCCCCGACTGTTCCACCGCGCATACCCCAACACATACGCACTGATCCCGCACATCCGGAAGGAAACCCATGCCTGAGAACCACGATGCCGTCGTCGGAGACATGAACTCGGAGGAGAATGAAGGCCGCTGCCCGGTCGTCCACACCAGCGTTCCCGAGCACCCGACTGAGAGCGCCGGCAACCGTACGTGGTGGCCGAACCAGCTCAACATGAAGATTCTCCGCAAGCACCCCGCCGTGGCCAACCCCCTGGGCGAAGATTTCGACTACGCCGAGGAGTTCAAGTCCCTCAACCTCGACGCCGTGCGCAGCGACCTCGCGGCGCTGATGACGGACTCGCAAGATTGGTGGCCGGCCGACTTCGGTCACTACGGGCCGCTCTTCATCCGCATGGCGTGGCACAGTGCGGGCACCTATCGCATCAGTGACGGCCGCGGCGGCGCCGGCGCCGGTATGCAGCGCTTCGCGCCACTCAACAGCTGGCCCGACAACGGCAACCTCGACAAGGCACGCAGGTTGCTCTGGCCGATCAAGAAGAAGTACGGCAGCAAGATCTCATGGGCCGACCTGATGATCCTCACCGGAAACGTCGCCCTGGAGACGATGGGCTTCAAGACCTTCGGTTTCGCCGGCGGTCGTCCCGACGTCTGGGAACCTGACGAGGACGTCTACTGGGGACCTGAAACCACGTGGCTCGACGACGAGCGCTACACCGGCGACCGCGAGCTCGAGAACCCGCTCGCCGCCGTGCAGATGGGCCTCATCTACGTCAACCCAGAAGGACCGAACGGCAACCCGGACCCGCTCGCCTCGGCCCGCGACATCCGCGAGACGTTCCGCCGCATGGCGATGAACGACGAAGAGACCGTCGCGCTGATCGCCGGCGGGCACACGTTCGGCAAGACCCACGGTGCGGCCGACCCGGATGAGCATGTCGGCGCCGAGCCCGAGGGTGCTCCTCTGGAGGAGCAGGGCCTCGGCTGGAAGAACTCGTTCGGCACCGGCAAGGGCAGGGACGCGATCACCAGCGGGCTGGAGGTCACGTGGACGGCCACCCCGACCACGTGGGACAACAGCTTCTTCGAGACCCTCTTCGCCCACGATTGGGAGCTGACCAAGAGCCCCGCCGGAGCCAACCAGTGGCGGCCGAAGGATGGCGCCGGAGCCAACACCGTGCCCGATCCCGAGAACGGCTCACTGACACGTCCGCCGACGATGCTGACGACCGACCTCGCGCTGCGGTTCGACCCGGTGTACGAGCCGATCTCGCGCCGCTTCCTGGAGCACCCGGAGGAGCTCGCGGACGCCTTCGCCCGCGCTTGGTACAAGTTGACGCACCGCGACATGGGACCGATCGGGCGCTACCTCGGCCCGCTGGTCCCCGAGGAGACGCTGATCTGGCAGGACCCCGTCCCCGAGGTCACGCACGAGCTGATCGATGCCGACGACGTGGCCACGCTCAAGGCCGAGGTCCGCGCCTCCGGGCTGTCCGTGTCTCAGATGGTTGCCACCGCGTGGGCGTCGGCGTCGACGTTCCGCGGTAGTGACAAGCGGGGCGGCGCCAACGGAGCGCGCATCCGCCTTGAGCCGCAGAACGGCTGGGAGGTCAACAACCCCGACGAACTGGCGACGGTGCTCCGCACCCTCGAGGGCATCCGGCAGGGCTTCAACGAGGGAGGCAAGCAGGTCTCCCTGGCCGACCTGATCGTGCTGGCCGGTGGCGCAGCCGTTGAGCAGGCCGCCAAGAACGCGGGTCACGACGTAGAGGTCCCGTTCACACCGGGACGTACGGACGCGACGCAGGAACAGACTGACGTGGAGTCCTTCTCCGCGCTCGAGCCGACCGTGGACGGGTTCCGTAACTACCTCGGCAAGGGGCACCGCCTCCCGGCTGAGTACCTCCTGATCGATCGGGCCAACTTGCTGACGCTGAGCGCGCCTGAGATGACTGTGCTCCTGGGTGGACTCCGGGTGCTTGACGCGAACTACGACTCGTCCCCGCTTGGGGTCCTCACAGCCACGCCGGGGTCGTTGACCAACGACTTCTTCGCCAACCTGCTCGACCTGGGCACGACGTGGCATCCGACGTCCGAGGACGCGGAGACTTTCGAGGGCCGTAGTTCCGCCACGGGCGAAGCGACGTGGACCGGCAGCCGTGTCGACCTCGTGTTCGGCTCGAACTCCGAGCTCCGTGCACTCGCCGAGGTCTATGCGAGCGACGACGCCAAGGAGAAGTTCGTGCACGACTTCGTGGCCGCATGGGACAAGGTCATGAACCTCGACCGGTACGACCTCGCCTGATCCCGACGTCCAGGTCGGCCACAGCCCGCCGACCTGGACGCCCGCGATCTGGACCGCGGGTCGGTTGCTGGCCGTGCAGTCGGGTTCATCAGGGAATCTGACAATCTGACGATATGTCCGTTCTCTCACGGCTGTCGGTGGCCGCGTTTGCCGCCATGGCGATGCAGTGCGGTTCGCATCGTCGGACGGGGCGCAGGGCCACCGCGCACCGACGATTTCCCGAGCTTCCACGCACAACCCACGAGCTGACGATCCCGGCCTCGATCGGTCCGGCGCGGGCGGTGGTGTACCTGCCAGCGACCGAAGGCCCGCCCCCACCTGTCCACGTCAACTTCCATGGCGGTGGCTACGTCCTGCCACTGACGGAGCTGGACGATCCGCTCTGCCGCTACCTCGCCGCGGAGGGGGCGTGGTCGTGGTCAACGTCGACTACGTCGTGGCCCCGCAGCACCGGTTCCCGGCGCCACCCCACCAGGCCTTCGAGGTGGTTCGTTGGGTCGCTGCCCGCGGCGTCGAGCAGGGCTGGGACGGCGGGCGGCTCACCGTGGGTGGCCAGAGTGCCGGAGGCGGACTCGCCGCGGCCGTGGCCCGCAAGGCCCTCGAGCAGGGCGGGCCTCCGATCGCGTTTCAGGTGCTTCACTACCCACCGCTCGACCTCGCGACGAACGCCCGCTACAAGCGCGCCACCGTTGCCAAGCCGGTGCTGCGCCCTGGATGGCGGACATCTTTGACAGCTCCTACGTCCCCGACCCTCGACAGCGTGTCGACCGACTGATCTCACCCGCCAACGCCGCCGACATGGCCGATCTCACGGGCATCGCTGCGGCGCTGGTCATCACGGCCGAGCGCGACCTTCTCCGCGCCGAAGGCGACCGCTACGCCGAGCGTCTCCAGACGGCCGGAGCCCTGGTCGAGCGCCACGTCGTACTCGAAGCTGACCACGCGTACGACGGCAAGGACATCGACCAGGCCCGACAGGTCTACGCATTGATCGCGAAGCACCTTAGGCAGGCGACGCATCCGATGCCGTCTTGAGCCGGCCGAGCCGCCCGGCGAGTCTGGCACGGACGTCTTCGTGGAAAGACAACTGCAGGAAAAGCGCGCCAAAACCGGAGACGAAGGACAACAATGAATGCATGGCGATTGCGGTCTCCATGTCCTGCTACTTTGACTCTCCATCGGAGCCCGTCGACGAGGCACTCCAATGACCGACCCGCAACTGATGCTCGACCTCCACCGCCATTTCAACGCTCCGCGCGACGTCGTCTACCAGGCGTTCACCGATGAGGATCAGCTTGCCGTATGGTTCGGCCCGATCGGCGTCTCGGCGCTTCGGGAGACTGTCTCGGTAGACGCCAAAGTGGGCGGCCACCGGCGCTTGACGGTGGTCAGCTACAACGGCTTGAGGAGCTGGTCGATCGACTCGACGTTCAGCGAAGTGATCGAAAACAAGTTGCTCGCCGGTTACGAGAACCTCCTAGGCATACCCGAATTCGAGGATGTCGATCCCTTCACGTTCAGCATCGAGTTCGTCGACGAAGGCGGCGGCACCCGGATCGAATGGTGTGGGGGGCCCTACTCGCCCGAGGCGGAAGTCATTGCCCGCGAAGGCATACTGCAGTCGTTCACCAAGCTCGACGCATTGCTCGCAGGTTAGCTTCGCCTGGGGGCCCTCCAGGTGCTGGATCATTTGGCGAGGAACGTGAGCAGCACCTCGTTGACCTCGTCGGCGTGCGTCCACAACAGTCCGTGCGGCGCACCGTCGACCTCGACGTATTTGGCGTCGGGGAGCCGCTTGGCGAACTCGCGGCCGGTGGCGTCGATCGGCAGGATGCGGTCGGCGGTGCCGTGCAGGATGAGCGAAGGGACATCGACCTTCTCGATGTCGGCACGGAAGTCAGTCAGCCACGAGTCGACGACGCCCGCCGCGGCGATCGGCGCGGAGGTGACGGCAACGTCCCAGCTGCCACGGACGGCGGCCTCGCTGATGCGGCTGCCGAGGGTCTCGTCGAGGTTGTAGAAGTTCTCGAAGAACGAGTCGAACCAGGAGTAGCGGTCGGCGTTGGCGGCTTCGCGGATGCCGTCGAAGACCTCGCTGGGCACGCCCGCCGGATTGTCGTCGGTCTGCAGGAGGAAGGGCTCGAGCGAAGCGAGGAAGGCGAGCTTCGCGACACGGTCCGAGCCGAAGGTCGCAACGTACCGGGCGAGCTCACCGGTGCCCATCGAGAAGCCGACCAGGACGACATCGCTCAGGTCGAGGGTCTCGAGGACCGTGTTGAGGTCGGCGGCGAAGGTGTCGTAGTCGTACCCGGTCGTGGGCTTGCTCGACCCGCCGAAGCCGCGACGGTCATACGTGATGACCCGGTAGCCGGCGCCCAGGAGGGCCGCGGACTGCTTCTCCCACGAGGCGCCGTTGAGCGGGTAGCCGTGGATGAGCACGACGGGCTGCCCGGTGCCGTGGTCCTCGTAGTAAAGCTCGATGTCGGTGGTGTTCTCGGTGCCCACAGTGATGGTGCCCATGATGAATCCTTTCGAAGAAAGTGGAAAACGGTCGTTTTCCACATCTACGGTCTAGACTAGAGAACGATCGTTGTGCACGCAAGAGCGAATTTGGAAAGAGGGCGAAAATGCCTACAGCAGTGGCTGACGAAGCCGCCCGTGAGCTCGTGCTCGGCGCCGCTGACCGGCTCTACAACGCCCGCGGGATCCAGTCGGTGGGAATGGACACGCTTCAGGCCGAGTCGGGTGTCTCCCTGAAGCGCCTGTACAAGCTCTTCCCGTCGAAGGAAAACATCGTCGAGCAGGTGCTTCGCCGGCGGCACGACCGCTGGGTCGAAGGCCTGGCCGAGGCAGCTTCGTCCGCCGACTCGCCCCGGGACCGGTTGCTGGCGATCTTTGACTTCCTCGGCCGTTGGTTCGACGAAAGCGACTTCCGCGGCTGCGCGTTTATCAACTCGTTCGGGGAGATGGGCGGCACCACCGAGTCGCTCGCCGCGATCGTCCGTTCGCACAAGGCCGACTTCCAGGCGTACGTCGCCGCGCTCGTCGAGGCGGCCGGCGCTCCCGCGAGCCTTGCGCCTCAGCTGGCGCTACTCGCCGAAGGTGCTCAGACGACGGCGGCGATCTCGGGCGACACCAACGCCGCCGCCGACGCCCGCCGCGCGGCCGAGACCCTCATCGCCGTCGCGATGAGCCACGCCTGAGAGCGCGACCCTAAAGGGTCCAACGCGCCTGTCCTTCGGCGATGTCGGCATCGACGTCGGGGCCGGCGGAGAGGGCCGAACGGGTGAGCACGGCGTGGGCGAGCTCGTGACGGTTCCCGCTGTCGCGGGCATACGCGGCACACTGTTCGGCCCACAAGGTGGCCCGCTTCGTGTCGAGGCCGGACTGGGCTGCCGTCGCCGCCATCATGTAGCGGGAATTGTTGACATGCATCGCGTCGCCGGCGAGCGCAAAGGTGTGCATCGCCGATTCGAAGGCGGCAATCGCCCCTTCGGGATCGTTCAGCTCGGTCCCTCGGAGGGCGAGGCCACGGCCTTGGCGTACGGACGCGAGCTGCCACATGTCGAGGAGCTCGTCGACAAGCCGCTCCGCGATGTCGAAATGGACGAGCGCCGACTTGCCGCGCTGCCGATAGGCGTCGGCGTATCCGGCGAGGTGGCGTGCCGCGAGCTCGGATTGATCGTCGTCGGCAATGTCGAGCGCGATCTCGGCCAGCTCGGCGACGAGGTCAAGGTCGTCGTAGCAGAGCGCGATCCCGATCGCGAGGAGGTCTGCCGGGGTCGCCACGCTCCGAACCTTGGGGTCGCGTGCCGCACGGGCGATCGCCTTGAGGCTGTCGGGGTCGGCTCCGTACTGCTCGCAACCCACGGACAGTGCACGCGCGAGCGCGAGGGCCAGCTGGTGTTCTCCCGAGATGGCCCAGCGGATGGCGGCGTTCATCTCCGGGCAGAGACGATTGGCCATGTCGGCGGCCTCTTTGCTGTCATCGGTGCGGGACCGCTTGGTCAATTCGCCCGCCAGAGTGGCGTGGTGCAAGGCATGGGTGCGAAGAACGTCCTCGACGATCGTGGGTTCGGTGCGCTCGAGCACGAACTCGCGCAAGGAATCCAGCAGCCGAAAGCGCCTGGGGTCGCTGACCTTGACGGTGGGGGACACCAACGACCGGTCGAGCAACCGGAAGACGACGCCACCGGCACCGGGCGCCGACACGGCTTCGGCGAGCCCGACGTCGAAGGTAAGGGGTAGTGCGGCCAGGTGACACATCACCGATTGTTCGTCGCGGTCCAGGAGATCCCAGGTCCATTCGAATGCGGTCTTGAGGGTGCGATGACGGCTCGGCGCCCCGGCGTTGTCGAGGGGACCGAAACCCTCCTCGAGACGTGCCGCCAACTCACCGAGGGAGAGATGCCGCATCCGGGCGGCCGCCAGCTCGATGGCCAACGGGAGCCCGTCGAGTCGCTTGCAGATGCCGGCCACGAGCACACGATCCTCGGCCGAGATCTCTGCAGTCGGCGCCGCGGTCCTCGCCCGGTCGAGGAACAGTTGAACTGCCCCGGTCGCTTCGCCTCTGTCGACCGCAAGCGGCAGAAGCTGGTGCACAGTCTCATTGGGGCCGCCGATCGGCGACCGCGAGGTCGCCAGCACCGTCAGCGACCCGGCCAGCGACAACAACCGGCCGACCACCTCGCCGACCGCCCCAGTCACCCGGTCGCAATTGTCGATGACCAGCAGGTATGGCCGCGAGGCCAACGCCATTGCGCAAGCCGCCTCCGGGTCGGCGCTGCTGTCGACCCCCAGGCCTATGGCCTTGGCCAGCACGCTGACCACCGCGCCGGGCTTCGAGTGCTCCAGCTCCGCCACGACCGGGACACGATCATCGGCGGCGGCCACCTCAAGGGCAAGGCGGGTCTTGCCGCTACCGGCCGGGCCGACGATGGTGACCCATCGCTCCCGTTCCAGCAACGCCCGTACGGTCTCGAGATCGCCGACGCGACCGACGAAGGAGTTCTGCGGCACCTGGACAGCCGTACTCCGTTGGGACTGGGCCGCGGTGATCAGCTTCGAGCTTGCGGCGCAGCGAGGCGATATGGCTCTCGACGGTCCGCACCGAAATGAAGAGCTCGTCGGCGATCTCGCCGTTGCTCAGGCGACGCTCGACGGCTGCCAGCACCGCCTTTTCGCGGGCTGTCAATTGATCCCAGCTGGCCACGGCCATGACCGAACATTACGGCAGAAAATCCGTGCGTTGCACGGATGTGCCGTCATTGGTCCTCGGACCACCATGAACACATCACTCACCGGGGGATCACAACTGAGGAGAATATGACATGACCGAACTGATCGACGCGGTTGAGGCAGACCGCGCTCTCAAGGCCAGGCACCGCGCGATGTGGGCCCTCGGCGGCTACCCGGCCGTGGCGACCGAGATCATCGCGGACCTGGGTCCGAGGCTGGTCGAGGCGTGCGGAGTGCGACGCGGCGACCACGTGCTCGACGTGGCGGCCGGCTCGGGCAATGCCGCCATACCCGCCGCCCTCGCCGGTGCGAGCGTGGTGGCCAGCGACCTCCGTCCGAACTCCTGGAGGTCGGACGGCAGGAGGCTGAAGAGCGGGGAGTCGAGCTGGAATGGCGCCAAGCCGATGCCGAGGCGTTGCCGTTCGGCGACGACGAGTTCGACACCGTGCTGTCCTGTGTCGGTGTGATGTTCGCCCCGCACCGTCAGGCGAGCGCCGACGAGCTGGTCCGCGTATGCCGGCCGGCCGGAACGATCGGCCTGTTGAACTGGACTCCGGAGGGATTCATCGGCTAGATGTTCGCGACGATGAAGCCGTACGCGCCGCCGCCCCCGCCCGGTGCCCAGCCGCCGCCGTTGTGGGGGAGCGAGGACCATGTCCGCGCGCTGCTCGGAGACCGGGTGACCGATGTCGATGCACGCCGGCAGTCGGTGAGGGTGGAGCACTTCGGGATGCCCGAGGCATTCCGTGACTACTTCAAGGCCAACTACGGCCCCACGATTGCCGTGTACAAGGCCATCGCCGGCGACCCAGAGAAGATTGCCGCGCTCGACGAGGCGCTCGCCGACCTCGCACGGCGCTTCGATCGGGGCGACAGCCACACGGTTCTCGACTGGGAGTACCTGCTGATCACGGCTCGCAAGCGGAGCTAGTCCCATACGAGGGCCCCCGACAGCAGAGATGCTGCCGGGGCCTCTCGTCTGGACGCAAAGAGTTGTCGATCGCCGGGCTCGGTAGCGTTGCCTTCGGATCATTGGACACGAAGGAAGCGAAGACCCCATGCAGCTCGACAACACCGCCGCGATTGTCACCGGCGGAGCCTCCGGACTTGGCGCTGCCACCGCGGCGGCCCTCGCCGCAAACGGCGCAACCGTCTTCGCGCTCGACCTCGCCGGCGCCATCGAGAACGCGCCGCAGGTTAATGGCATCACGTATGCCGCCACCGACGTGACCAACGGCGATGAGGTTCGCGCGGCTGTTGCCAAGGCGGCCGAAGCCGCGCCGCTGCGCACGGTCGTCAACTGTGCCGGCATCGGCCCGTCCATGCGCATCCTGGGCAAGAAGGGCGTCCATGACCTCGACACTTTCGCCAAGGTCATCCAGATCAACCTGATCGGATCCTTCAATGTCCTCGCGGTCGCCTCCGAGGCGATCGCGGCAACTGAGCCGGACGAGAACGGCCAGCGCGGCGTCGTCATCAACACCGCGTCGATCGCCGCCTATGACGGTCAGGTCGGCCAGGCCGCATACGCCTCCTCCAAGGGCGGCATCGTGGGACTGACCCTCCCCGCCGCACGTGACCTGGCTCAGTACGGAATCCGCGTCTGCACCATCGCGCCGGGCATCGTCGAGACGCCGATGCTCGCCACCGTCTCGCAGGAGTTCCGCGACGCCCTCGCCGCCGGAGTTCCGTTCCCGCAGCGCCTGGCGCGTCCCGAGGAGTACGCCAAGCTCGCCCTCGCCATCATCGACAACGACTACCTCAACGGCGAGACGATCAGGATGGACGGCGCCCTCCGCATGGCTCCGCGCTAGACCGGTCCGGATCCGGCGCCGTGCTTGCGCAACCCGATGAGCAGCACCTCGAGCCCGAACTCGAATGACTGCTCGGCGCGCGCACGCCCGACAGGGGCCGCCGCGATCGCCGCGCGCAACGTCGGCCCGGCGGCGTTGCCCGAATCCCACACCTCGTCCGGAGCCGCCAGGTCAAGCGCCGATCCGATCGAGAACGAATCGATGAGGGTTATGGCGTCGAGGAGTTCGGTGTCGGGTATGCCGGCGTCCCGCAGCACCATGGCCAGAGACTCATAGACCTCCATGACCGCGGGCGCCGCCACCGTGTGTGACGTCAGGATCGGGATGAGGCGTGGATGCTTGGCAAAGCTCGCGCGGTAGGCCCGCAGGACACCGACCACCGACTCCTCCCATGATGCGTCGGGGTCGACGTGCATAGGGTGCTCCGCGATCAGGCGAGCCCGGACTATCTCGACGATCTCGCGCTTGCCCGACACGTGGTTGTAGAGCGACGAGGGACTGACCCCGAGAGCGTTGGCAATTCCGGGCATCGTGAATTGTCCGCCGGTGTCGACCGCTTCAATGGCCGCGACGGCGATCTTGTCGGCCGAGAGGATCGGCTGGGACGGTCTCGCCATCAGTGCGCCTCCGTGGCAAATCAAAAAACTTGAGCGCTACCTCTTGCCAGCAGCGCGCTTCATGATGATACTAAACGAATCATATTCGTTTTAACGCGTTGACACCACCCAGGAGGGTCCTTATGGCCCACAACGCCCCACGCCGACCACAGAGTCCGACCACAGAGTTGGGCCGCACTGGCTTGAGACCCAACCTGCTTGGAGTTCCGGGCGTCACCTTCATGGTGGTGTCCGCCGCGGCGCCGCTCACGGTGATGGCAGGAGTCGCGCCCATCGCCCTGTCGATCGGAGGAGTCGGCGTGCCTCTGGGCTACCTTGCCGCGGGCATCGTCCTCTGCATCTTCTCGGTGGGTTTCACCGCGATGGCGAAGGAGATTCCGCAGACGGGTGGGTTCTTCGTCTACATCGGCCACGCGTTCGGAGGCGTGGCCGGGTTCGCCTCCGCGGTCGCGGCGATTGTCGCCTACAACGCTTTGCAGATCGGGGTCTACGGGCTCTTCGCCGTCCAGGCGCAGGACGCGTTCGAGGTCCTTCTCGGCGTCAGCTTGCCCTGGCCCCTCATCGCCGTCGTCGCCGTCGGACTGGTCTGGCTGCTCGGCTACTTCGGGCTCGACGTCGGCATCAAGGTGCTCGGTGTCCTCATCCTGTTGGAGAGCGGCATCCTGGCCCTCATGGGGCTGTCCATCGTTGCCCACGGCGGCGCCACCGGCCTGGAGTTCTCCTCGTTCTCACCGAGCCACCTGACCGATCCCGGCGTGCTTGCCGTCGTCGGCGTCTGTTTTGCCGCCTTCATGGGCTTCGAATCGACGGTGCTCTATCGCGCCGAGGCCCGCAACCCCGAGCGGACGATTCCGCGGGCCACCTACGTGGCGGTCGGGTTCATGGGCCTGTTTTACGCGTTCATCGTGTGGTCGGTCGTGCAGGCGCTCGGCGAGGCCAACACGGTCGCCGAAGCCGGCAAGCAAGGACCGACGCTGTTCTTCAACGTCATCGGTTCGTATGTCGGTGGCTGGGCCGAAAAGCTGACGTACGTCCTCATCGTCACCAGCGTGTATGCCTCGCAGCTCGCGTTCCACAATGCGATCAACCGCTATGTCTACGCCCTGGCCCGTGTCGGAGGCCTTCCCTCCGCCCTTGGCCGGTTGCACCCGCGCACCGGAAGCCCATACGTGGCGGGCGCGGTGCAAAGCGTGGTCGCACTGCTCGTGATCGGCCTCTGCGCCTTCGCTGGGCTCGATCCGTTCCGGGACCTGCTCATCAGCGTGAACACTCCCGGTGTCGTCGGGATCGTGGCGCTGCAAGGCCTGGCGTCCCTCGCTTCGGTGGCCTATTTCCTGAGGCAGCCGCTGACAAGGAAATCACGTGTCCTCGCCGGGTCGGCGGTGCTCTCCTCGGTCCTGATGCTCGGTGTCATCTACCTGTTCATCAAGAACATCGCGGTGCTCACCGGAGCCAGCCAGTCGGTCAATGTGGTTCTGTTGCTGATCATGCCGGTCGTGTTCGCCGTCGGAGTGGCCGGAGCCTTGTGGCTGCGGCGGGTTCGCCCGGAGGTCATCGAGCTGATGGGCCGGCAAAACGACGTCGAGAGCGCGGAGGTTGTCGTCTCATGACCATCGAGCTCATCATCGCGGCCGACACGATCCATACGCTCGACGACGACCCCCGGCCCTACACGGCAGTGGCTGTGACCGGAGGTCGCATCGCGGCTCTCGGCACGCGGGCCGCCATCGGCCGATGGGCGTCCCGCGACACCGAGGTCGTCGACCTGGGGAGTGCGACGGTCACGCCCGGCCTCATCGATTGCCACATCCATCCCGTGATGGGCGCCGAGATGACCGTGGGCGTCGGGCTGCTCGGCGCCGGTACGGTCGAAGAGCTTCAGCGCATGCTTCGTGAGGCATCTGCCGGACTGGGTGCCGGGGACTGGGTGAGGGGGTGGGGTCTTGACCCCAATCTCTTCGGCGGTCAGCCGATCACGCACGAGCTGATCGAACGCGCCGTGGGCGGCAGGCCGACTCTGCTCAGGCTTTTCGACGGCCACTCCGCGTTGGTGTCGAAGGCGGCGCTTAGTCAGGCCGGAATCACCGGACCGCGCCAGTTCCACGACGGCTCGACGATCGTCTGCGATCGCGACGGCCACCCCACCGGGCTGTTGCACGAGATGGCCGCGATGGATCTCGTCGTCTCCGCCATGCCGGAGATCACCGGCGTGGAACTCACCCGTCTGGTGCGCGAGGCACTCACCGAGATGGCCAGACATGGCATCACCGGCGCACACGCCCTGGAGCACACCGCGCGTGCGAGCAAGGTGTATGCCGCGATCGAGGACGAGGGAGATCTCCCGATCAGACTGCGCTGTTTCCCGTGGTGCCTGCCCGGCACGACGGAGTCCGAGTGGAAGGACCTCGTCGGTGTGCAGGGGCTCGGCGGCCGACTGTGGTCGGTCGGCGGAGTCAAGCTCTTCATCGACGGCACCGTCGACAACGGCACGGCGTGGCTGGCCGCCCCGGACACTCTTGGCGAGTCCCTGAGCTCGGTATGGTCCGATCCCGAGACCTACGCCGCGGCGATCACCTTCTTGCACGCCAATGGCGTCCCGACCACCACGCACGCGATCGGAGACCGGGCCGTGGAGCGCGTGTTGCAGGCTATCGACGCGGCGACAGCGTTGTCGGGCAACGGCATACGGCATCGGATCGAGCACATCGAGACGATTCCAGATGCCGTCGTGGAGCAGTTCGCGAGACTGTCGGTCACTGCCAGCATGCAGCCGACGCACTGCACCGAATACACCAAACCCGACGGCTCGGACAACTGGTCGACGCGGTTGGGTCCCGAAAGGGCCAGCAACGGCTGGCGTTGCCGTGACCTGCACGATGCCGGAGTTCCGGTGGTGCTCGGTTCGGACTGGCCCATTGCACACTTCGACCCGCGTGGTGTCCTCGCGGCGGCACAATTGCGGCGCCGCGCAGGTGAGCCGGCGAGGCGTCCGATCCATCCCGAACAGGCCATCGGCGCCCGCGTCGCACTTGAGGGCTACACAAGCCGCGCGGCGTGGTCGGTCGGCGAGGAGAGCGTCGCTGGAACGGTCAGTGTGGGCAAGCGCGCCGACCTCACGGCCTTCACGGTCGATCCGCTCCAGGCGGCTCCCGACGAGCTCGCTTCGGCACCCGTCGCCTTGACGGTTGTCGACGGGCGCGTCCAGCACCGTGGCGGCGCATGACGAGGGCGGTAGTCGGGACCGGCCCGAGAGGTATGCAGGTCAGCGGGTGTTGGGCGCCAGGATCATATTTGCTGACCAGAAATTTTCGGAGTGCCGAAGACTCTGAAGTACTGTTTGGAAGCAATCGGTGCGTCTAACACACCGATGACCCCCTAAGCAATAGGCTTCGCATTGTTCGGTTCAATTTGAATCGAAATGGCGTTACTCAGTCTTTGGCTGCGTGAGTCTCGGGCACTTGGGGAGCGAGCGGGTTACCGCGCGGTCTCCGCACAGTCAAATGGGAGTTTTGACATGCGCAATTTCACCAAAAGAACCGCTGCCGTTTTGGCAGCAACCCTTCTTCTCGTCGGCATCGCCGGCGTGGCCTTTGCCTACTGGACCCAGGGCGGCGACGGCACCGGCGGAGCGACGACTGGCACGAGCTCAGACGTCACGGTCAACCAGACGAGCAGTGTGACCGGCCTGGCTCCGGGCGGAGTCGCGAAAAACCTCTCAGGCACCTTCACCAACACAAACGCCGGACCGGTCCATGTCGGCTCGGTCACGGCGAGTGTCGTAGAGGACCCTGCAGTGGGTTGCGACGCGGCCTGGTACTCGATCGGTGGCACCGCGGACGTCGACGCCGACGTCATCACCGGCAGCGCGTGGAGCGGTCTGACGATCAGCCTCGACAACTCGACCGACAATCAGGACGCCTGTAAAGACGCCGCCGTCGTGATCGAATACGTCGTCAGCGCCAGCTGATCCAGATGTGAGTAGCGGACTGGGGGCGGGGCGCTAAGCCCGCCCGGCCCCCATCTGCCACATCGCGGTACCGACATGCAGTCGGCACCGTTGACGCCGTTGGCACGGCCAATGATCCACGGGGAGGACACGATGAACGACGTTGCGCGCAAACGCTATGTGCGCGGCTGCATCTTGGCCTTAATACTCGTGATCGCCGCCATCATCCTTCTGCGTTCCTGCGACCCGACCAAAAGCGGCGACGGTGATGGTGACAGCGGGGGGAGTGGTGAAGGCCGCTCGGGCGACCCGTCCTCGTCCTTCACCATCAAGGGCAACGCCAGTGAAGTCATCTCACCGGGCGTCACTGTGTCGCTCGACCTCGAGATCACGAACCCCCACAACTTTCCCCTCGCCGTCACCGGCCTCGACGTGACCCTCAGCGACATTGACGCCCCGCGCGCCGGCGGAGCCCGTCCGTGCACGGTCGGCGACTTCCAACTCACACAGGCGAGCGATGTGGCCATCACCATCGCGGCCCGTTCGACGAGCACGTTCAGCAGCCTCGACCTTGACCGCAAGACGTGGCCCCAAGTCGGCATGCTCAACCGGCCGGTCAACCAGGACGGGTGCAAGGGTGCGTCCTTGAAGCTTGGCTACACCGCGTCCGGCACACGGGGCGACCGATGAACCGCCGTATGCCCGGAAGGGTCTCGATTGCCGCGCTGATGGTCTTGCTCACCGTGGCACTCGGGGGCACGGCTTTCGCGTACTGGAGTGCGACCGGAGATGGATCCGGCTCCGGAGAAACAGGCACCACGGTCTCGGTGACGCTGAGTCCCGGGGCACCGACCGTCGACCTCTTTCCCGGTGGACAGTCAAGTGTCATCCTCACGGTGACCAACCCGAACGCGTCCTCCATACGTGTCGGATCGCTCTCACTCGATACGAGCCAGGGAGCCAACGGCTTCTCCGTCGACGCCGGCCACTCCGGCTGTGACGTGTCGGTGGTGAGCTTCACCACCCAGACGACCGGTTGGACCGTGCCGGCCAAAGTCGGCGCCGTCAACGGAACGCTGCCGGTCACGCTGACCAACGCGCTCTCGATGAGCACCTCGGCGGCGAACGCATGCCAAGGCGCCACCCTCACCATCTTCCTGGCGGCCGGCCCATGATCCGGACGGAGGAACGAGATCTTCGGAACAGGCGAAGGACCAAAATTTGGCGTCTGTTGGCGTCTGTTGTTGCGTTCACCCTCGTGATGGGCGCGGCCTGGGGTTATTGGTTCGCCGGCTCCGACCCGGGAGGCAACGGTGCCGCCGCCGCCACGACGGTCAACGCGGGTGCGATCCCGACGTTGAGTGCCAACGAGCAGTCGGTGACGGTCAGCTGGGCCGCGAGCACCCTGTCGAACGGCGGCCCGGTGGCCGGCTACATCGTCAAGCGCTTCTCCGGGTCGACGCCACAGACGGTGCACGCAGCGTGTGCCGGGACGGTCGCCGCCACAAGTTGCATCGAGACCAACGTGCCTGCGGGCACCTGGACCTATTCGGTCACACCCGTACTGGGCGCCAACTGGACGGGGACAGAGAGCGCCAAGAGCAGCACCGTCACCGTTGCGGCGGCGGACGCCACCAACCCGGTCAACGCGGTCACCTTGTCCGGCGTCACCGGCGGAGCCTTCAAGTCCGGCAACACGATCTACTACCGGGGCGTGGCCGCGGGCTCGTTCACCGTCGCGAATGCCGTGACCGACGGCGGTTCGGGCCCCGCTTCGAGCGCGACCGCGACACTGACCGGGACCTCGACCGGCTGGACGCACACTCCTTCGACGGTGTCGTCGCCGGCGGGTGGGCCTTACGTCTCCAATGCCTTCAGCTGGACCGCGGGAGCCACAACCTCGCCCGGCGAGGTCGTGACGGGTCGCGACGTGGCCAACAACTCCGGCACCACGACATTGTCGATGGTCAACGACTCGACCGCTCCGACCGCGGGCTCCATTTCCTATCTGGACGGTTACCAGCCGGGCCGATTGGTCACGGCGACGTTTGCAGGCGGCACGGACACAGGCGGCTCGGGCATCGCGTCCCGCCGGCTCCAGCGCGCCTCCGCACCACTCAGTGCGGGCGCGTGCGGCACGTTCACCGGTTTCAGCGATCGCGGAACCGACAGCCCCACCTCGCCCTACAACGACAATCAGGTGGCGAACGGCAACTGCTACAAGTACCGGTTTGTCGTCACTGATCAGGTGGGCAACCAGGACCTCGCGACCTCGGCGAGCGTCGCAAAGATCGACTACGCCAACGCAGTTGGCGCCACGACCGGACTCCTCAGCCATTGGCGCCTCGGCGAGGCCTCGGCGACCCTCGGGTCCGCGGATTCCTTCACGGGATCCTCCACGACGGCGTTGACCAGCCACACCGGGGAGGTCGGCGCCACCTGGACGCACCAACTCGGCACCACCACGGAAATCCTCAGCTCCGAGAACCGCGCTCGCCGTAGCGGTGCCGGCTACACGATCGACTACACGACGGCGACGCCCGCCAGCGCGAACTACTCGGTCGAGGCGGACCTCTATTACAAGGGTGGAACGCTCAACACCGGCAAAGGCGTCATCGGAAGGCTGAACACCGCCAACTCGACGTACTACATGGCCCGCTGGGAGACCGACAAGACTTGGAACATCGTGAAAGGGACGGGCTCGACACCGGCCTGGCTGGCCACCTCGGCACTGAACTCGGCGACGTTGGTGGCCGGCGAGACGTATCGGGTCAAGCTCGACATGAACGGCACCACGATCAAGCTCTTCGTCAACGGAGTGCAAGTGCTCTCGGCGGTGGACTCTTCCCTGGCCGCCGCCGGCAAGGCCGGGATCATGGATGGCCAAGCGGGGTCAGCAGCCGGCAGCGACACCACCGGACTGCACATCGACAACTTTCAGGTCACCCCGGCCGCGTACCCGCGCGCCGCTGACAACAAGGGCAGAAACATCGGTGACTACAAAAACGGCGTCACTCAGGGTGTCGCCGGTGCCATGTCGGGCGATACCAACACTGCCGGCCAGTTCGACGGGGTCAACGACTACGTGAATATGACGGGGACGACCGGGATACCGGTCGGAGCCGCCACCCGCTCGGTGGAGATGTGGTTCAAGACCTCGAGTGCCTCGCGCCAGACTCTTTTCGCCTACGGCGCCGGGGCGACCAACCAGGAGTTCGGACTCTGGATCGACGCGGGCGGAACGTCGATGACCTCGTGGGGGTACGGAGGCGGCAACGACAAGCAGTTCCCGTTGCCGTACGCGGTCAATGACGGCAACTGGCATAACGTGGTCGAAACGTACAACGGGACGACTCTCGTGATCTACATCGATGGAGTTGCGCTCACATCGCAGGCGGCGACCCGGGCAACAGTGATGGATCCCACCGGCTTCGTCATCGGCGCGGTCATCCGTTCGTCGGACGGCAACTTCGGCGGATTCTTCAACGGCTCGATCGACGAGGTCTCCTTCTACACCTCGGTGCTGAGTCAGGCGACGGTCACCAACCACTACCAGCTCGGCACGGGGCTCACGGTGACCGCGACCGCCGCCGATCTCGCCTACATCGAGAACGGCACCACGGCCCTCGACACCGGTGTGGCCGTCGCCAGCGCCGATGATGCCAACCTCACGTCGGCCACCGTCGACATGACCACCAACTACGTCAACGGCGAAGACACCCTCGCGTTCACCACGATGGGCGCCATCACCGGCACCTGGACCGCCTCCACCGGCGTCCTGGCCTTGTCAGGATCGGCGACGGTCGCGGAATACCAGGCCGCCCTGCGATCCATCACGTACAACAACAACAGCAACTTCCCGACGCAGGCCTCCAGGACGGTCACCACCGTGGTCTCCGACGGCACCAATGTGAGCAACATCGCCAGCCGCAAGATCGCGATCACCGCCGTCAACGACCCGCCGGTCGGAACGGGCGGGACTCTGACCGTCAACGAGGACGCTTCCTACACGTTCGCCACCGCCGATTTTGGCATGTATGACACACCCGACAACGGCGCGAACGCGCTCCTTGCGGTCAAGATGACGACGCTGCCGGCAGTCGGGGCGTTGAAGCTCAGCGGGGTCGCGGTCACCGCCGGCCAATTCGTCTCCGCCGCCAACATCACGTCCGGACTTCTCACGTTCACTCCGGTTGCCGGAGCCAACGGCACCGGCTACGCCTCGTTCTCATTTCAGGTCCAGGACGACGGAGGTACGGCCAACGGAGGCAGCGACCTCGACGCCTCGCCCAACACGTTTACCTTCAACGTCACGGCTGTCAACGATGCGCCGGTCAACTCCGTCCCCGCCGGCCAGACGACGCCCAAAAGCACCCCTGAGGTGTTCTCGACTGGCAACGGCAGCCTGATCTCGGTGAGCGATATCGATGCCGGTTCGGCGCAGGTCCAGCTGGTCAGCACCAATGGTGCGACGACCTTGTCGACCACCAGCGGCCTCGCGTTCACCGTCGGCGACGGCACCGCCGACACGACCATGACGTTCACCGGAACCATCGCCGCCGTCAACACCGCGCTGGACGGACTGAGCTTTAACCCCACCACCAACTTCACCGGCGCGGCCAGCCTGCAGATCGTCACCAACGACCAGGGCAACACCGGAACCGGTGGTGTCCTGACCGACACCGACACCGTCGCCATCACGGTCACCACGCCGCCGGTCGTCACGACGACCGGCGCCAACCTGAACTTCACCGAGAACGGCGCCAACGTCGCACTGGACGCCGGGATCACCGTCACCGACGCCGATGCCAGCACCCTCACCGGAGCCACCGTGTCGATGACGACCAACTACGTCAACGGCCAGGACACACTCATCTACTCCACGCTCACCGGCATCACCGGCAGCTGGAACGCCTCCACCGGCATACTCACCCTCACAGGCAACGCCACAGTCGCCAACTACCAGGCCGCTCTGCGCTCAATCCAGTACCGCAACACCTCGAACGCGGTGGTTTCGGGCAACCACGCGGTGACGTTCGTGGTCAGCGACGGCGTTCCGAGCAACACCGCGACCCGTCAGATCGCGCTCAGTGCCGTGAACGACGCTCCGGTCAACACGAAGCCCGCCGCCCAGACGACGGGCAAAAACATCGCGGAGGTGTTCTCGACCGCCAACGCCAACCTCATCTCGATCAGCGACGCCGACGCCGCGTCCAGTCCGGTGCAGGTCCAGCTGGTCGGCGTCAACGGTGCGACGACCTTGTCGACCACCGGCGGGCTAACCTTCACCGTTGGGGACGGCATCGTCGACACCACCATGACGTTCACCGGAACGACCGCCTACGTCAACACCGCGCTGGTCGGAATGAGCTTCACCCCGACCACGAACTTCACCGGAGCAGCGAGCCTGCAAATCATCACCAACGACCAGGGCAACACCGGATCCGGTGGCGCCTTGAGCGACAACGACACCGTCGCCATCACAGTCACGCCGCCGTACAACGAGACCATCGTTGCCGAGACCAGCCTGGTCAACTACTACCGACTCGGCGAGGCCTCGGGTACATCGATCGTCGACAGCGAAGGCACCAACACCGGCACATACTTCGGCGGGCCGACCCTGGCGCAAGCGGGCGCGATCGCCGGCAACACGGCAGCACAGTTCGACGGCGTCAACGACTATGGCAGTGTTGCCCGTCAGGTCTCCGGCAACTTCTCACTCGAGTTCTGGTTCAAGTCGACACAGGGCATCGGCACTGATCCGAGGTGGTCACAGGGTGCGGGTCTTGTCGACTCCAACATCACCGGCACCAACAACGACTTCGGTGTCTCACTCCGCTCGGACGGCGTGATCGTTGCGGGCATCGGTGGCGGAATCTTCGGCGACACTGACGTGTCGATCTCGTCGGGCGCGGGATACAACGACGGGCAGTGGCATCACGTGGTCTTCACGCGGGTCGCGCTGAGCAGCGTGGCCACGCTGTATGTCGATGGGAGCACTCTCGTGTCCGCGTCGACGGGCAATATCTTCGCGCTCACTGGCCAGTCGGTCATAACCTTCGGGCGGCTCGCCTCGGGCACCAACTTCTACCAGGGCTCGTTGGACGAGATCGCGATCTACAACGCGGCTCTCACTCCCGCACAGGTGACAGCGCACTACAACGCCCGCTAACAGGTCCGCCTCGAGGTGAGCGATTCCGCGCCTGACAGAAGCGCACTTGTGCCGGCATATGTCATGATGAAAGTGAGAGATCTTCTCGCTTGAGCCCTTGAGGCTCATTGTTGTCCAAGCCCGGAGGAGGTCGCGTAGCGATGGAGCGCATTCAACCGTCCGCAATGGTCGCCGATGCGATCCCGGCTCGCGACGTGCCGGCCCCCGACCAGTTCGTCAGCCTCTACACCGACCTCATGGGCGAGGTCCGGGCAGCAGGGCTGCTCAACCGCCGCTACGCCTGGTACTGGACCACAATCCTCGTCGCCATCGCCTCGTTCGTGGCGATCTGGGTCGGGTTCTTCCTGCTCGGCAACTCGTGGTTCCAGCTCATCCTGGCCGCCGCCCTCGGCGTTGTCGCGACACAGTTCGGCTTCATCGGGCACGACGGCGCGCACCGGCAGATCTTCAAGTCCGCGGCCTGGAACGAATGGATGTCGCGCATCCTGTCGGGGGCCTTCGCCGGACTGAGTTTCGGCTGGTGGCGGTCCAAGCACAACAGGCATCACGCCGCTCCGAACCAGGAGGACAAGGACCCCGACATCGGTCCCGGGGCGATCGCGTTCACCCGCAAGATCGTCGAGGGTCGTACCGGATTCCCAGGCTGGTTCGCCCGGCACCAGGGCTGGTTCTTCTTCCCGCTGCTGACGCTCGAGGGCATCAACCTCCACCGTGAGAGCATCCAGACCGTCCTGCGACCGCATTCGGTGCCGCATCAACGTGCCGAAGCCGTCCTCGTCCTCACCCGGCTGGCAGCTTATGTGGCTGTGCTGGCGATGTTCCTGCCTGCCGGCAAGGCGGCGTCGTTCTTTTGCGTGCAGATGGCCGTGTTCGGGTTGTGCCTCGGCGGATCCTTCGCGCCCAACCACAAGGGAATGCCGATCGTCCCGGCGACGATGAAGATCGATTTCCTTCGCCGCCAGGTGCTCATGTCGCGTAACGTGCGGGGCGGATTGCTGGTCGATTTCGCCATGGGCGGACTCAACTACCAGATCGAGCATCACCTGTTCCCGAGCATGCCCCGACCCAATCTCAAGCTCGCCCAGCCGATCGTGCGGGCCTATTGCGCCGAGCATGACGTGAGCTACAGCGAGGTCGGCCTGTTCGCGTCCTACGGCATCGTCGTCGGCTATCTCAACAACGTCGGCCTGCGCGCCCGCGACCCGTTCGAGTGCCCCCTCGCAGCACAGTTTCGCGGCTGAGTCAGGCGCTTAGGATCAAATACGAAATTGGGGGAATGAGGGATGGGCCCCGCAAAGTGTGCGCGTTTGCACCAATCAGGGGCGAAATGTCGTGCAGATTCGCACACTTGCGAATCCTGGCGTGCTGACTCGCACCCTTTCTCCCACCGCGGAGCGGCAGCGCCACTGAGCTGCTAGCCCTGGCGGGCGTTGAACCGCGGGTTCTGCTTGTTGATGACGAACGTGCGTCCGCGTCGGCGTACGACCTGGGCGCCGGGCATGTTCTTCAGTGAACGGATCGAGTTGCGGACCTTCATGGGACTCCTCATTGGTGAGTGCAACTAGTGCATTGTTGACAACCATTCCCAGGAAGGTGTTATTCCACCCGGAATGGTGCTCCGGCGGGTCTTTCGCCATTTTCTTTCCAACTGCTCGCCGAACTGGTGTGATGGTGCTGTGCTGGACGTACTGATTGTCGAAGATGAAGTGCGCCTCGCGCGTGCCCTGGCCGAGGGACTCGAGGCCAGCGGGCTGAGTGCGACCGTGTGCCACGACGGCCAGACCGGTTATCGGCTGGCAAAGGAACACGACTACGACGTCGTGGTGCTCGACCTGATGCTGCCCGTGTTGTCGGGAACCGAGGTGTGCAGGCGATTGCGCGAAGAAGGCGTCTGGACACCGATTCTGGTGCTGACGGCGAGCGAAGGGCACTCGATCGAGGTCGATGTGTTGAACCTCGGTGCCGACGACTATCTGCGCAAACCGTTCTCCTACTCGGTGCTCGTTGCCCGCTGCCGCGCCTTGGCGAGGCGGACGGAGTCAGGTGAACCGATCGAGCTCGTTCTGGGCGATCTGGTCCT
The DNA here is from genome assembly GCA_030856025.1 of Actinomycetota bacterium. GTDB lineage: Bacteria > Actinomycetota > Actinomycetes > Propionibacteriales > Nocardioidaceae > JACMOZ01. The sequence goes on from JALYQD010000019.1 coordinate 59,113, forward strand.
CGACCCGCGCCGACGCACCGTCCGGCGTGGTGAGACGCCGATCGAGTTGACCCAGCGCGAGTTCGCGTTGCTCGAATACCTGATCCGTGGTCAGGGCAACCCACGCAGCAAGCAGGAAATTCTCGATCACGTATGGGGTGCAGGCTTCGGCCGGGGCGCCAACGTCGTCGAGGTGTATGTGGGCTACCTCCGACGGAAGGTCGACGTCCCGTTCGGCAGATCGACCGTTCGCACCGTCCGGGGCCGGGGCTATGTCCTGAATGGGACTGGATGACCCGCCCGGCGTCGCCGGGCCGCTGGTGGCTTCGTGTCTCGTTGCGGACCCGAATCGCCGCGACCACCGCGATCGTCGTCGCCGCCATTCTTGCCGTGGGCGGAGTGTTGATTCTTGCCAGCATCAGGGCGCAGCTCTACGGCAGCGTCGATCAGGTGGTCCAGCTGAGAGCGGCCGAAATTGCCGACCAGCTGGCCCAGCCAGAACTGCCGGCCACGCTGCCACTGAGCGGCCAAACCGAGTTCTTCGTCGAAGTGCTCTCCGGCGGCCGACTCGTCGCGGCCTCCAAAGGCCTGGACGAGTCCAATCGTTTGGGCCTGCCGGAGCAACCAGCTGGGGAGGTCAAGGTTTTCGGTCGCGATCAGCTGCCACTTGGCGAGCCCGGTCCCTACCGGATCACGGCCCACGGGGTCAAGACGGCCGAGGGGACGATGACGGTCTTTGTCGCCATCTCGGTCGAAGACCTTGTCGAGGACATCGCCGAGGCGACCAGGATCGGCGCGATCGGGCTCGTGGCCCTGATGGTGATCCTGGGTGGAGTCATGTGGCTGGCGCTGCAGCGGGCGATCGCCCCGATGGACGCCATACGCGCGCAGGCCGATGTCATCACCGGCCAGAACCTCAACAGCCGGGTGCCCGAATCCCGACGGTTCGACGAGATCGGTCGCCTCGCCCGCACCGTCAACCGGATGCTGGGCCGGCTCGAGCGAAGTGCGGAGCAGCAGCGACGGTTCGTCGCGGATGCGGCCCACGAACTACGTAGTCCGATTGCCAGCCTTCGCGTCCAGCTGGAGACGTCGAGGGACGGGGCGGGAGTGCGCGGTCGCGAGGATGACCTTCTCGACGAGACGATGCGTATGGAGACCCTGGTCGACCAGTTGCTGTTGCTCGCCCATGCCGACGCCGACACGCCGTGGCTACATATGGCCACCACCGACCTCGACGACGTCATCGACGCGGCGGTTGCTTCTGTCGTCCTCCGTGACGGCATCAAGATCGACACCAACGGCGTCGAGCCGGTACAGATGATCGGAGACGCGAACTCGCTTGGGCAACTCGTGCGCAACCTGGTCCAGAATGCGGTACGCCACGCTGCCCACCAGGTTGAGATCTCGGTGACAACCGAGGCCGACACGGCGCTGGTCAGGGTGGAGGACGATGGGCCGGGAGTTCCGCCAGATCGTCAGGAAGACATCTTCGAACGCTTCGTCCGGCTCGACGAGGCGCGTGACCGTGAGGCCGGCGGCAGCGGACTGGGGCTGGCGATCGTCACCGAGATCGCCCGCGCGCACGGCGGCAGTGTGCGGGTCGAGGAGTCGTCGCTGGGCGGCGCCCGATTCGTCGTCGAGCTTCCCAGGAATGTCGACTAACTAGTCGATGACCCGGGCGAGAGCTTCGGGGTCCCGGCCGACAACGGTCGTCCCGTCGGCAGCGGTCAGGATCGGCCGCTGGATCAGGATCGGATCGGCGACCATGGCGGCGATCCAGTCGGCACGATGAGCAGCGTCCCGCGGCAGCCCCTTGAGCGCCGCAGCGGGCTTCTCTGTCATCCGGGTGATGTCCCACGGCTCCAGGCCCATCCGGACCAGCACGTCTTCGAGCTCGGCGACGGTGGGCGGATCGTCGAGATAGCGCCGGACGGTGTAGTCGATGCCGGCCTCGTCGAGGGCGGCAGTCGCCGTGCGGCACTTGCTGCACGCCGGGTTGATCCAGATCTCCACGACTAGTCCCTGACCTGGTCCCTGGCCGGGCTGATCATCGGCGGAGCCGTCCAGGCCACGATGAATGCCGCCATCAGGGCGCCCAATGTCCCGAGGGCTTCGTCGCCAAGCGTGTCCTCGTAGGCCGAATTGAGCTCCGTGCCATGCCGTATGAAGGTGTACCACTCGCCGAGCTCCCAGGCGACGGCGAGGATGGCGCCGAGTCCGGTGATCGCGATGATGAGGACCCAGCGCGGTGAGATCCGCGCATGGGCGATCAGCAGGCCGCAACCCCACAGGAGGAACAGCCAGTTGACGAAGTGATTGAGGTCGTCCCACCAGACCACCGCGTCGTAGAGGTCGAGGGTGTTGCCGGTGACATCGACCAAAAACGGCATCATGATCAGCGCGAACGCGGGCCAGGGGAGTGGGCGCTGCTGCGAACGTCGCCGGCTCACCAGCCACCAGAGGAACGGGACGGCCGCCATCATGAGCGGATAGGCGATCAGCCGGGAGCCGAAGGCCTTGCCCTCGAACTGCGGGAGGTTCGGCACGAAGGTCGCCACGGCAAGCTGGCCCGTCGTGAGGATGAAGATCGCCGCGGCGGCGATCAGCCCGGTCCGGGCATGCGCGGGTCTCATGCCTTGGCAGCACTCGTCGCGTTGGGGAATGGAATGGTGCCGCTCCTGATGACGGCGCGGGCCCAGCCCAGCAACGAATCGGCCACAGGTGTCCCCTGCAGATGGGCGACGGCGTCATTGCTCGCGGCGTCGGTGAGGGCTTCGATCTCCTCACGTCCGCTCAGGCCGGCGTCGGTCAGATTTCGGTTCGCGTCGAGCCAGCCCCTCGCCACGAGCCGGTCCTGACCGGCGGCCCACTCTTCGATGCTCCAGCCGCGAAGACCCCGCTGGTCGGCGCCGGCCTTGCCGATCGCGACCTGCATCAGGTTGGCGTCGACCGGCCCTACGTTGGCGGCCGTCAGCACCGCGTTGTGGCCGTCGCCACGGAACTCACGAAGCACCGAGGTGGCATGCCACAACCGGTCGAACGGCGACTCGGGGGCGCGCAGCGCGCGATGGGCGGCAGCGAGCGGGCGGCCCGCATACGACACACGATCGGCGGCCTCGAGGAGTGCATCGGCGACCTCGGCGACTCCGTCCTCGCTGCCGATGGTCGATCGGAGCGCCCGGTTGGCCAGGATGCGGCGGGTCGCGAGTATCTCGTCGCGATCGGCACGCTCCCAGGCGTCGGGGATTGCCTTGGCCACCATGTGCGGGGCGAAGCCGAAGAATGTGGACGTGACGACGTCCGGGCCGGGAGTGCCGAGCGGGGCCGATCGGGAGGCGAAATAACCACTCCAAAAACCGCGCAGGCCGATCGCCTTGTAGGCCGACTTGGCTTCCGGCGTGAAGTAGACAACGGTGTGGATCGCTTCGATTGTTCGCCAGAACTTGCGTACGTTGCTAAATGACTGAGTGCTCACCTTGGCATGGTGCCACAGGTGCTTTTTGCCTACGTGGCTGGTTACTCGGGGCGTTGGCGGAGCCGTTTGGTCTGTCCGCGTTGCTTCTTGTCGTCGAGCCGGCGTTGACGCGCGGCCCTGCTGGGTTTGGTCGCGCGGCGTGGCCTCGGTGGAACGAGGGCCTGGGCGAGCAACGACTCGAGTCGGACCTTAGCGGCTTCGCGATTGCGGTGCTGGGACTTGTACTGCGAAGCGGTGATCGTGATGGCGCCGTCGACAAGGCGCCCGCGCAACCTGGTTGTCGCGAGCGCCTTCTGCTCGTCGGTGAGCACCGCGGTGTCGGCGAGGCGCCACAGCAGCTCGACCCGGGAGTCGGTGGTGTTGACGCTCTGCCCGCCGGGACCCGAAGAGCGAGAGAACCGCCAGGTCATCTCGCTCTCGGGCACGGCTACGCGCGGTGCTTTAGCGTGTTTGCTCATCGCCGGCAAGTATGCGGTACATCGCCTTGCGGGCACCCTCCAGCACCTCTGTTGCCTGTTTGCGCTGGTCGGGAGTGCCGACCTGAGCGATCTGCTTCCAGGCGACGATGAGTCCCTGCAGCGACATACGCAGGTGCCGGTGGTCGGCGCCGCCGTGCTCGGCGACGGACTCCCAGGGGCTGCCGAACTCTTCGCGCTTCTCCTCGACGTAGGCGGTGCCTTCGTCGGTCAGGGTGGCGGTCTTGCGACCGTCGACGCGTTCGAACGAGACGAATCCTTCGTCCTCGAGCTGCTGGAGCACGGGATAGATCGAGCCGGGGCTCGGCGTCCAGATGCCGTTGCTGCGCTCGCTGACCTCCTGGATCAGCTGGTAGCCGTGCATCGGCTGCTCGGAGAGCAGGAGCAGGGCGGCGGCACGGACATCGCCGCGCTTGTTTCTGCGGCGGCGGCCGCGTGGGCGCCCACCGGGTCCGCCGAGACCGAACTCGCCGAAATTGGCGGGGCCGCCGCGGCGGCTGTCTCCGGGATTGTGGTGGCTGTTGTGATTGAAATCGTCGTTTGTCAAGGGTGGTTCAGGGGCGGGGCTTGTCGACAGGCAGCGTGACGACGAAGTGCGCGCCTTCATCGCTGTCGACCAGCTCGAGGCGTCCGCCGTGCCGCTCGGCGATGGCGCGAGCGATCGCCAGACCAAGGCCGGTGCCGCCGTCATGTCGTGACCGGGCAGCATCGGCGCGGTAGAACCGGTCGAACACGCGATCACGCGTTTCCTGCGGCACTCCGGGGCCGTCATCCTCGACGTCGAGCCGTGAATGCTGCTCATCGCACGAGACCGAGAGGAGGACCCGATTCGATGCGTGCTGCACCGCGTTCTCGATGAGGTTGCGCACGAGCCGGCGGAGGTCGTCGCGGCTGCCGCGGACCGGGGCTCCCGACACGGCAGCAGCATCGAGGACGATCGCCGTGTTGGGGCGTATTCGGGCGGCCTCCTGCAGGACGATGTCATCGAGATCCATCATTTCGGACACCGGACTCGCGTGGTCGTGCTCCCGGGCCAGATACAGCAAGTCGCGTACGAGGCGCTCCATCTGACCGCTGTCGTCGAGGAGGTTCGTCGCGATCGTGTCCCAGTCGGCTCCCTCGGGGTGAGCCATCGCCACCTCCAGCTGGACCCGGATCGCCGCCAAAGGGCTCTGGAGCTCATGCGAGGCGTCCGCCACGAACTCGCGCTGCTTGCGGCTCGCTGTCTCCAGACGGTCGAGCATCGAGTTCATGGTCTTCGCCAGCCGTGCGACCTCGTCATCGCTGCGCGGAACCGGGACCCTGCGGTCGAGGTCCTCCTCGGTGATGGTCGTGAGCTTCTCCCGGATGCTCTCGACCGGACGCAGCGCCTTCCCGATCACCAGCCATGTGCCGATGCCCAGGAGCACCAGCGTCAGCGGCACCGCGACGGTGAGCGAATGGCGCAGCGTGCGCGTTGCCTCTTCGACCGATTCCAGACTCTTGCCGACATAGATCGAGACGGGTCCGTTGTCAGTTTTCGCCGACAGCGCCCATACGCGGTAGTCCTCGATCTCGTCATCATCGGGAGCGTTCGTGATCGTGACGACGACCGGCTTCTCACCCGGCGGGCGAAGCTTCGAGATCGCCTTTTCGTCCTCGATGTTGGGCGAGGCCGCCAGAACTCGCCCAAAGGCGTCGACGACCTGCGCGATCCCCTCACCGTCGATGTTGGTGAGGACTTTCGGGAGAGCCCCTGCCGCCGCCAGTGACGCCAGGTCCCGCGCCCGAGACTTGGCGAGGTCGTCTCCGCTCTTCGAGAGGGACTGACCCAGCGTGACGACCAGCAGTATGGCGCCGGCCGCCAGGGTCGTGCCGACCAGGAGAAACGCGAAGACCGTCGTCCGGGTGCGGACCGAACCCCAGCGCATGTCAGCCGCCGTCGGGATCGAGGCGATAGCCCACCAGCCGTACGGTCTGGAGACTCTTGCGGTCGAACGGCTCGTCGATGCGCTGCCGCAGCTGTCGCACGTAGACCTCGACGATGTTCGGATCGCCTTCGAACGCGAAGTCCCAGACGTGCTCGATGATCACCGACTTCGACAGGACTTCGCCGGTGCGACGCATGAGGAACTCGAGCAGTGAGAACTGTCGGGGGGTCAGCTCGATCCGGGTGTCTCCCCGCGACAACTGGTGCGTGGATGGGTCGAGGCGAAGATCTCCCGCCGTGAGGATGCTCGGCCTTTCGGTGCGGCCGCGTCGGAGCAGGGCCCGAAGGCGTGCCACCAGGACGATGTAGGAGAAGGGCTTGGAGAGGAAGTCATCGGCCCCGGCATCGAGTGCCTCGGCTTCGTCGGCAATCCCGGTCTTCGCCGTCAGCATCAGGATCGGGGTCCAGTTGCCGGCGTCCCGCAACGATCCGCAGAGCTCGGTCCCGCTCATACCGGGCAACATGCAGTCCAGGATCAGCGCGTCGTAGGCATTCTCGGTTGCCAGCCAGTGGCCATCGGTCCCGTCGAGCGCGACGTCGACCGCGTAGCCCTCACCCTCCAGGCCGCGCTTAACCGCCCCCGCCACGTGTTTGTCGTCCTCGACGACGAGAATCCGCATGAATCCACAGTGGCACTTCTTAACTGAATGTGGGCTGAATGCCCGCTGATTGCTTCCCTGATCGTTCCGGGCTTCAGCGTGGCTTCAGGAATGAAGGTCGACGATGGGGGAGTCGACTAGGACGAGAGTGTGATGGACATGAACAAACGGATAGTTGCCGTATCTGCTGGAGCTGCCGTAGTGGCTGCCATCGCCATCGGTGGCGCGGCCGTGGCGTCGGGCGGCGGCGACAGCGACGAGGTCTCGCTCAGCTCGGCCGAAGGCAAGGACGCATCAGCGGCCGCCCTCAAGGAGACCGGCGGCGGCAAGGCCAACTCGGTGGAGAAGGACGACGAGAACAACGCGGTCTGGGAAGTCGAGGTCACGCGCAAGGACGGGTCGACCGTCGATGTGCGGCTCGACAAGGACTTCAAGGTTGTGGCGGTCGAAGGGGACGGCGACAGCGAGGCCGACGACCAGGAGGGCCCCGGCAGCGTTGACGACGACAGCGACACGGGCGAAGAGGACAAGGACGACGCCGGCGACGACAACAGCGAAGCCGACGACAAAGAAGGTCCCGGCAGCGTTGACGACGACAGCGACGTAGGCGACGACAACAGCGACAAGGACTAGGCGGCCCTGGCCGTCTGGGAAGTGGTCAGCCGCCCGCGACGTAGTTGTTGAGCTGATCGCGCTCGAACTCGAGCTGGTCCATGCGGTACTTGACCGCGTCGCCGATGCTCAGCACGCCGACCAGCACACCGTCCTCGAGCACGGGCACGTGCCGGACCCGGTGATCGGTCATCACTGCCATCAGTGATCCGAAGGAGTCGCCGGGCTCGCATACGCGCACGTCGGTCGTCATGATGCTCTCGACATTGGTGTTGTCGGCATTGCCGAAGTCACGGATCTTGCGCACCACATCACGCTCGGAGACGATGCCGATCAACTGCTGACCGTCGTCGCTCACCACGAGGGCGCCGACATTGAGTTCGGCAAGCTTGTCGAGCAATTCGTTCACGGTGGCATCGGGTCGGACGGTGTAGACCTCGCCGCTGCCTTTGGAACTCAGGACGTCACTGACGCGCATTCACGTGCCTCCCTAGATGTGGCTGGTGTCGATGATCTGAGACTAACTCCAAAAGGGCCACTTGGGGAGAATTACTTTTCGTCGGTCGGACGGTTGAAGTCGAAGCTGCGCACATTGCTTTCTTCGGGCTCGGGTTCGTCGCCCCAATTGTCGTCGGGATCATCACTCCAGGTCTGCTCACCGTCGGGGAAATGACCGAGGTAGGCCATCGCCGCGTCGTGCAGCCGGGTGTTGGTCGCGATCGCGTTGTCGCCCCACGGACCGGGTTTGCCGGCAAGACTCGTGAACGTCCCTCCGGCTTCGCGGACGATCACGTCGACCGCGGCCATGTCCCAGACCTTGAGCTCGGGCTCGGCCGCGATGTCGACCGCTCCTTCGGCGAGCATCATGTACGACCAGAAGTCGCCGTATGCACGTGTACGCCAGCAACGGCGGGTCAAGGCGATGAACGCGTCGAGCTTGCCGATCTCTTCCCAGCCCTTGAGGGAGGCGTAGGAGAACGACGCGTTGTCGAGCTCGGCGACCTTGGACACGTGGATCTGGCGCGATGACATCAACGACTTGCCGGTGAAGGCGCCGCCGCCCTTGGAGGCCCACCAGCGCCGACCGAGAGCGGGCGCCGAGATACAGGCCGACACGATCTCGCCGGCGTCCTCCAGCGCGATCAGCGTCGCCCATACGGGGACGCCGCGAACGAAGTTGGCGGTGCCGTCGATCGGGTCGATGATCCAGCGACGTTCCTGGGTGCCGGCCGAGCCTTCCTGCTCGCCCTGCTCCTCGCCGAGCACCATGTCGCGGGTGCGGGCGTTGTGGAGCGTGCGGCGGATGGTGTCCTCGACGGCCTGATCCGACTCGGTCACGTACGTCATGTCGGGCTTCGTCGAGATTTGGAGATCGACGGCAAGGAAGCGGTCCATCGACAGCGAGTCCGCGTTATCGGCAAGCACGTGTGCGAGGCGCAGATCGTCGTTGTACGAATGAGCCATGAGCCTTAGAGTACGGCGAAGGGCGTCTTCGATGGCGCACCCCCGACCCTGGAGGTCCGCCGTGTTCGCTGAATTCCACGGATTGCCGATTCACGCGCTGGTCATCCATGCCGCCGTCGTCTTCGCGCCTCTTGCAGCGGTCCTCGGATTCGGGCTGTTCCTGCCTCGATGGCGTATGGCCGTGCGTTGGCCGCTCGTCGCTTTGGCCGCGCTGGCGTTTGCGACGGTGTCCGTCGCAGTCACCAGTGGCAGGGTCCTCAGAAGGGCGCTCGGCGACCAGCTCACCGGCAAGGACAATCCCGCCGGGAAGCTCGTCGAACACCACAAAGTACTCGGCGAACGACTCTGGTGGGTCTTGTTGGCCTATCTCCTGGTTGTGATCGCCGTTGCGCTGATGCTCCCGCGACTGGTCAATCCACATGCCGCTCAGGCTGTCGCCGCGCTGGTGGCCGTCATTGCCGTGGTCGCAATCGTGCTCGTCGCCCAGACTGGCGAAGCCGGTTCCAAGGCGCGCTGGAACCCCGACGGGTCCTTCGACTATTCGGGGGACTGAAAGAAGATTCCTTCAGGTGTCGATCGGCTCCCGGTTCGCTCGTCATAGGAGCAACGACACCTACGTGAAAGGAAAGTCCCATGAAGTACTCACTGTTCTTCTATCACCAGGACGGCGAAGAGGCCGGCCTCACCGAAGCCGACATGGCCCCGTGGCAAGCCGCCTTCGTCGACTACACCAATGCGTTGAACGAGGCGGGAGTCTCGTCTCGATGGACGCGCTCCAGTCGCCGAAGACGGCCACGACCATCACGCTGAAGGAGGGCAGTCTCCAGGTCCAGGACGGTCCGTATGCCGACACCAAGGAAGGCCTTGGCGGCTACTACGTGATCGAAGTGCCCGACCTGGATGCCGCCTTGGCGTGGGCCGAGAAGTGCCCCGCCGCCCAGTGCGGCTACATCGAGATCCGCCCTTCCGGACTGGGCTGAAACCGCCTGACCGGTGACACAGCATGACGCGACCGCAGGAGCGCGGGCCGAGGAAGTGGCCCGCGCTTCCTACGGCCGTCTTCTGGCGTTGTTGGCCGCATCCACCGGCGACATCGCGGCGGCCGAGGACGCCCTCGCCGACGCCTTCGTCCAGGCGCTGAAGAGCTGGCCGGAGTCGGGCATACCGGACAATCCCGAAGGCTGGCTGCTCGCCGTCGCCCGCAACCGGCAGAAGGACCTCTACAAGTCGTCTGCCTTTCGCACCGCTGCACCACTCGAGGCGGTCGCCGACAGCTGGAGCACGATCGACGACCTCGACGTGGAAGCCATCCCGGACAAGCGCCTCTCGCTGATGTTCGTCTGCGCGCACCCCGCGATCGATCCCGGCGTCCGAACGCCGATGATGTTGCAGACCGTTCTCGGCTTCGAGTCCGCACAGATCGCGGACGCCTTCCTCATCCCGCGTCCTGCCATGGCCCAGCGACTGGTCCGCGCGAAGCGCCGCATCAAGGACGCCCGGATTCGGTTCGCCATACCTGCGCGGCAGGACATGCCGGGGCGCTTGGCCGCCGTCCTCGAAGCGATCTACGGGGCGTATGCGATCGACTGGCAGCTCGTCTCCGGCGCCACGGTGCGTGATTCGCTCGCCGCCGAGGCGCTCTACCTGGCCGACACACTGGCCGAGCTGCTCGGCGACGAACCCGAGGCGTTCGGCCTCGACGCGCTCATCAATTTGTCGATCGCGCGTACGGCAGCCCGTACCGATGACGAGGGTCGACACGTTTCTCTCGGTGAGCAGGACACCTCGCGGTGGGATCACCGGCTGATCGCGGCGGGGGAGAGCTGCCTGCGCCGGGCCCACGCGTTGGGCCGGCCGGGGAGATTCCAGCTCGAAGGGGCGATCCAGTCCGTCCATTGCGCCAGGGCGTCGACCGGCAGGACCGACTGGGCGGCCTTGCGAAAGCTCTACGAGGCACTCGTCAACGTGGCTCCGACGCTTGGCGCGCGCGTGTCACTGGCGGCAGCGCTCGAACACACCGATGGCGCCGACGTGGCGTTGGCCGAGCTCGACCGCCTCGACGCCGATCCCGACCTGCGGGCCGCGGCTCAGAGGTTTCAGCCGGCGTGGGCGACCCGCGCCCACTTGTTGACCGAGGCCGGCCGGACGCAGGAGGCGGCGAAAGCCTTCGACAAGGCGATCTCGCTGACCACAGATCCGGTAATCCGTGCCTGGCTGCAGTCGAGGGCTGGGTCCTAGGGGTCGCCGGCGCACCTAGTGCATCGGGGCTTTGAGGCGCCGGGGTCGCCGGCGCGGTGCCGTGCCGCATCCCGGGACGCATCTTGAGGGTTTTGGGTCGCCATTGCGGCCGAAGTCATCAGCCTCCTCAGGCCTGTCCACTCGGAAAGACGTGTGTTGATGTTTTTGGGCTGGTACTTCGTTCAAAGCCATCAAGAATGGTCCGACCGAGGAACCGACCCGCCCGAACGTCGCTTCAGTGGTCGCCGGCGTGTTCCTTGCTGGCGAGGAGTCGGCGGAACGATTCGACCCGGGCGGCCGGGAGCCTGCCGTCGGCAATGGCGTCGTCGAGGGCGCACTCGGGTTCGCCCGTTGCATGCGTGCAGCCGCGTGAGCAATCCGCGGTGACTTCGTCCAGGTCGGGGAACGCCTGGAGGATCCGCTCGACGTCGACGTGGGCCAGACCGAAGGATCGGATTCCAGGCGTGTCCACGATGAGTCCGCCGAAGGGGAGTTCCAGCACGATCGCCGAGGTCGACGTATGCCGTCCCCGGCCGGTGATGGCATTGACATGGCTCGTTGTGCGGTCGGCATCGGGCACCAGGGCGTTGACGAGGGTCGACTTGCCGACACCGCTGTGACCCACGAGCACGCTCATACGGTCACGCAGTACCTCGCGGACGGCGTCGAGATTGCCGTCCTGCTGGACGACAACGACCCGGACGTCAAGGGGTTCGAGGAGGCCGAGCATCTCGGCCGGATCGGCGAGGTCGGCCTTGGTCAGGCATACGACGGGCTGCATGCCGGCATCGAACGCGGCGACGAGGCAGCGGTCGATCAGGCGTGGCCGCGGCGGCGGGTCGGCAAGCGCAGCGACCACGACGAGCTGTTCGGCGTTGGCGACGATGATGCGTTCGATCGGGTCGTCGTCGTCGGCGGTGCGACGCAGGACGGTGCGCCGCTCTTCGACTTCGACGATGCGGGCGAGGGTGTCCGGCTTGCCGCTGATGTCGCCGACGACGCGTACTTCGTCGCCGACCACGACCCCTTTGCGGCCGAGTGGGCGTGACTTCATCGCAGTCACAACGCGCTCGCCGTCATCGTCTTCGAGAAGGACGCTGTAGCGGCCGCGGTCGATCGTGATGACTCTGGCCACGGCGGCGTCGTCGTAGTTTGGCCGGTCCTTGGTGCGCGGTCGGGTGTGACGTTTGGGGCGTTCGAACCGCGCGTGCTCATCGTCATCGTGTCTCATGTGACCAGGCGTTCCCAGACGGGCGCGAAGTTGGGATAGGTCTTGACCGTGGTCACGACGTTCTCGACGAACAGGTCCCTGGTCCGGAGGCCGAGGACCACGGCGGTATGGGCCATCCGGTGGTCGTCGTACGTGCTGAATACCCCGCCGCGCAATGGTCGTGGGTTGATGGCCAGGCCGTCGTCGAGCTCGGTGACGTCCCCGGCGAGCTTGTTGATCTCGGCGGCAAGGGCAGCCAAACGGTCGGTCTCGTGCCCGCGCAAATGGCCGATGCCGGTGAGGCGTGACGGCCCGTCGGCGAGAGCGCAGATGGCCGCGATGACCGGGGTGAGCTCGCCCTCGTCGTGCAGATCGAGGTCGACACCGGGAAGTGAGGCGCCGGCGGTGAACACCATGTCGCCGTCGACGGCTTCGACGCCGGCACCGAAGAGTGACGCGATCTCGCGCCAGCGGTCGCCGGCCTGGTCGGTCTGTTCGGGCCAGTTGCGGATGGTGATCCTGCCGCGCGTGACGAGGGCCGCGGCGATGAATACGCCGGCATTGGACAGGTCGGGCTCGATCTCGGTGTCGAGGGCGGCGATCGGCCCCGGTGCCACCGTCCACCGATTGGGCTCGCTGTCGTCGACGACCACGCCGCGCAACCGCAGCTGGGCGACGGTCATGTCGATGTGCGGCATGGACGGCACAGGCTCGCCTGTATGCCGGATGTCGATGCCCTCGTCATACCGGGCACCCGCGAGGAGCAGGGCGGAAACGAACTGGCTGGAGGCGGAGGCATCGATCTCGACGATGCCGCCCTTGAGGCCGCCGCTGGCGTGAACCGTGAACGGGAGCGAGCCGCGACCCTCATCGGAGATGACGGCGCCGAGCGATCGGAGCGCTTCGATGATGGTCGACATGGGACGCACCCGGGCGTGCTCATCGCCGTCGAAGAAGATGTCGGCGTCGGCCAGCGCAGCAACCGGAGGCACAAAACGCATCACCGTGCCGGCCAGGCCGCAGTCGACGTCGGCGGGTTCCAGTCCCGTCCAGGCAGACGGTGTGACGGTCCATTGGATGCCGTCGCGCTCGACGGTGGCGCCGAGCGCGGTGAGCGCGCCGATCATGAGTGTCGTGTCGCGCGAGCCCAGCGGACGGGTCAGCACGGACGGTCCGTCGGCGAGTGCAGAGAGTATGAGGACACGGTTGGTCAGCGACTTCGAGCCGGGGATCAGCAAGTCGCCGTCGAGAGGTGTGTCGCGGTAGGGCGCGAGCCAAGGCAGGGGCGCAGTCATCGCCTCCACCCTATCGGTGTCTCAGCACCCAAGCCCGCTCCGGAGCGGTGGGTATGCACCCACCGCTGCCTGGTCAGCCCGCCTCCCGGTCAGTGGCGAATGTTGTCGATGGTCTCGGCCGCCTTGTCCTTGGCACGTCGGCCGATGAACTTCTTGTGCGGGTCGGGATCAAGCGTCGCCATCAGCAATCCGCCCATGATCGAGAGGTTTTTGGTGAAGTGGATCTTCTGGTTGGCGCGGGTGGCCGGATCCGATTCCTTCCAGAACTGGTGTCCGGTGGCCGTTGTCGGCGCAAGCGTTCCGGCGAGGACGAGCGCGGCGAGGCGTGGGACATGCCCTGTGGCCAGTGCGCCACCGGCGACCACATGCACGGCGCCATTGAGGCGTATGAGGTTTGCCCCGGACACCGGCACCGGGAGATCGGGCGCGAACTTCTGCAGCCGGTCGGCCAGGGGTTGTGCCCTGGGCCCCATGACGGAGGCGTTCTTGAGCGCGTTTGCGCCTCCATACAGGAACATCGACGCGAGCAAGGGGCGTGCTACCGAGCGAAGAAGGGTCATACCCCATTCATACAACATGGCGCGCAAGGTGCGAGTTCAGGCTGCAGGGGCCAGGAGGGCGGCCTTGAAGGATCCCGTGTCGTTGTTGGTGTTCGGGTCCTTGTTGTCTGTCCCCGCGACTGTCGCCTGGCCGGACACGGGCAAGGAGAGAGCCTGGAACACGAGTGGCGGGATCTCCGGACCTGACTGGTCGCGGGTGCACGTCATCTTCTGGCCGAGAAAAATCCCGCCGCAGTCCCAGTCGGACCCGGTGACCGCAAAGAGTGCGAGGTTGTCGAATGTGACGGTCACGACCATGTCCTTGGTTTCGCCCTTGGTCTCGGACGTCAGCGGGACGGTGATGGTCGGCACCAGCAAACGATCGTAGGCAACCGAAATTTCGCCGACGCCGAGATCGCTTGGGGCGATGGCGGGTGGATCGACGGGGGGATCAACCGGCGGATCGACAGGCGGGTCGACGGGTGGGTCGACCGGCAGATCCGGTGACGGTACGACCACGGCGGGAGGCACTGGTGTCGACACGGCGGGCGGTATGACGAGGGCGGGCGCCGGCTCGATGGTGGGTTGCTCGGACGGCTCTTCGGTCGGTTCGGCGCTGGGCCCGGTGGTCGGGGCCGGCGCGGTGGTAGCCACGGCGGCCGGGCGCTTGACGGCGGCGGTGTCGTCCCGCCCGAGGCCGCCGGTTGCCGCATAGACCCCGGTTGCCGCGACCGCTGCGACGACGACCACGCCAGCTGCACCCTGGACGCCGGCGCCGGCAACTGCTGCCTTGGCCGGTTCGAACACCGCCGACACGAAGGCCTTGAACCCGATTGCCGCACCGGTCGTGGCCGCGGCGCCGATCGAACCCGCGGCGAGGTAACCCGCGGCTGCGGTGCCGAGGAGGGCCGGCGCGAGAATGCCCGAAAGATTGGAGTTGACCGCGGTGAGCTCGAGGTAGATGCCCATACAGCGACGGCAGCCGTCCAGATGGCCGTCGACGCGGGCGGCATCGCGATTGGACAGTCCCTTGCGGACGTGCGCGCCGAGGCGTTCGGTGGTCCAGCGGCAGTTGCCCGAAGCCGTGTCGGCGAGGTGGTGCTGGAGGTAGGCCTGTCGCAGTCCTTCACGTGCCCGGTAGGCGAGCGCGGACACGCTGTTGGCGCTCATACCCAGGAGCGGGGCGACATCCGCCGGTTTTTGGCCCTCGACGTCGAGGTGCCACAACACGAGCTGCCATCGCTCGGGCAGCGAGGCGAATGCATCGGCTGCGGTGCCTCGTTCAAAATTGGCGGCGGCGACGTCGAAGAACTCGACATGCCGGTCGAGCTCGGCGTCGTCGTCGGTCGTCCGTACACGCGCTGTGGAGCGGATGCGGTCGACATGGAGTCGCCGTATGGATGTCAGCAGGTAGGCGCGGAACGCGAGATCGGGACCGCGGCCGTCCTGGAGCTGGACCAGGACCTTGGTGAAGGCTTCGGAAACCAGGTCCTCGGACTCCGTACCGGGAAGCAGTTGTCGGGCCAGTCGAAGCGCGGCGGATCGATGCCGCTCGAACAACGCGCCGTAGGCAGTGTTGTCTCCGGCGCGTACGGCGGTGATGAGTTCGGCATCGCCTTGCTCAGTTCGCAGTGACACGGTCTCCGGCATCGATTGGTCCTTCCAACACCTTCTAACGAACCACACGACGACGTGGTCACGAAGGAAAACCGCAAATTCGCGTCATAAGTCTTCGCCTCATCCGTCTCATAGGGGTAACCGAAGCGAAGGAGGGCCCGAAATGGAGGACGCTGAGTCGTTCCAGTTCGCGGCCATTGACGATGCCCTCGATTCGGGACATGCGGATATCGCATCCGTTGCACACGAGGTGGGAGCGAGTGCAGCGAATCTCGGCAGTCCGCTCCAGGAGGCGTTTGACCAACTGGAGCGGGCCTATGCCCGGCACGATGCGACACCCGCCTACGACGTCGTGAAGGCGTTGGCGATCTCATGGTCGGAGGCGGCACTGGCACATCATCACCAGTCGTCGTGCGAAGACCCGCTCACCGCCCTGTCAACCTTGTCGCACTTACGCAGTCGGCTCGGAGACCTCTATCGCGCGGCCGAGCGCGACGGATCCACCGTCGGCGATTCATACGCCCTGGTGATCGTGGAGCTTCCCTTTGCATCCTCGACCAACCCGCTCGTCGGCTCGCTCGACATGCTCGAGGCAGCCGTTGCCATGCGCACGGTGTTCAGTGGTGACGAGACGATTTCCCAGGTCGCCCCGCGGCGCGCGGCCGCCCTCGTCGAGCGGAGCCGTACCGACCGTCCGGCGCTCGAACTCCTCCAGATCCTGGTCCGGCCCCATCCACTTGGCGTCGCCGAACCGCGGCTGTGGATCGTTTCCCTGCCGCGGAACGCCATCGGTATCGGCTGGTTGTTGACCGAATTGGCCCGGTAGTTGGCCCGGTCGCTGCGGCCCATCCCGGGGTGGCCGCATCGACCAGGCTGATTGCCGCAGAGACTCGCCTTTGTGTCGTGGCCCTGTGACACGATTGAGGTATGTGTGGGCGCTATGCGACGACGTTGACGGCGGCTTCCCTCAACGCCGAATTCGAGATCGACCTGGCCAACTCCTTCGCCGAGCTCGAACCCGACTACAACGTGGCGCCGACCAAGATTGCGCCCATCGTGGTTCAACGCTCCCCGAAGGACGCCGACCCCTACCGTGAGCTCATGCAGGCACGCTGGGGACTCATTCCGAGCTGGGCCAAGGATCCCTCGATTGGGAGCCGGATGATCAATGCGCGCACCGAGACCGTTGCCGAGAAGCCCGCGTTCAAGAAGGCATTCGGCAAGCGCCGCGCGTTGATCCCCGCCGACGGCTATTACGAGTGGTACGCCGGTGAGGGCAAGTCGAAGCAGCCGTTTTTCATCACGCCGAAGGACAGGTCCATCTTGTCGATGGCCGGCCTCTACGAGTTCTGGAAGGATCCTGAGACCGACGAATGGGTCATCAGCTACACGATCCTGACGACGACGGCCGAAGACGCGCTCGGACAACTCCACGACCGGATGCCGCTGATCGTCGAGCGGGACTGCTACACGCGGTGGCTCGATCCGACGCCGCAGCCGACCGATAAACTGTTGGGCCTGCTGGTGCCTGCCGCTCCCGGCCGCCTCGACGCGTTCCCGGTCTCCAAGGCGGTCGGCAACCACCGCAACAACGGCCCCGAACTCATCCAGCCGCTGCCTCCCGAATAGAGCAAGTCGCAGGGGAACATTTCAGCGTCTCCGCCTGTTGTTCACGACAGGAGGTACCGATGCTGGCATGTGCCGAACGAGTAGAAGAGCGCAAGAACGCGCGGATGGGCGAACGTCTGACCCCCGGAGTAGGCTTGGGATCAATGACTGACGACAACTCTGAGATCGAAGTACCCGAAACCCCGGAGCAGCAGCAGGCCCGCTTCGAGGCCGATGCGCTGCCCTTCATCAACCAGCTTTATTCGGCTGCGCTGCGTATGACGCGCAGTCCCCAAGATGCCGAAGACCTGGTTCAGGAGACCTACGCGAAGGCGTTCAGCGCCTTCCATCAGTTCAAGCCGGGCACCAACCTGAAGGCCTGGCTCTACCGCATCCTGACCAACACCTACATCAACAGTTATCGCAAGAAGCAGCGCCAGCCGCAGCAGATGACTGATGAGATCGAGGACTGGCAGCTCGCGGCGGCCGAGTCGCATACGGCCGGCGGCCTCAAGTCCGCCGAGATGGAAGCGCTCGAACATCTTCCCGACAGTGACGTCAAGGACGCCTTGCAGTCGTTGCCGGAGGACTTCCGCTACGCGATCTATCTCGCTGACGTCGAAGGCTTCCCCTACAAGGAGATCGCCGAGATCATGGGCACGCCGATCGGCACCGTGATGTCACGACTCCACCGTGGTCGCCGGATGCTGCGCGACATGCTCGCGGACTACGCGCGCGATCGCGGCATGGCAGTGACGGGAGCAGGTGAACCGTCATGAGCCCCAGCGACGCATCCAAGCCCGACTGCGGTCAGGCCCTCGAAAAGCTCTACCTCTTCATCGACCACGAGATGGACGATGCGAGTTGTGACGAGATCGAGGCCCACATCAAGTCGTGCTCGCCCTGCCTCGACGAATACGACCTCGAACGTGTCGTCAAGACACTGGTTGCGCGTTCGTGCCATGAGGTGGCACCCGAACCCTTGCGCGCGAAGGTCCTCTTCTCGATTCGTACGCTCCAGGTAGAGATCACCGAAGTGCGGACCGACTAGCGACGGTCGCCGCAAATGAGAAAATCCCCAGTCAATGACTGGGGATTTCTTTGCGTTTCACGACTCAAGCGTTGGGACGCTTGCCGTGGTTTGCTGCCTTCTTCTTGCGTGCACGACGCTTACGGCCTCGTTTGCTCATGGTGTCCTCCTGAAAGTCATGAGCACCTAGTCTCCCACACGCTTCAGCCGGGCCATGAACCGCTCACGGTCGACGACGACTCGCCGTACTTCGCCGGTGCCGATCAGTTGGCCCGCACCGTCGTGTGCGGCGACCTGAAACCGGTGCAGCCGCCCGTCGGTATGGATGACCGTGGCGGTGGCCGTGACGGCGGTGCCCACACTCGAAGCGGCCAGATGCTCGATGTCGACGCGGGTGCCGACGCTCGAGGAGCCGTCGGCGAGGTCGAGGGCGGCACAGGTCGCCTCCTCACACCAGGCGAGGAGTATCGGTGTGGCGAGGACCGGGAGGTCGCCGCTGCCGATGGCGATCGCCGTGTCTCTCTCGGAGACGGTGTGCGTGACCTGGGCTGTCTGCGTCATGGCGCCACCTTAGCCGTGGCGAGCCATTTCTTTGGAGCCCATACACGAGCGTCGATTCCCTCGCTGCCGAGACTAGTGGCGCTCCCGCTGCATGGTGGGAGAAAGTGTGCGAGTCCGCACGATATTTCGCCCCTGGTTGGTGCAAACGTGCACTGTTTGCGCGGCCCATTCACCCAAGCGCCCCGAGTCAGCACTATTTTCGTACTAGGTTCCGGCACTAGGAGTGTCTGCGCCACTGGTGACTCGGACCGAAAATCCCCAGAGTGTGACGCCCTCGACCGGGGACCAGTCCAGTTCGGGCCGGCGGCCGAAGCCGAAGGATTCATACAGGCGATGGGCCGGTTTCATCTCTGGCAATGAGCACAGGACGACCTCCTCGAGGTCTTCCTTGCGGGCAAGATCGAGACAGTGCTCGACGAGGGCCCGTCCGGCACCGCGTCCGCGCGCCTGCGGGTCGACGGCGAGGCCGCGGAACTCGCCTTGAGTGTCCTTGACCGCGAGCTCGCGGTAGGGGGAGCCCACCGGGCACCACGTCACACAACCGAGGATTCGGTCGCCCTCGACGGCAACCCACAACTCGGCTTCGGCGTCGCGCCGGGCACTGGCTTGAAGCATCGCCGCGTACTCCTCGTCGAAGCTCCCGTCGGGCATCGTGAGGTAGTCGTGATGGGCGTAGCCGGCGACGATGAGGTCGCCGACGGCTTCGTATTCGTCCGGACGTATGCGGCGGATCTCCAGGGTCATATGCCGGTCGTGTTGCGGGGATACATCGCCGTGACGTCGGTCATGACGTTGACGAGATAGGGGATGCCCGAGGCGAAGGCGCGATCGATCGCCGGGCCGATCTCCTTGGGGTCGGTGACCGCTTCGCCGCCGCCGCCGAGGGCCGTGACGACCTTGTCGTAGCGGGTCTGTGGCGCTAGGTCGGCGGCGACGTCGTAGCCGTAGAGGAACTGCATCGGGCCCTTTTCGAGCCCCCACGCCGAGTTGTTGCCCACGATCATGACGACGGGCAGGTTGTGGCGCACGAGTGTGTCGACGTCGATGAGCGACATGCCGGCGGCGCCATCGCCATAGAGTAGGACGACCTGGCTCATGGGGCGCGCGATGCGTGCGGCCATCGCGGCGCCCATACCGGCCCCGAGGCAGCCGTATGGGCCCGGATCGAGCCAGCCCCCGGGACGCTTGGGCTCGACGAACTTGCCGGCGAAGGAGACGAAGTCGCCGCCGTCGCCGATGACGACGGCATCTTCGGCGAGCCGGGGGAGGAGCTCGCCATAGATGCGGGCCGGATGGATGGGATCGGCGGTCGCGGTGAGGAGCTCGTTGTCGCGCGCCGCGTTGGTGGCGACGGCGTCCTGCAGGTCATTCATCCACGGCGACCAGTCGGGCCGGCTGCCCGTATGAGCCTCGAGGGATTTGAGTAGCTCGTCGAAGCATTGCGTCAGGTCGCCGGACGCGGATCCGGCGAGCTCGGCGTGGGTCGAGACCTGGGCGGGCGAATCGGCGATGTGGACGGTCCTTGCCTGGGGTGCGCCGTCCTTGTTGCCGAAGATGCCGTAGCCGAGACGGAAATCGAGGGGGGTGCCGACGACGATCGCCAGGTCGCACTGGCCGAGCGCCTTGGAGCGGGCCTTGGTGACGAGCGAGGCGTGACCGCCGGGGACGATGCCGCGGCCCATCCCGTTGGAGATGACCGGGATGCCGGACTCCTCGACGAAGCGCAGCGCGGCGATCTCGGCGCCGTCGGCCCATACGTCGGTGCCGATGATGAGGATCGGGCGCGAAGACGCGGCGAGCAGGTCGGCGATCTTGCCCAGGGCATCGGTGTCGGGCGTGATGGCCGCGACCGTGTTGCCTCGTGACTGCTCGGTCGACGTCGTGAACGAGAAGAACTGGTCCATCGGCACGTCGAGGAAGGTCGGGCCGCGGTGCGAGGAACCGGCGAGATTGAACGCTTCGTCGACGGTCGGGGCGATGTCCTCCACCTTGTGCGCGGTCTTGGCCGACTTGCACACCGTCTGGAAGATCGGCGGATGATCGAGCTCCTGGAGGCTGCCGGTGCCCCATCGTCCCGAGGGGGCACGGCCGCCGATGACGACGAGCGGCGAGCCGCTGAAATTGGCCTGCGCGACCGGGCTGACACCGTTGGTGACGCCGGGACCGGCGGTGAGCACGGCAAGACCCGGTTTACGGGTCAGCTTGCCGATCGCCTCGGCGGCGAAGACGGCCGAAGGCTCATGCCGGACGTCGATGATCGGCATGGACGGTTCGGCCTTGACGGCGCCGTCGTACATCGGGAACACATGTGCGCCCGAGAGGGTGAACAGGGTTTCTACGCCATGGGCGCGGGCAACATCGACGGCGTGGACGCCGCCGTGGCCTTCTTTGGCCTCGGTTTCGCTCATGCCCGCAACGCTACTCGATCGGCCGTGCACGCGTGGTCGGTCGATAGAGCCACGGGCTTTCTGCGCGGATCTGCTCGAGGACGGCCAGCAACAGGTCGGTTCGGTGGGCGGGCTGCTCGGCAAACAGATCGGCGTCGGCCTGCAGGTCGGCGCGGCCCTGGACACCGAGCGCGAGCTGCAGGTGCAATGCCCGCAGCAGTGCCGAGGTGTTGCGTGCGGCCGGCGACGGCCATTCGGCGTCGACATGGCCGCGGGTACGGGGGTGTTTGATGCCCTCGCCGAGCCGGGCGAGCCAGGGTTCGACGAGCACGGGATCGAGGGCGTTGCGGTGCAGCAGCGTCATCACGGCGTACGCGAGGCGGTCGTCCTCGCCGTGACGCCATACGTATGACGTCGGGGTGAGCACGCGATCGGCGACGACGTCGAGGAGCACGGTCAGCTCGAGCCGGCCGAAATGCCGGGACCGCGCGAACGCGGCCAGTGCGTCCGCTCCGTGCGCAATGGTTTGAGCCCATCCGAGTTCGGGGATCCAGCCGCGGTGGTCCTGTTCGCGCACATACCAGCTGGTCACGAGGTCGCCCCAGGCGAGAACGGGTTCGGGTCCCAGCAGTTGCACGTTGTTGTCGCGGCCGACGATCTCGGCAAGTATCAGCGCGCTGTATGAGCGTCGAAGCACCGACACGTCACCGTCGAAACCGAGCCCGTAGCGCAGACCGGGCGCGACTCCGTCGCCGAACCCGGCGAGCAGATCGTCATAGACGCCACGATTGATCCAGGTCGCCAACAGGGGGTATGCGAGGTCTTCGCGCCAGCGCGGATTGGGATGCCCCAGCATTTCGACGAGTTCGGCCGTGCAATCGTCCAGACTCTTGTCGACCGGGAGTTCCATTCCGGCCTGCATCACCGATTGCCAGTACGCCTCGTGCACTCCGCCATGCTGCCATGTCTGCCGACTACGCTGAACTCGTGCCTTCGCTGGACGACATTGCCCGCCATCAGACGTCGCTCGACCGAGCGGACGTCGCGTGGTTGCACCTGCTCGTCGCCGATTGGCAGATCATCGCCGACCTGTCCTTCGCCGATCTGGTGTTGTGGGTCCCCGATGCCGAATCCAAGGGCTTCTGGTCGGCCGCCCAGATCCGCCCGACCACCGGCCCCACATCCCTCATCGACGACGTCGTCGGGACCTTCGTGCCGGCCGGCAAGTCCGATGTCCTCGAGCGCGCGATGGAGAGCGGCGAGGTCCTCGACGCGGTGTCGGACGACTGGCAGGACGGCGTCCACGTCAGCACCGAGACAGTCACGGTGCGCCGACAGGGCCGCACGATCGGCGTGATTGCCCGACGGACCAACCTCGCCGGCGTGCGCACGCCCAGCAACCTCGAATCTGCCTACAGGGAGACCGCCAACGAGCTCCTGACGATGATCACCACGGGGGAGTTCCCCATCCCCGGTGAGCGGTCCGAGCTCGCCGACTCGCTAAGGGTCGGCGACGGCTTCGTCCGGACCGACGGGCTGGGACTGGTCACATATGCGAGTCCGAATGCCCTGTCGGCCTACCGGCGGATCGGGTTGAGCGGCGACCTGGTGGGCGCCGACCTCGCGCAGACCACGCGGACCCTGGTCGGCAACCGTGCCACTGATTCGGCGCCGCTCAACTTCCTGGGCAGCCGGGTCACCGAGGAGGCGGAGTTCGCCACCGGTTCGGCATCGCTGCTCATGCGGGTCATCCCGTTGCGATCGGGCGGCAAGCGCGCCGGCACGGTCATCCTCTTGCGTGACGTCACCGAGCTCCGCCTGCGCGAGCGCGAGCTCGTGTCGAAGGAAGCCACCATCCGCGAGATCCACCACCGGGTCAAAAACAATCTGCAGACGGTGGCCGCTTTGCTGAGGCTCCAGGGCCGCCGGATGGACAACCCCGAAGCGCGGATCGCCCTCGATGACGCCGTGCGCCGGGTCGGCTCGATTGCGCTCGTCCACGAGACGCTGAGCCAATCCTTCGACCAGACGGTCCAGTTCGATGAGATCGCCGACCGATTGCTCCGCACGGTCCTTGACGTCTCGGCAACCGAGGCCACAGGCCGCGCCATCAAGGCAGAACGGATCGGGACCTTTGGGTCGTTGCCCGGGGACGTGGCGACACCGCTGGCGATGGTGCTCACCGAACTCATCCAGAATGCGGCCGAACACGCTTTCGGCACCGAGTCAGATCAGGGGCAGGGCGAATCCCGTGGCCACATCGCGCTGTCCGTCAACCGCATACGTGACCGGATCCGTATGCGCGTGAGCGACAACGGTGGGGGGTTGGGCGCGGACTTCGACCCGGCCGGGAGTCTTGGCCTGTCGATCGTCACCACTCTGGTCGAAACCGAGCTCGGCGGAACCCTCGACTTCGAGCGCGGGGCTTCCGGCGGCACGACCGTTTCTATCCAGCTGACGATCTGAGACTTCGCGGGCTCTGTGTGGGCAGATCCGCGGCGCCCAGCAATTTCAGGGCTGCTTCGGCCGTCGATCCGGGCTCCGGGGTATGCGTCAGCATGCGCTGGCCGTCGCCGTCGGGCAGATGCAGCACCTCGAAGCTTAGGTCGAAGTCGCCCACCTCGGGGTGGCGAAAGTGCTTTATCCCGCTCACGCAGCGCTTGACCGGGTGTTTGGCCCACAGCGCGGCGAAGTCCTGACTCTTCAGCGTGAGTTCACCGATGAGTTGGGTCAATTCCGGGTCGTCCTGGTGCTGCGCGGCGGTGAAACGAAGCGAAGCGACCGACAGCAACGCTTCCTCGGCCCAATTGCGGTAGAGATCACCGGTATGCGGATCCAGGAAAAGCATCCGTGTCAGGTTCGGGCGGTCGACGGACCGCGCGGGTGAATCGAAGTCCAGGTGCCCGCCGAGCAACAGGTGGCCGAGCCTGTTCCACGCGAGGATCTCGTTGCGCCGCCCCATGACCACTGCCGGGATGTCGACCATGGCGTCCAGGAGCCGAACCGTCCCGGGGCGGGCGCGATCTGGCTTGATCGGCGCACGGCGCTTCGCTTTGGTCGGCCGCGCGAGATCGTGCAGATGGGCGCGTTCGTCGGGATTGAGATTGAGTGCGCGCCCGATCGAGTCGATGACCGACACGGATGCGTTGATCGACTGACTCTGTTCCAGACGGGTGTAATACGTGGCTGAAACGCCGGCGAGCTGAGCCAGCTCTTCTCGCCTGAGTCCGGGTACGCGCCGGGAACCATACGAGACGATGCCGAGTTCCTCGGGAGTGAGTCGGGCACGCCGGGCGCGCAGGAATTCGCCGATGTCATTGCCGTTGCTCGTTTCAGCCATACGCCCATCCTCCCTTGCCGCGCCCAATCGAGCCTGTCCCTGTCGGTGCCAGGTCGGTGTCGAGTAGGCAGATCAGGGATCTGGCTGACACGAGCGTGATGACACAGATTGGTCGGTGCCCCGATCCGGGGCGCTCCACCCACGTCGACAGGAATTGCATGTCAACCCTCACCCAGCGCGCCAAACACACGAGCGGCCCCAACACCCCTATCGCAAATGCAGGTATGAGCGGCAGGCAGCGGCTCGTCCTCGCCATCCTCCTCACCGCCAGCTTCACGCTTGCGCTGGACTTCTCCATCCTCAACGTCGCGCTCCCGACCATCGGCGCCGATGTCGGGTTCGAACTCGACCGCCTGCAGTGGATTGCCACCTCGTTCGCGTTGTGTGCCGCGGGATTCACGCTTCTGTTTGGACGCATCGCGGACCTGTTCGGGCGGCGTCGCCTGTTCCTGGCCGGCATCGCGCTGCTCGGCATCTCTTCGCTCGCCGGTGGCCTCGCACAAGAACCGGTTGTATTGCTCGTGGCGCGAGTCGCCCAGGGTCTCGCGACGGCCATGGTTGTGCCGGCCGCGCTGTCGTTGCTGACCACGTCATTCCCGGAGGGAACGCTGCGCGACAAGGCGCTCGGCCTCAATGGGGCGCTGATGGCCGCAGGGTTCACCACCGGCGCGATCCTCGGCGGCGTCCTGACCGATCTGCTGAGCTGGCGCTGGGCATTTTTCGTAAATGTCGTCGTGGCGGTCGCCGTGCTCGCGACCGCGCCGTTCGTGCTCGTGGAGAGTCGGCCGGCGGAGAAGCCGAAGATGGACTTTGCGGGCGCGATCGCCGTGACCACAGGCCTCCTTGCCCTGGTTTATGGACTCACCACGGCGGGCGAGTCGACGTGGACCAACCCGGTGGCCTGGGGCTCACTCGTCATCGGGCTCGTCCTCTTCGTCGTGTTCTGGTTCGTGGAGAAGCGGGTATCGCAGCCTCTGGTCCCCTTGGGATTCCTCGCCCGCAGGACCGTCGTATGGGGCAACGTGGCCGGATTGCTGGCCTTTGCCACGGAAACCTCATTGGTGTTCCTGTTGACGCTCTACCTCCAAGAGGTCCTCGGATACTCGCCGCTCGCCGCTGGGCTCTCGTTCGGTGTCCTCGGTGTGGGCACCGTCGTCGGCGGCCTGATCGGGCCGACCGTGATCGGCAAGCTCGGCGCGAAGCGGGCCATCGTCGTCGGACTCCTCGTCCAGGCGGTCGCGACCTTGCCACTGGCCGCTCTCGGCACCGACTCCGCCTGGATCGCACTCGTCCTTGTTGCCACCTTCGTCGGCGGTGTCGCCAACCTGGTCGCGATCGTCGGATTCATGGTCACCGCCACGTCCGGCATGCCTGATGGCGAGCAAGGCCTGGCGACCGGGCTGGCGACAATGAGCCAACAGATCGGCATCACGATGGGCACGCCGGTGATGTCCGCTCTCGTGGTCGCCCGGGTCAATTCCCTCGGCGACGGAGATCCCGACGCCATACTCAGCGGAATCGCCGCGGCCGTCGCCGCCAACGGGACACTCTGCGTCCTCGCCGCCCTTTCAGTTGCCCTGTTTCTTCGTGCCGGTAGGCCAGCGAGGTCGACCGCCTGACCCGCCGTGGTAAGCCCGAACCAGGGCAGGGGATGCAAAGAACCCCGCACCCTGGTGGGTACGGGGCTCAACTCGAACGATTTGCTCAGGCGGTACGTATACGTGCCCGAGCGTTGCGGCGCTTCAGCGTGCGACGTTCGTCTTCGCTCAAGCCTCCCCAAACACCATGATCTTGACCGGACTCAAGTGCCCATGACAGGCATTGTTCGCGGACTTCGCAGCGGCGGCAGACGACCTTGGCCTCTTCGATTTGCAAGATGGCAGGGCCGGTATTGCCAATGGGGAAGAAGAGTTCAGGGTCCTCATCCAGGCATGCGGAACGGTGACGCCAGTCCATGAAGACACTCCTTCCCGTTCGTAGAATTTGCTGCAGCCAGGACGCGACAAATCATCACGTGTTGTTGGCTGCGTGCTCTATGTTCGCAATAATCCGGGCCCTACACAAGGCTTAGGCAGGCCGTGCCTTTGTTCAATTGATCACATTTTCGTAGGCTTCACCGGTGATGACGATTTCCGACCAGTCCGGGGCCAGGCAACAGGCGCGAAAATTCGTTGTCATCGCAGTCACTCTGGTGGCCGTCGAAGCAATCGCGTATGTCGTCTTCGCGCTCATCGAACTGTCCTCGATCTCCGGGGGCGCATACGCCGGCGGGATCGGCATCGGACTGTTCCTCGCCCTTTACGGCCTCACCCAGCTGTTCGCGTGCTGGAAGCTGCTGCAATGGCAGCCCTGGGCCCGTGGACCGTTGATGTTCACCCAGCTCGTCCAGCTGGGACTCGCCTGGGGGCTGAAGGACTGGGGAATGCGGGAGACAGAAGCGCGGTTGCTGGCAATCCTGATGGCTGTCACGGCCGCCGTGGCCCTCGTGTGCCTGATCCTTCCAGCGGTGACCCGTGCTCTGCTGGATGAGGACTCCGTGTGAGAGACTGGAAATCGGGCAAAACCCGCACCCAGACCGCCTCGGCGGTCGGATTCGGCCTCGAGCCGAGTTGCCAGCAACCTGATCGGTCTTCACTGGCGCACACGGACCGCCCACTCAAGGATCACCCATGGTTGCCACAGACTACGAGATTTACGTGAATTCTCCTGACCCGGAAGACCCCATTTTCGCCCTGCATCGCGGCGGCAAGATGGAGGTCGCAGCGACCGTGCCGTTGCGCAATGCCGAAGACCTTTCGATGTCCTACACACCGGGTGTCGCCAAGGTGTGCGAAGCGATCGCGGCCGATCCCGAAGCAGCCCATGAGTACACCTGGGTCTCCAACACGGTCGCCGTCGTCACCGACGGGACGGCCGTCCTCGGCCTCGGCGATATCGGGCCGGCGGCGTCCATGCCGGTCATGGAGGGCAAGGCCGTGCTGTTCAAGCAGTTCGGCGGAGTCGACGCCATACCCGTTGCCCTTGCCACCAAGGACGTCGACGAAATCGTCGAGACGATCGTGCGACTCGCGCCGACCTTCGGCGGCATCAACCTCGAAGACATCTCCTCGCCGCGCTGCTTCGAGATCGAGCGCCAGCTGATCGAGCGCCTCGACATCCCGGTCTTCCACGACGATCAGCACGGCACCGCGGTCGTCGTCCTCGCCGCGCTCTACAACGCCCTCCGCCTGACCGATCGCGACATGTCCGACATCAAGGTCGTCATCTCCGGAGCCGGCGCGGCCGGAGTCGCCGTCACGCGCATCCTGATGGCAGCCGGCGTCCGCAAGGCCGCGGTCGTCGACCGCAGCGGAGTCATCCACAACAGCCGGGGCGGACTCGACGAGGTCAAGCAGTTCCTCGCCGACCAGACGACCCACTGGGCAAAGCCCGGATCGGTGTCCGACGCGCTCGTCGACGCCGATGTGTTCATCGGGGTTTCCGGAGGCTCGATCCCCGAGGAAGCGATCGCCAGGATGGCTCCCGACGCGATCATCTTCGCCCTCGCCAATCCCACACCCGAAGTCCATCCCGACGTCGCCGGCCGCTATGCGCGGGTCGTCGCAACGGGCCGTTCGGACTTCCCCAACCAGATCAACAACGTCCTGGTGTTCCCCGGTATCTTCCGCGGTGCCCTCGACGTCCGCGCCACCCGCATCTCCGAGGGCATGAAGCTTGCCGCCGCCGTCGCAATCGCCGATCTCGTCGGCGATGATCTGCGCGAGGACTACGTCATTCCCTCGCCCTTCGACCCCCGTGTCGCCACCGCCGTCGCAAAAGCCGTGACGGATACGGCTCGACGCGAAGGACTTGCCCGCCGACCCTATTGAGGACCTGCATGTTTGCCGTTTACGCCGATTCCATCAATCCCGAGTCCCCGCTAGACGGCCTGGTCGTCGGGGAGCGCCCCGATCCCGAAGTCCCCGACGGGTGGACGACGGTGACGGTCAAGGCGGCGTCCATAAACCACCACGATGTATGGAGCCTGCGGGGCGTCGGACTGCGCGCCGAGTCGCTGCCCATGATCCTCGGCTGCGACGCCGCCGGTCTTGACGAGGACGGCAACGAGGTACTTGTCCACGCCGTCATCAACCAGCCCGACTGGCGCGGAGACGACACGCTCGACCCGAAGCGCTCGTTGCTGTCCGAGCGCTATCAGGGAACGTTTGCCGACAAGGTCGCCGTGCCCAAGCGCAATGTCGTGGCCAAGCCCGAAGGACTGTCTTTTGCCGAGGCGGCCTGCCTGCCCACGGCGTGGCTCACGGCCTACCGGATGTTGTTCACCCAGTCCGGCCTCAAGCAGGGCGACAGCGTGCTCATCCAGGGTGCCGGCGGTGGAGTCGCGACCGCAGCGATCACGCTGGCCCGCGCGGCAGGGTTCCGCGTCTACGCAACCAGCCGTGACGAGGACAAGCGCGCCAGGGCGCTCGAGATCGGTGCGCACGAATCATTCGAGTCGGGCGCCCGGCTCCCGGCCAAGGTCGACGCCGTGATCGAGACCGTCGGGGCAGCCACCTGGTCGCACTCGATCAAGTCGATGCGTCCCGGCGGCACGATCGTCATTGCCGGCGCGACGTCTGGCGATGCGCCCAAGGCGGCGGAACTCACCCGGATCTTCTTCCAGCAGATGCGCGTCCACGGTTCGACCATGGGCACCCGCGACGAGTTGCATGCCGTTGCGCAGTTCATGGACATCAGCGGCATACGGCCGCTCATCGACCGCGAGATCCCGATGGAAGATGCCGCCGAGGGCCTCAAGTCCGTCATCGACGGCAACGTCTTCGGCAAGATCGTCCTGACCCGCTAGCCGAAAGCGGGTCAGTCGTCCTGGTCGTCGAGCCTGGCGAGCCAGGTTGCGAGTCGTTCGACCGGGACCTCGAACTCGGGATTCAGGTCGACGAATTCGCTCAGTCGTTCGGCGAGCCACGCCAGGGTGATTTCCTCATCACCCCGGCGGGCCTGGAGTTCTTCGATGCCGCGATCGGTGAAATACACGGGTATCAGCGGATCAGGAGAACGCCTGCTGCATCAGCGTGGCGTTCTCTTCGACGTGGCGCGCATGCGAACCGACCGACGGAGCCGACGATTCGGGACGCGACACCCGCAGCAGGGGAAGACCGCCGAACTCGCCGCTGAAGTGCAGGGCGATATGCGGCCAGGGTCCCTGGTTGGCGGGCTCGTCCTGCACCCAACGGACTTCCTTCGCGTTGGTGAAGCGTGCCACCTCGGCGTTGAGCTGTTCGGTCGGGCGTGGGTAGAGCTGTTCGAGCCGCACGATCGCAGTCCGCGACTGACCGGCTTCGCGCTTTTCGCGTTCGGCCATCAGGTCCCAGGTGATGCGGCCGGAGCACACGATCACGCGTTCGACCTGCGAGGCATCGACGCCGTCGTCGCCGATGACCGGGCGGAACGTTCCCGCCGTGAAGTCATCGGGCTGTGAGGCCGCCGCTTTGTTGCGCAGCATCGACTTCGGGGTGAAGACGATGAGCGGGCGGTGTTCGCCGGCAAGGCTCTGCTTGCGGAGCAGGTGGAAGTACGACGCCGGGGTCGACGGCTGGGCGATCGTCAACGCGTCGTCGGCGCCGAGCGCCATGAAGCGTTCGATCCGTGCCGAGGAGTGGTCCGGGCCCTGGCCTTCGTAACCGTGGGGGAGAAGCAGGACGACGCCCGACTTCTGGCCCCACTTGGTCTCACCCGCGGAGATGTATTCGTCGATGACGGACTGAGCGCCGTTGACGAAGTCGCCGAACTGGGCTTCCCAGAGCGTGAGGGCTTCAGGACGCGCGACCGAATAGCCGTACTCGAAACCGAGGGCGGCGTATTCGGAGAGCAACGAGTCATAGATGTAGAACGTGGCCTGGTCTTCGCTGACCTTGGTCAACGGAGTCCACTCACTGCCGTCCTTGCGGTCGATGATCGTGGCGAAACGCGTCGTGAAGGTGCCACGGCGCGTGTCCTGACCGACCATACGCACCGGGCGACCCTGTTGGAGCAGTGAACCCAAGGCGATGATCTCGCCGGTGCCCCAGTCGATCGGGCCTTGCGTGATCGAGGCCGCGCGGCGCTGCAACTGCGGCAACACCTTCGGGTGCACGGTGAATCCCTCGGGGACATTGGTGTAGCTGTCCGCGATGGCCTTGAGCGTCTCGAACGAGACCGCGGTCTCCAGGCCGGAGGACGGCGCCTCGGGCTTGACCGGGTAGACCGGTGTCCGCGAGTAGGGCGCCTGCGACTTCGCTTCCTTGACCTCGGTGAAGTTGCGTTCGAGCTGCGACTGATAGTCCGCGAGAGCCTTCTCGGCTTCGTCCATCGTGATGTCGCCACGACCGACGAGCGCTTCGGTGTAAAGCTTGCGCACCGA
Organism: Actinomycetota bacterium; assembly: GCA_030856025.1. GTDB lineage: Bacteria > Actinomycetota > Actinomycetes > Propionibacteriales > Nocardioidaceae > JACMOZ01. The sequence continues at coordinate 89,915 of JALYQD010000019.1, forward strand.
GCGCTTCTTCTCGATCGTGTCGTACATCATCGGCTGGGTGAAGCTGGGGTCGTCGCCCTCGTTGTGGCCGCGGCGGCGGTAGCAGACGAGGTCGATGACGATGTCCTTGTTGAACGTGCGGCGGTACTCGTAGGCGAGCTGCGCCACCCGGATGCACGCTTCGGGATCGTCGCCGTTGACGTGCAGGACGGGTGCCTGGATCATCCGCGCAACATCGGTGCAGTATGTCGAGGATCGCGATGAGGCGGGCGCGGTGGTGAAGCCGACCTGGTTGTTGACGACCACGTGGATCGTGCCGCCGGTGCGGTAGCCGCGGAGCAGGGACAGGTTGAGCGTCTCGGCCACTACGCCCTGCCCGGCAAACGCCGCATCGCCGTGGACGAGGACAGGCAGTACGGGGTATTCGGCACCCCGGTTGAGCCTGTCCTGCTTGGCGCGGGCGATGCCTTCGAGGACCGGGTCGACGGTTTCGAGATGCGACGGGTTGGCTGCGACCGAGACCTTGATCTTGTCGCCGTTGCCCGCGGTGAACTCGCCCTCGACGCCGAGGTGGTACTTCACGTCGCCCGAACCCTGAACGGTGCGCGGGTCGATGTTGCCCTCGAACTCGCGGAACACCTGGCCGGCGCTCTTGCCGGCGATGTTGACCAGCACGTTGAGGCGGCCGCGGTGCGCCATACCGATGCAGACTTCATCGAGCTTGTCGGCGGCGGCGGCTTCGCAGATCTCGGCGAGCAGCGGGATCGTGGTCTCGCCGCCTTCGAGGCTGAAGCGCTTCTGACCGACGAACTTGGTCTGCAGGAAGGTCTCGAAGGCTTCCGCCTGGTTGAGCTTCTGCAGGATGCGCAGTTGTTCCTCGCGTGGCGGTTTGGTGTGCGGGCGCTCGAAGCGCTCCTGGAACCACGCGCGTTCGGACGGATCGTTGATGTGCATGTATTCCAGGCCGATGGTGCGGCTGTAGGAATCGCGCAGGATGCCGAGGATGTCGCGCAGGCGCATGAACCGGCGGCCGTTGCCGAACGAACCGGTCGCGAACTCTCGCTCGAGGTCCCACAGCGTCAGTCCGTGCGACGCCGTGTCGAGGTCGGGGTGGCTGCGCTGTTCGTAGATGAGCGGGTTGGTATCGGCCATGAGGTGGCCGCGCACCCGGAACGCGTGGATCAGCTCGAGGACGCGGGCCTGCTTGTGGACCTCGTCGTCGTGGCTGACGGCGATGTCCTGGGCCCAGCGGATCGGGTCGTAGGGGATCTTGAGGGCCTGGAAAATCTCGTCGTAGAAACCCTCCTCGCCGAGCAGCAGTCCGTGGATCCGCTTGAGGAACTCACCCGACTGGGCACCCTGGATGACGCGGTGGTCGTATGTAGACGTCAGCGTCATCATCTTGGAGATCGCCATGTTGGCGATGGTGTGCGCCGAGGCGCCCTGGAACTCGGGCGGGTATTCCATCGAGCCGACGCCGATGATGACGCCCTGACCCTGCATGAGGCGGGGGATCGAGTGGTTGGTGCCGATGCCGCCGGGGTTGGTGAGGCTGACCGTGGTGCCCTGGAAGTCGGAAACCTCGAGCTTGTTGTTGCGGGCCTTGCTGACCATCGTTTCGTAGGCTGCCCAGAACTCCGCGAAACCCATCGTCTCGGTGTTCTTGATCGACGGAACGAGCAGCGTGCGCGAGCCGTCGGGCTTCTTCATGTCGATGGCGAGACCGAAGTTGATGTGTTCGGGCTTGAGCTGGGTCGGCTTGCCGTTGACGATGTCGTAGCCGACATTCATCTCCGGGAAGGCCTTGAGCGCCTTGACGATCGCGTATCCGATGAGGTGCGTGAACGACACCTTGCCGCCTCGGGCACGGGCGAGGTGGTTGTTGATCACGATGCGGTTGTCGAACAGCAGCTTGACCGGAACGGAGCGGACGCTCGTCGCGGTCGGGACGGTGAGGCTGGCGTCCATATTGGCGACGGTGCGGGCCGCGGCACCGCGCAAGGTGAGCTGCTCGACGCCGGCCGGGGCGGGTGCCTCGGCCTTGGCGGCCGCCGCGGGGGCGGCTGCCTTCTTGGCGGGCGCAGGGGCGGCAGCCTTGGCAGGAGCCGGTGCCGAGGCAGCCGGGGCCTTTGCAGGTGCAGCAGGTGCGGGTGCAGCCGGGGTCGTGGCCGCGGGAGCCGGAGTAGGTGCGGGAGTAGGTGCGGGAGCTGCAGGCGCCGCCTCTGTCTTGGCCGGCGGCGTTTCGGTCTTGTTCTCGCCGTTGGCGGACTGTGCTTGCCCATTTTCGAAGAAAGTCACCCATGTGGCGTCGACGGACTTGGGGTCTTCCTGGTAGCGCTCGTACATCTCTTCGACGAGCCACTGGTTGGTGCCAAAATTTGGTTGCGAAATGTCTTGCGAGGACTCGGCCACGGCCTCGATCGCCTCTTCCGATTAGGTGCTGTGAAAGTTGTGGGAATTCTGTTAACAGGGTAACGCCGCGCCGAGTCGAGCCGCAGGCAGGCTCCTCCCGGATCGAACGTCCCTTCTACCGTCTCACTTTTGCAGGAAAGTCACAGGAAAGTCTGCCAATTCAGGCCGTGATGTTCAGCACCATTTGCGAGCCCAGGAAGGCGGCATACCGCTCGGCTTCGGCCTCGATGGCCTTGGCGGTCGCGCGGGGGACCGGGCCATGGATTCGGACGTCGATCTCGACGACTTTCGATTTGATCCTGCGGCCCCACGTGCCACCGATCAACCCGTCGACGAACAGCAGCCCGCCGCCTCGGGCGAGGTCGGGAAGGGCCCCGGGGAACCGGCGAAGATCGATGGGCTTGGCGACATAGGAGATGCTCTCGTCGAACGCAGGGATCAGGGCCGCGCGCGGAAGCGGGGATTCCTCGGCGACCGACTGGTCGCACCAGAGCTCCTGGCCGTCGATAGTCCGGGGCTCGAGACCCGCGAGCTCGAAGGCGCGGCGGGACTGGGTCAGGGTCAGGCTCGACCACCAGCTCAGGTCGGCCGGCTGGCACGGCCCGTGGCCGCGCACATAGGTGCGGGCAAGCCGGGCCAGCGCTTCGTCCTCGGAGAGAGCAAGAGTAGCGGTCACCGCTCCGGGTGCCAGGACATACGTATGTTGTTTGCCGGCGATCGGACCGTTGCAGATCAGCGCACGGAGCTCACTGTGAATGAACAGGTGGGCAAGTCGGGGTCCGCTGGCTTTGAGGCCGGCGTCGGCCAGGTGTTGGGCAAGCTGGGCGCGGGTCAATGGCTCGCCGCCGTCGAGCGCCTTGACGATGATGTCGGCGGCCCGGTCCAGCTCGGCCTCGCCGAGGTCGATCGTCTTGTTGAACGTGGCCATGAGCCGGTCCACGCGCGGCGCTGTGAGGGCCATGATCCAGCCGAGGTCCTGGGGGACGACGAAATGCCACGTGGGTCGCAGGATGTGGGTGCGCAGGAAGCGGCCCTCACCGAAGGCGTCGTCGAGATCGACGTCGGTGAGGCCGGTGCTCCGTTGGGCGATCGCCCATTTGGCCATCGCGAAGTCCTGGGACTGCATACAACCGAAGTGGGAGACGACCGCTTCGGGCGAGTCGAACATCGGTCCGACCAGTCGTTGGTACGGGGCTCGGGCAAGGGACAGCGCGGCGGTCATGATGCCGATTCTGGCAGGGGCCAATGACATCGCCGGCGAGTGGACGGTCAGGGCTGGGTCGCGGCGGGCAGGTTGACCTGAGCGATGACGTCGACTGCCGGATCATCGGCGCTGCGCTCGACAACCCATCGCCGCCCGGTGTCGGTGCCGCAAGCGGTCATCGGGGAGCCTGTGGCGATACAGCCGAGGTTGAGCACCCCTTGCCCATCGACCTCGATGCGGCTCTCCAGACCCGCCGAGCGCTCGATCGTCATGGGCGTGACCAACGCCAGGGCGCGGCCGGGAACCGATGGCCGGGCCTGCGCGATCGCGCCTTCCACGGAGTACATGAGCACTGCCGATGTCGCCGGTCCAGGGACCTTGAACGTATGAGTGTCGCCCTTGCCCAGCGGCCCGGTGAGCCCCCGCGCAACGCGCCCGTCGACCCGGAGGCGCAGCTCGTCGATGCGCGGGTCGAACTGGTCGGCCGGGCTGTCCGCACCGGAATCGACACGGTGAGGCTAGAGCGAGCCGCGGCGAAGGTGAGGCGCTGAACGATGTCCAGGGAACCTTCGGTGCTGATGCTCGCGGTCGACCGCATCCCGGGCTGGGTGGCACCGCTCTCGTCGCCCGAGAGTCTCAGATTGGATTTATGGGCCAATTCTACAGGTGACAGCCCGGTCGGATCTTCCTATACTTGAGGGTGGTTTCGGGCTTCCATATGGACAGCTTTCCGAGGTGAGCCAGCACATGTCTCCACCAGCAGCGACAAAATCGCCTCCGGTGTCCCTACTTCTTGCTCTCGTCCTGGTGCTGATCGTGGCGCCATCCTTGGCATGGGCGACAGCGTCGGCTGCCGATGCCTCGAGCAAGGTCTTCATCGTCCAGGGTGTGCCCCCCGCGCCTGCATCATGATGACCGTTTACAGAGAATGCTCGCGCGCACTTGTTGTACCCAAACGGGTAGAGGGTGACTGAGCCGCCCTCAGCAACGGATGTGTTCTGCTCAGCGCCGGGGGAGGTCGTCATGGGGAGGAAGGTCGCGGCGCTGGCGTTGCCCATTTATCGCGAAGGAAGCGACGATCCCGATAGCACCGGCGGCCATGAGAATATACCCGACTGCAACCAGATCGACTCCCTGAATGGCATCTTGGACAGCGAAGGCGAGGATCGCACCGAGTGCGAGCAGAAATACTGATCCACCTATGTACATGAGGGCACCTTTCGTCGTGACCGTTGCCATGTACCCCCGCTGGGGTTGATTAAACGATCAACAGTCAGCGGCTCGGAACCGCATCTTGGAGCAGCCCACATCCCGCCCAGTAGGTCCGGGGTCGATTTCGAGGGCAACCTGCGTGCCTGGATGAACCCCGAGGACCGCGACGCTATCACCAAAAATTGCATTGCCATCATGATGACTCCAAGTCTTTCGGGGACTCTTGGTCGTCAGGTGTGGTTTACGTACCCCTGGAACTACGGACCTAACGCGGCTGGGCAGCGCCCAGCACGCGCGACTGCCGGGCCGCACTTGGTTGCGCACACGACCCCGCCGCAAATTCGGCGCTGAGCCTGCGCTGTGACATCGTGCTCCGGGCTCGCAGTATTTCTCGGGTTAGAACCGACCGATAGTAAGCACGGCGGGTTCAAAGATGCGCTGGTTCAGGAGGAGGCTTTGTCGGAGGGTTCACCCTCGTCGGGGCCGACAAGTCCGCCGCCGCTCACTACTTCATTGGCGTCTTGGTCGTAGGAGGACGGTGCTTCGTCGGCGTCCTTGCTTGGTGTTCCAAGTGTTCCTCCGTCACCGGACCCTCCGCTGAAGTCTTCATCGTTGCGGTCGTGCTCGTCCCTGTCGTTGCTGCCCATTGCTATTCCTCTCGATTGCTTGAATATTTCGAAGGCGCCATCTGTACCGACTGGTACGCGCTCGGGTCTATCAGGGTTCCCAGCGTGCGATGACATTAACAAGCGTTGAAATGACTTTGTGGAGAGAACGCGCTCCTGCAGTGGTATCTGGTCCGCTCGAGTGCGCGAGACGAGCGGCCACGGGATCATACGAAGACTGTCCAATTGTGCGCTCTGGAGTGTTGGACCGGTCCTTCTTCCATCGCCCTTCATCGCCCGCGGGTAAACAGAGTCCTCTTGGTGGGTCATTTGAGTCAGGATCAGTCCCGCTGTGTGTAGCAGAGGGCGACATAGTGCGGCCAGCGGAGTCTTGGAATCGCCCGAATGGGTACACGTCACCGCAAGGACGGCGCGGTGCTCGAGCACTACGCCGCACCAGGTGCCGTGGGTTCAGAAGAGAAGCCTGCGGCGCCGCCACTCTTGGGGAGTCACTCTCCGAAGCCGTGGAGGTGGCGAGCGTTGTGGTACTCGACAATTTCGCGGGCAAGCTCGTTAAGTTTGATGTTCGAATCCTGTGATGCTTTGCGGAGAGTGTTGAATGCTTCGTCGCTGTCGGTCTTGTAATTGGCCATCATCAAACCGATTGCGTTGCCAATCAGTCGGTTGCTTTCCAGCCCCTGTTCCAGGGTCGCGGCGACTCGCTGGAAGGAAGCCGCGGCACGCTCGGCATCGTCGCGGGCTTCGTGTTCAATCGCGAGAGCTCGGGCGGCCGACAACCGCAACTCGAGCTCATCCATCACAATGCTCGCCAGGTCCCGCACTGTTTGGATCTCTTCGTCGCTGGCCTTACGGGGTTCCCGGTCGATTGCGCACAGTGTCCCGAGGTTGTGCCCATCGTGGGTTTTCAAAGGGATACCCAGATAGAAGCGAAGTCCGAGTGAACCGGCGACGAGTGGGTTCGCTAACGTGCGGGGCTCGATTGCCGCGTCGGGGACCTCCCACGGCCCGGCTTGCAGGATTGCCGAGGCGCATAGGCCGGGGTCTCGATCGACTTGCTCGATGTTCACACCGTGGTGGGATTTGAACCAGATCCGATCACGGTCAACGATGCTCACAATGGAGATCGGCACATTCAAGAGCCGGGACACCATCGCCGTAATGCGATCGAAGGCCCCATCTGGCGGAGTGTCCAAAACGTCATACCGTCGAACAGCATCGAGTCGCCGCTCTTCGGCTTCCTGACTGTCGGTCCTTGCCATCATCGCCTTTTCCAACGCAGTCTGCGAACGTTCTCATCCAGAGAATAGGGTAGAAACGAGCGCAAATACATGCGAATGGCCATGTCACAGCTTGCATCCTGTCGGCGCAATCTGGTGCCGGAGATGTCGCCTGGCGGAAGCTCATAGGGATGAAGTCTCATTGCAACCCTTGGGCATGGTGTCGCGCATGGCTGAGGACAGCCAGGCTGAATGACTCGGCCCATGCGGTCGACCTACCCGATCGCGCTGAATGAGTCAGGAGCCGCCCGGCCTGGGTGGCGGCTTTGTTCCGCATGCTCGGCCCTTTTGTGGGTACTAAATCATCACCAAGCGAGAGGGCCCCAGCGATGACTTCCACACCAATCGAACCCGATAACCAACCAGACAATGATCCTGACGGCCTGCCCGGGGATTCCCCCGATGTGCCCACTGATCCGGACCAGCAGAAACCCGACATCGTCACCGAGCCAAACATCGAAGGTACCGAACCGGGCTCAGCGCCCTAAGTACGGGAACCGTGCGTCATTCGAGGTTGCCGACAAGGGCGACAGGTGGTTGAGACGCCGAGGGGTCATCGTGGACCTCGATCGACGGGTACTCGGCTGCGAGCGGCGACTGACCGTCCGGCACATCGGTCCAGGAAGCGCAGTCGAGTTGAGGCTGCTTTGCAGTCTCTACGAGTCTGGTTGGCCGCGAGATGACCTCAAGTCGACACTCGGTCTAATTGCATACTCGCGCGCGGCCGCACGATTGCAAGCGGCGTTGCGGCCTGGAACTTGACGCATGTTTGAGGCGCGCCCCTGTGGGTACGTGGCCGTTACTCCTCCGCCCATGCTTACGCAGCACGGGCGGAGCCTTGTCCACTGCTCCGCGGGACTGGGACAAGGCTTCGCCAGCATCTCCGCTGAGGGTTCACTATGTGTGACTACTGGCACCCGGGATTTGCTGGGTCTCCAGCATGGCCGTCCCGCGGGCCCAAGGTCAGATGTCGGAGCTCGAGTGACGCGCGCGGAAGGTGCCCCGCGTTCTGTGCGGGCAGCCGTGCCTGTGAAGTCGCGGGCGTCGGCAGGCGTTGCGGCCATGCCAATGGAAGTGAGCCGCTTCTCAGCGCAGGAGCCTGACGCGGCGTGCTTTGGTCGGCACCGCTGTGCGGGAATGTACGCGGACCCACCGTCCGTCGATCCGGGCGTTGAGTACCCAATCGGTTTCGCCGCGTCGAGTCGCGACTTTCTCTGCCCATTGGATCGCCGACTCGCGGTCGGCGAAAACAGCGCCGGCGTGGAATCTCGTGGTCGGTTCGAAGTAAACAAATGCCTTGCCACGCTGATTCATGATCCGCCCCAAGCATCTAGCCTTGCCCGCGATTCGCTTTTGTTGAACGAATCCTTGGATTCACGCGATCAGGTACCCAAAATCCCTGAAGATCAAACTCCAGAAGGTTTTCGGCGATGACTCCCTCAACGTCCAAGCGGGCCGTTTACCCCGGTTTGTGTGAGACGTGAACGGCTCGCTCGGCTGTCGAAATATTGCCTGTTCTACGGCAACGGTTCAGCAGGTCCCGAGGGCTCCCCGGATCCTCATCAGGAACCTCGGCCGGCTCCGAGACTGGATCACCGTCAGGAACAGGCGACGGGAGCAGGACCGGGGTCCGGAGCGGTCGACCGACACCACGTCCAGCGATTCGCTTTCGTACCCGCTCGCGCGAAGCGTATGCATCACCGATTCACGCCGCTGCGTTGGCAGGTGAGCAGTATTAGAGCTCCTCCGCCAGCCGGCTCACGAACCGATCTGATGGTCAAATCTATGGTCGGATGAGTGCCAATGAACGTTCGAACGGCCGCGACTTGAGCGGCTCCCCCTACCTGAAGGATGGCTGCCCCGCCCCCCAGCAGGTGGTCGCTGATGAGTCGGACGCACGTGCGCACCAAGGTCAGACCATCTGCACCACCATCGATGGCTAGAGGGGGGTCTTCAGGAAACCGGGCCGTATCAGCCGAGGGCACCCATGGCGGGTCCGCGATTATGAGTGCGAACCTCTCATCGGGTGCCAGAACCTGATCCATGAGGCCGGTACGGAACTCAACCGAGGTCAGCCCCGCCTCGTGCGCATTTTCGCGGGCGTACGTACATGCAGCAGGGTTCGCGTCGACAAGGACGAGTTGGCGCGGGACGACCAAGACGACTGCCAGGCCAATTTGGCCGACGCCTGCGCATAGTTCCAGTATTGAACCATCTGGCAGGTCGTCGATCAGTTCGAGAACCCATTCTGACTGTGCGATTGTCCATGGCCGGGGGCGCAGCACTCGGTGATCGAACCGGATATTCATATTGCCGAACCGCATTGTCTCGACCATCCGTTGTTTATAGCAGGGTTTCTGTGTGTGTATCGGGTGCTCAAAACGAGCCGTTTGGATCAGCCCGTTTGCGGGTTCCTGCATAGGTTGCCCTTGATCGGGTACACGGTGGACACATCAAACGAGAGGAAATGTCATGGGTCTCGGAGACAAGATCGAGAATGCCGCTGAAGACGCAAAGGGCAAGGGCAAGGAAGCCGCAGGCAAGGCGAAGGGTGATGAATCACTCGAAGCCGAAGGCAAGGGCGACCAAACGAAGTCCGACTTCAAAAAGGCTGGCGAAAATGTGAAGGACGCGTTCAAGGACTAGCCAGCCGTTGCAGAGATTTACCCTCCGGGGGATACGCGATCCCCAAGGGTCGGTTTCTGCGTGCAGTGAAATTCGTGCAGAAGTTCATCCTCAAGCATGGTGAGAATGTCCAGCTCGTTCGCATTGCCCGTACGCGACAATTTCCTATCGTGTCGAATCGCATGATCAGGGCGTTATGCGATGACCATCGGAAAGGAAAGATATGACTACGACACCAGATCCGACGATTGAGCCGAGCGGAGATCCGGACAACCCTGACCCGGTTGCTGATCCAACGGCCGATCCGGATTCGGACCCGACAGAAACTCCTGATGAAGATCCGATGGAACCGTCCGGACCGAATGAACCGATACCGTGAATCACAGGTGAATGTCGCGAAACATTCGACGCAATTCTTTCCTTCCGAGTTGGGTATGTGGCCGGGATAGTCCACTGATCCGTTTTCCGGCGAAGCGCCGCTGGCGAAGGAAAACGCCGCCGCCGAGAATTGACGATGCCTGAGAGCGACACCATCGACATTCGTACGACTGCCGATTCAGGCAGAGAGTGCCCGAGATTATGACCACCCGGTCATGCCACGGATGACGGAAGCGTCGACCGTCGGAGTTCCTCGAGGATTCGCTTCAGACGGCGTGACACCTGCATCTGCGAGGTGCCCATTTCTGTGGCGATCTCCTGTTGGGTCTTGTCCTGGAAGAACCGCAGTGAGAGCAGTTCGCGATCACTGTCTGACAGCCCGCGACATAGTGGCGAGAACGTCGCAAGGTCCTCGACAAGCTCGAATCGTGTATCGACCTGCGGGAGGCTCTCCCCGATGGACCTTCCGTCGGCGTCGCGTCGCGCATCGAGCGATGTCGGGTTGTAGCAACTGCCTGCCGACAGTGCTTCGCGCACCTTGATGACATCGGATGCCAAGTCCTCGGCCAACTCCTCGGGTTTGGGCTGGCGCCCGTATTTGTGAAGTCGTTTCTCCGATGCGGCCGACAATGAGGCCTGGAGGTCCTGGATTCTGCGCGGTGGTCTGACGGCCCAGCACTGGTCACGGAAATGCCGTTTCAACTCACCACGTATTGTTGGCACCGCGAAGCCGTAGAAGTTTCCCTTTCCCGGGTCGAAGCGTCGCACCGCCTTGACCAGGCCGATGCTCGCCACCTGGATGAGATCGTCGCGATCAGGACCCCGGCCGACATAGCGCGAGGCCAGTGCCGTTGCCAAGCCAAGGTTCAACTCCACGACCTTGTTCTGGAGGCTGATCCGATGATCCCCGGTGGCTTTGGCTGCATCCAGAAGGAGACCTTCGGTCTCACGATTGACTGATTCAAAATGAGCAGACTTCATAGTTCGCTCCTCCAAGGAAAACGAACCAGCTCTCTGCTTAACCAGTTTCCTCACTTAACCACCAGAATCCGAGTGCCACAAGCCGAGAAAAGGCAGAACTTCGTCAAATGGACGTCGGGCGCTATTTGCCGAGTAGCTTGTGCGTGCCGTCGCACCACGGGGGTAGGCTGGTTTGCCCGCAGGCGCAGATGGCCACGATAGGCCGCTCGGTGTCGTGCACAACCCCGGTGGCATCCTCGACGGCACCAATTCCTCTGACGAGGATCGGGCCGTGAGGGCAAACGATGACGTCGGGAGTCTGCGTCACGATGCTTTCCTTTCGCTCGCCCATGATTCGAGCAGTTCGGTGGTGTGGAGCGCTTCGACATGCAGACAGGTGAAGGCGCCGAAAAGGATGTCATCGCGAAGAGCCGGCTCTTCGGCAGCGAGGGTGCCGCAAATGCTTCGCACCGCGAGCTGTTCGTGAACGGCGTCGGCTTCGACATGTTCGTCAAAAAATAGGGCGACCTGATCACTGAAGTCGAGTCTTCGCAAACCCATCGCGAATTGCCGGCAAGGGATCGAGCTGGTCGATTCGAAGGCCGCCAGGTGGCCCATCGCTGCGCCGCGCAGGCGGCGGTGGAGCCCGAAGAAAGACATCACGTTGCTCAAGGCAAGGGTCGACGCGCCGACCTCGTTGATGTAGGCGCCGTATGAGGGGTCGAGTCCCGCTTCTGAAAGTGTCAGGGCGAACAACTCCGCATGCATACGCTCGGCGTGGCCGTCGCCGTATTCATCGAACTGCAGTTCGACCAGCGCAGCCTTTGCCTTGCCACGAAGCCGTGGGATCGCCCACGTGTGCGGATCGGCCTCTTTTAGCTGATAGATGCTTTTGTATCGGAGGATCTGAAGGGTTTGTTCGCGGGTCGCCTTCCGTTGCACATACCGGGCCAGGGAGGGTGCCTCGAATCCGTCGATCAAGCCCGCGAGATCGATACCATCCCTGGCGTATTGCCGCCAGGCCTGACGCAAATCACGCTCGAAAGGGACTTCGAGGTCATGGCGGAGGGCAAGGAAGCCAGGATCCCACTCGCAGTCGTCCGCGACGTCATCGAAGGATTGGTAGTGGAGTTCATAGAGGATCCATAGGGCCAATTGGTGGTCCTCACCGCTCAAACCGGCAATGGCTGGCCACGTTGCGCGTGCACGACAAAGGATTGGGTCGCGCAGCGAGTTGATGAGCGTCTCGGTGAGCGGTCCGCGGGCGGCAGGCAATTTCATGAACCGCTCCCGACGAGGGTGTGTTCACTGAAGCCGTCGGATGTGAGGCGTTTTAGGCAGGAGACAACTCCTCGAGCCAAAGTGACGACATCGATCTGTCCTTCACCGACGGTTTGGATTTCCTCACGACAGTCCAAAAATGCCGCGGCCGTTGCCCGGTACCAGACCAGTGAGACCGGTATGTGCGCCGCCAGTCTGCGAAGCTTCTCAAGCATTTCCTCGGTCCGATTCGTCGAATGTTCACACAGGCACAATGCGTCGTCAGGGCGCACATGGTGATCCTGTCTCATGCGCAACGCGGTCAGGCTGGCTGATGTGTCGAGTCGCATGATGAGGGTATTGCCGGTCATGGGCCGAAAGTCAGCCAAATGGCTCATGGATTCGGGCGCATTACCCTCCGAGGCGAGTACGCGCGCGAGCGCAATCTCTAGCGGCGCCCCATCACCGCAGATGACAACTTGCCCTGGGCGGCTCATTGTCCGATTCATGCGCAGGACGTACCCACCCGCCGAGATTTGAATCAGCGCGAATACTTCTTCGCCGACGGGGAACGTAGGGCGTCAAGGATGGTGCTTATGACGTCGTTGTGGCTCGACAAGGCAAAACCGTTCACCGACGATCCGCTGTCCGGAGACGAGTCGTATGACGATGTCGTCGTCGGTGCGGGGCTCACCGGACTCACGGCGGCGCTGCTCCTGGCCAGAGCTGGACGAAGAGTCGGCCTCATCGAGGCGCGGCAACCCGGCATTTTAGCGACCGGGAACACGACGGGCAAGGTGAGTCTGCTTCAAGGAACAAGATTGTCGCGGGTGTTGAGTCGCCATTCCGAAAAGGTGGGTCACGCGTATGTGGAGGCAAATCTCGAAGGCCAGCAATGGTTGTTCCGCTACTGCGAGGATCACTCGATTGCGTTTCAACGCAGACCAGCGGTGACGTATGCATCGAATGCGAGCGAAACCACAGCGGTGCGTGAGGAATTCGAGGCGTGCAGGAAGCTCGGCCTCGGAGCCACGTGGAGCGAAGAGCTCGAGTTACCCTTTCCGACGTTCGGGGCGGTGGTACTCGACGATCAGGCACAGTTCGACCCGATGGATGTGCTGACCGTTCTCGCCGAAGATGTTCGCGCACATGGTGGTGTGATCCACCTGGGCCACCGCGTCACCAACGTTCATACCTCCGATCATTGTGCTATCGAACTCAACGACGACCGCTCGGTTACCGCAAAAAACGTCGTCCTCGCCACGGGAACCCCTGTGCTTGACCGCGGCTTGTATTTCGCCAAGGTCGAAGCACGACGCTCCTACGTTTTGGCGTTTGAGGCGAGCAGCATCCCGCTGGGGATGTATTTGTCGGCGGGCGACCCGGCACGGTCCCTGCGGTCGGCTCCTCGACCCGACGGCTCAGAACTCCTCATCGTCGGCGGTGGAGGCCATGTGGCGGGACGGACCAGTTCTGAGTTAGCGCACGTTGCTGAACTCGTCTCATGGACGGAGCAGCATTTTCCCGGAGCCGTCGAGACGCACCGGTGGTCGGCCCAGGATTACCGGACGCACGACGGCATCCCCTTCGTGGGCAAACTTCCGCGAGGGGGCGGGCAGATCTTCGTGGCGACCGGTTATGACAAATGGGGGATGACAAACGCGATCGCCGCCGCACTCAACATTGCAGCCCAGATCCTCGGAGAACGCCCGCAGTGGGCCCATATCCTGGGCAGCCGAATCACCAGTCCCGCGGTTGCCCTCGAAGACGCACGATCAAATACGGAAGTCGGGGTGGCCCTGGCACGCGGTTGGGTTGGCGCGGAACTGAGTCCCCAACGGTCCCGCGACCCTGTTGATGGCGGGGGGATCGTGGGACGGAGCGGGTTGCTTCCGACCGCCGAGTCGACCATTGATGGCCGAACGTGCGCCGTGTCGGCGATATGCACCCACCTAGGAGGCATCGTGAAATGGAACGACGCCGAACAGACGTGGGACTGCCCCCTGCATGGCTCGCGATTCTCGCCAGCGGGCGACGTCTTGGGGGGCCCGGCCACGACCCCGCTGCCACCTCGCCCGTTCACTTCTACAAAACGGGCGGATGACGGGTGAAACCGTCCCTCGCCGTGCGCCATCGCCACCGATGCTCGAGCATCGGACTTTCGGCGTCACCTCGGCTCCATGACGGCGGCACAGATTTCTTACGGCATCTCACGTCACAGACTGGTTGCGGCGACGCAGACCCGACCCGAACCTCGTTAAGTGATCGGCCTTAGGGGTACGTAAGCCACGGACGATCACTCCTTTTCCGTCCTCGTGTGAAAGGAAAGAACATGACCCCAACCTCCGCGCACCCGATCGAGAACGAACTGATGGCTCCGCACGTTGCCAGAGATGAGGACACCCAAGAGTGGGCGCCCGATTGGCTTGATCAAGAGACCGAGAACCGCAAACGGCTGATCAGGATGTAAAGACAGCCGTCGCGCAGCCATCATCAAATGCACCCTCAGACCTTCCCCAGGGGCAATCTAATACGGCCCTGCTTTTGCAGCGTGGACGTGACGAATTGAAGAGTCTTGAAGCGAAAATCATTGAGTTCCGCGTGGCCGATCTTGAACTCGATAACGGAGTTACGGCGAGGATATCGGGCGAGGATGAGTTGCCGCGGGTTCACGATGCCATCGTGTCGTCCGAGGTTTTGTGTTCGTCACCCCGACTTGAGTCGGAGGCCCCACCCCGTAGATAAAGCTTCCAGCTGAACCTGCGGATCCTCAACTCGCACGCGGGTACTGTTCGGACTTTTCTGGCGCCGCAGAGAAGTATTGTGGGGCAATCAGAACATTGTCGCAACGCATGCAGATCAGGGCCAAGCTTTGCATCAGATTCGCGGTGGTCAACCAAAATGAGGTTCGACAGTCCCGCATGTCGGGCAATGAACCTGCGCGAGGGTGCGCTCGAACTCTCCCATTTCACGCGAATGATCTACGTGCGATGCACGTTGCAGGACCGAAGTTCAGTAGCACCTTGTGGGCCACCAACCTGCGGGAAACCATGCCAAGGGGAGAGCCAGAGTTCTGAGCCCCCTCGTTCAACAGAGCCCGCATACAAGAGTCAAATTTGGGTACAAAAAACAGTGGGTACAAAAAGCAGTTCGTGGTGCCGGCGGCCTTCGCCGAACAGATAGAAGGGACATCACCGTGATAATTCTCGGCGTGATTCTGCTGATACTGGGTGCCGTGCTCGGCATCCCCATCCTGTACACGATTGGCGGCATTCTTGTCGTCATCGGAGCCATCTTGTGGATCCTGGGCTCCATGGACCGCGGCGTAGGCGGCCGACAACACTATTGGTGATCTAACACGCGCCACGGCAGGGGAACCCTAAGCTCGTCTCCAGAGCGAACCTGGTGGTATCCAGCCTGTCGCATACCGCAATGTCGGATGGGGGTGAATCCGTGTGCGGCGCAGCCATCGGGTCAGAGGTGTAGTTGGTGCCAATGTGCCGATTCGGGCCAAGGCCCCACCGCAGCGCTCGGCCAGTCCTCAGGAATTCCCAGTTGTCCCGATCTTCAAACCATGGCTGAAGAAGCCGGAGCGTCTCGTCCGCTGACAAAAAAAGTGGCACAGCCTCGATCGGTCGATCTTCGCGCCTGAGTTCGCCGCTGCTCAGTCAGTAGGTCAGTAGGTCAGTTGGGCACGTCCTCGTCTGGGACAACCCACTCCGTGGCGGCTCGGGCGGAAGTTTGTAGTCGCGGCCAAATTGATGGACGGCCGCTACCAATGAGTGGTTAGTCCTCGGCGGCAAAGAGCCCCGGCGGCGGCGGGACGTTCAGGATGTTTCGGTCACGGTCGCCGTCGTGACCCTTGCCGATGCTGCACCCTTTAAATACACCTTGCGGGTTAGTGAGGACGGCCATGTGTGGGTCTGCGTGATGCAGGATCCACGCCGACATTCCCGTGCTCAACTTCGTCGACGTCAAAACTACCAAGGTCAGCCATGTCTCACCGCCACACTCTGGGCGGTGATGGACGCCTCGATCTCGTCCTTGTGCTTGCCCTCGTACCAGGGTTGGGGGCGGCCCAGGGTGGGAACCGAACCCGAACCGAACCCGAACCAAGGACGACGAAGCGGCCTCGGGGCATTGAACTCAGGTCGGAGACATCGAGGATCCGATCGGTGCGGCGCTGATGGCTGGTGCTGCGGCCACCGCCCACCTGGTGCGAGGCCGAGGTCTCGGTGTGCTGGTACTCCCCGATCACTTGGGACAGCATGTCCAAGAACTCGATCTCGGTAGCGCCGCCACCATAGACGGCGACGTTCGCGGCTTCCCACATCTTCTTCATGCCAGTCCCCCACGCGTCGACGCCCTGGGACCACGACTGCAGGAAGGTCAGAATGTTGATGCCACGCGAGCCGTAGTGGGAGTAGAGGTTGGGCAGCTGGTACCAGCGGCACGTTCGCGGCCTCGTCGAGGACGACGACCATAAGAACGGGAAGACGCCCCCCGGGCTGAGCCTTGGCGTAGTCTTCGGCCGCTTCGCAGATCGTGGCCGTCATGGCCGAGATGAGCGGCCCAGCGTCCGCGCCGTCGCCCTCCCTGGAGAGCGAGTGCAAGGTGTCAGTGGATCGTACGAACGTGGCCGCGTCGAACTGGGGAACGCCCGCATGAGTCGGTGGTGTCGCCCAAGCGGCGACCTTACGATTCGCGAGGAACGACATGATGAGCTGCGCGGTGCCGTAGATGCCTCCACGCTGCTTCTCCGGCGAGGTCGTGATGCCTTGCAAGGTGACGGCCTGCATCGGATAGTCAGCCCGCTCGAGGATCTGCAGCGGCTCGTCATCATTGGGCCGCGAGAGCCACACATAGACGTCAGTGATTGGCCGGTCCCCAGCGGCGGCAGCAGGCAGCAGGGACGAGATGAGGTTGCGGCCATGACCGTCGAAGAACGCGTCGGTGCGAGCGCCCGGCTCACGCGAGGCACCAATGAACAGCGACGCCAGCGAGGTCGCCTTGGATTCGTCAGTGACGTACGTCGAGGGGTTCCACCACCAGGTTGCGGGCTCGGCCGCGATGTTCTGGGGGTCAAAGACCCACACGCGGCCCTTGGCGCCGCGAGGGTGCCTGGTCGCGTCGACGAGGTCACGCTTGTTCGAGGTGGCGATCACCGCGCCGGGGGCGGCCATAATCGCGGGGATCGCGCGGGTGGAGCTTTTGCCGGTCCGGGTGCCCCAGATGTCGACAGACGTTGATTCCCAGTCTTGGTAGAGCGGTGTGCCGTTGTGGACGGCGCGACCGATCTGTAGGCCGGGGTCTCCGGTGATGCCGAGGCGGGAGGCCACTTCGCCGGCGCCCTTGCCGGTCAGTGAGCGGATTTGGCGGCCGCGGCCCATGTGGCGTGCCGCGCGATCGATTCGCGTACCTCTCGTCGAGGCCTTGGCGAACAACACGCCGGCGAGTACGCACAGGATTGCCAGAAGAAGGCCGCCACCGAGGGCGGCCTTGGTGGCAGTTGGAGACCAGGTGACCTCACCATTGGCGAGCCCGAACACAACAGAGAACGGGCTTGTTGGCGGCGCCGGTTCCCCGTCGATCTGGGCGGCGACATGCGTTGCGGCCCAGGCCGTGCCGAGGACCAGCAGTACGGGGCCGATGACGAGCGCGAGGCCGATGGCCTCGAAATTCGACGAGGGTGCACTGTCGCGACGCTTGAAAGAGGACATGTCAGACCACCGCCTGCGTGCCAATGAGACCAGTCGGGTCCGGCGTTTCCGTGGCCGGTTCGTGCCACCGCTTGTTGGTGTCGTTGACGGCACGCTCGACGTCGGTCAGGGCAACCTGGAAGGGGATCCCCGGTCGGCCACCAACTTTGACGAGGAACTTGCCACGACCCGGGGGGCGCCGCTATCGCCATGCCCGTTCGGTGCCTCGACAAGCCCAAGGGTGACCTCAAGGCGCGTATGACGATCACTTCGCTTGACGGTGTCACCGAACAGACCACCATGTCGAAATCCCTGAAGGCGCCCAAGTAGGACGCTCCCCAGGGCTCGCTCAGTTGCCGGGCTCGGCGTCCAACCGGGTCAGCTCAGCAGGTCGAGGGAGACGTCCCAGAGTCTTTCGGCGTTTGCCGGGTCGAGCGCGAACGGGGCGACGCCGGTCATGTCATCGGGGACCCGGTCGACGACCTCGGCCTCCTGGTTGTTGACGAAATAGCGGCCGCCGACGCCGTCGAGCAGGGGACTGGTCGCCAGGAGTATGGACGTCGATGCGCCTTGCTCGATGGTCTTGGCGAGTGGATTCGGCTCTTCGGGCCCGACATGGCGGATGAGGTTGGTCGGGATCGAGCCCGGCATCAGGGCGTTCGAGGTGATCCCGTCTGGAGCCCAGCGCTTGGAGGCTTCGACCGCGAACAGGACGTTGGCCGTCTTGGACTGGCCGTATGCGGCGCCGGGGTCATACGGCCGGAACCGGAAATGCAGGTCGTCGAAGACCACCGGCGACACAAGGTGTGCGCTCGAGCTGAGTGAGACGATGCGCGCCGCCGTGGCCGAGGCGAGGGCGTCGTGGAGGCCGAGCGCGAGGGCGAAGTGCCCGAGGTGGTTGGTGGCGAACTGCAGCTCCCAGCCCTCCTCAGTGTAGGTCTCGGGAGTCGCCATGACACCGGCGTTGTTGACCAGGATGTCGAGCGGGCTGTCCCACGCGGCGACGAACGCGGCGATCGTCACGCGGTCGGTGAGGTCGACCAGTTGTGCGTCGACATACGGGTTGCCGGTCGAGTCACGGATCTCCTGGGCGACGCGTTGGCCCGCCTCGAGGTCGCGCACTGCGAGGGTCACTCCGGCCCCGATGTCGGCAAGCACCCGGGCGGTCTCGACGCCGATTCCCGACGCACCGCCGGTGACGATGGCACGCTTGCCGGTCAGGTCGATGCCTGCGGCAACTTCGGCGGCGGTGGAGTGGATATCAAAGGGGGTGGTGACGAGAGTCATAGATCCGACGCTCGCACAAACTGTGCGGGTTTGTACAAATGGGCCCGTTACGTGTGGGCTCCGGCGCTCGAAACGGTTCGAGATCGCAGAGCGTCGTGTCGTTGGTGCCCCCGGCAGTGTGCTGGTTCAGGACATACCGGACAGATGTCTCAAGACATCCCGGACAGGTCGTCGATGCTTCGTGAGTGTCG
>JALYQD010000028.1 GCA_030856025.1 Actinomycetota bacterium
CGTTATGTCGAGTTCGAGCCCGATCTCCTCATGGGTGGGCTCACGCTCGAGGGTCTGCTGGATGCGACGTCGAGTGCGGACGACCTTGTTGACCTGCTCTGCGAGGTGGACAGGCAGCCGGATCGTACGACCTGAGTCGGCCATCGCTCGGGTGATGGCCTGCCGGATCCACCAGGTGGCGTAGGTCGAGAACTTGAAGCCCTTGCGCCAGTCGAACTTCTCGACGGCGTGGATCAGGCCCAGGGTGCCCTCCTGCACCAGGTCGAGCAGGGGCAGCTCGGAGGCCTGGTACTTCTTGGCGATCGACACGACCAGGCGCAGGTTGGACTCGACGAAGGCGTCGGTGGCCTCGTCGCCGCTCCGGATCTGGCGCTTCAGCTCGCGCTTGCGGGCCGCCGAGAGGTCCTTGCCCTTCTCCTCCAGGTCACGCCGCGCCGCGGTGCCCACCTCGATCGCCTGAGCCAGACGCACCTCATCAGCCTTGGTGAGGAGGTTGAACTGGCCGATGTCAGTGAGGTAGAGCCGTACGAGGTCCTCCTCGTCTCGCTCAACACGCTCCTTCGGCATTGGCTGTCGAGGGTTCCTTCCTGCGATCCTGCGGTGCTGCTGCCGCACCCTGTGACAGACGTCGTCTGACCTTGCAGTTCAGTCGGTTGCGTCGGGCCCTGGTTGGGCTGGCGCGGCGTAGCCCAACTGTACCGTCGCGGTCAAGAGGGGGCGCGAACGGGGAGCAAACCCGTACATCGCCTGACCGGAAAACTGTTGTGAGCGCAGCGGGGCTGGCCGCGCGGTAGAAGGGGTGCGGGGCGGAGCCCGGTGTCGGGCGTAGCCCGACGGCTGGGTTGTCGTGGTCAGGCGGCGGGTTCGAGGGTGACGTCGTGGCCGAGAGCTTTGAGCTGGCGGACGAGGTCGCGGGCCTGGCGGTCGGGGTCGAGGCGGCGTTGGTAGTAGTCGGAGCCAAGGTCTCGGTAGCGGGCGTCGGGGTCGTTGAGGATGTGCCAGACGATGACCAGGATCGATCGTTCGAGGGCGACGAGGGACCGTTGCTTGCCGCGTCGTCGGATGAGCCGCTTGTAGCGGGCACCGAGGAACGTGTCGGTCTTGGCCGCGGCGGTGGCGACCTCGCCGAGAACGCCCTTGAGGTAGCGGTTCCCCTTGCCGGTGTGACCGGCCTTGGTGCGGGGTCCGGACTGGATGGTGAGCGGGCACACCTTGGCCCACGAGACGAGGTGGCCGGGGGTGAGGAACCGGGTCATGTCGAGACCGACCTCGGCGATGATGATCTGCGCGGCACGCGCTCCGATGCCGGGGATCTCGTCGAGTCGTTCCACAGTGGTGAGCCCGTGATCGGTGTCGTCGTTGTCGACGGGCACGTCGGTGGGCGTCACCGCACGGGCTGGGTCGTCGGGTGGGGTCGGTCCCGGGAGTTCCTCGACCAGTCGCTCGATGGTGGTGGTGAGCCGGTCGATGTTGGCGGTGCAGGCGTCGATCTGATCGAGGAGAAGCTGGGCCAGGTCGGCGTGGTGGTCATCGAAACGGCCGTTGAGTGCCTCGATGAGCGCAGCCCGCTTGGGCGCCATGCGCGGGTGGGCGAGCTCGACGAGGACCTGGGGGTCGCGTTCGCCGCCGATGAGCGCTTCGATCATCGCCCGCGATGCTTGGCCGAGCAGGTCCGACACGACCGACGACAACTTGATGAGGGCGTCCTCCATGAGCTTCTCCAGGCGCTGCTTGTGCCGGGACCGTTCCTGGACCAACTCGATCCGCAGTCGCGTGTAGTCCCGCAGGGCCCGGATCTCGCGGGGTGGCACGAAGCTGGGACGGAGCATGCCCCGCTCGTTCAGCTTGGCCAACCAGACGGCGTCGAGCTTGTCGGTCTTGGGGCGGCCGGTCACCTGCTTGACATCACGGGCGTTGACCAGCCACACCGACAACCCGGCCGCTTCCAGCAGGTAGAAGAACGGGCGCCAGTAGTCCGACGTCGACTCCAACACGACCCGCTCGACACCGAGAGCGGCGAGCTGGGAGCCGAGCTCGATCAGCGACGCTGTGGTCGACTCGACCTCCCACACCTTCGACACGCGGCGACCCTCGACGCTGGGGTGGGGATGTCGCACGCACACCATCCCCGACGCCTTGGCCACATCGACCGCGGCGGCGATGGTGAGGACTCGTTCGTCGTCATCGACGTCGAGCACCTCCACGGACTTGACCTTCAAGGGCATGGGCACCTCCATGAGCAGGCGTGAACGGGAACGGGCGAGTCCGGGGGCCCTGGAGGGAACCGAAAGTCTGATCGTCGTGCTCGTAGCAACAGTGCGCTGCCCTTCTGATCGGGCCCCACACCAAACTCAGGTACGGCCTCAAGGCCAAGAAGACGACGGTGTGACGGACTCGCCCACCACCATTTTCACGCGCACGCCACGTGCCCGCGCAGCGGCACCCAAAAACTCAGGTGACCTCCAGCGTCAGCCGGCGTCAACGAGCGACACGTCGTAGGCAGCAAGGCGCCGGTCGGCGGTCACGATCGTCAGGCGCTCGGAACGGGCCTGGGCGATGAGCAGGCGGTCGAACGGGTCACGATGATGCATCGGCAGGTCACCCACCGCGAGCCCATGATCGGCATCGAGCGGGAGAACCTGGACCCCGCTTTCCAGCACGCGCTCACGTAGGTCTGGCGGAACCGAGAGCTTGCCGGTCGCGACCTTCACGCCGATCTCCGCGAAGGACACGACGCTGAACAGCAGGTCGGTGGCCTGCTCGATCGCCTCTCTCGCAGCCGGCGAGACGGCTCGTGATCCTCCCAGCTGCCAGAG
>JALYQD010000055.1 GCA_030856025.1 Actinomycetota bacterium
GGGGCCACCGCTTTTTTGGTTGCGCGAAGAGATTCGGCCTCGCAACTCAAGCAGGGGGCATATGCTCAGCGCAAATGCGGCGGGCATTGGCCCGCGGCGTTCTTGGGAGGGCACCGATGAAGTTGCGCCTCCTCGCGGCCGTCGCGGTCGTGGTTCTCCTCGTCGGTTGCGGTGGCGCGCCGCCCGACAAGGCGGACACCGACAAAGGCGAAGCGCAGCCCTACACGGTCAAGAACTTCGTCAGTCGGACCACGAGCGCCTGGCTGAAGCAGAAGACGGCCCACATGACCCTTGCCATCGGTTCCGGGCTCAACGGGGTCACCTGCAAGGGCGTGGTGCTCAACGGGTCTTCGGTCAAGACCTCGGGTTTCCGGGCCGAATACAAGGCACCCGGGCCGGACTTCGAGATGCGCGCGGTCAAGGGCATCATCTACGTCAACTACGGCGATCTGACACAGGACAAATTCGTCGCGATCGATCCGGGCGACTCCACCAACGAGCTGAGCAGGCAATTCGCGCCGTTGATGCAGAGCATGGACCCCGCGTCCACGATCCGGCAATTCGCCGGGGCAATCACCCGGGTGAAGCGCAGCGGGAAACCGAAAAAGCTCGACCGCATCGACACCACTCCCTATGCCATCACGATCGACACGGACAAGATCAAGGGTCCGCTCTTTGACGCGATGCCCAAGGGAGCCATCCCCGAGAAACTGAAATACGTCTACTACATGGCCGAGGACAACATTCCGCGTCGGATCGTCTATGACGCGGGTCCACTCGGGGACGTCATCGTCAATTTCACCAGGATCGGAGAGCCTGTCGACATCGTCGCACCGGGCAAGTCCGACCAGATCGATCAGAGCATTCTCAAGGGCGCCGGCCAGACCGCTTAGGCTTGTGGCACCGGTTCGCGTCAGCGAGTCATCCCACGAGAGGAAACCATGAAGAAGCGCCATCACCTCGTCCTGGCCGTTGCGGCAGTGAGCCTGATGCTCACCGGTTGCGGAGACAAGGACACGGCGACCAAAGACACCGCCGGTTCGGCCGAGGTCGGCAAGAAGGCTGACACTGCGCTGACCACCGACAACTTCATCGCCGAGATCACCGCGGCGCAGACCAAGGCCAAGTCGAGCCACGTGGACATGAAGATCGACGCCGCCGGTCAGAAGATCGCAGCGGCCGGTGAAGTCGAGGTCGGCAGCACGGCGGCCGAGACCAAGGCTGCGTTGAAGATGGACCTGGGTTCGACCGGCGCCTTCGAGATGCGCCTGATCGGCCAGAGCTTCTACATCAACCTCGGCCCGCTGACCGACAACAAGTACTCCAAGGTCGACCTGACCGACAAGAGCAATCCGATCAGCGCGCAGTACAGCGAGGTCATCGACGGTCTCGACCCGGCGAAGCAGATCGAGCTCTTCAAGAATGCCATGACGTCGGTCAAGTCCAAGGGCAAGGCCATCAAGATCGACGGGGTCGAGGCGCAGCCCTACGAGATCGTTCTGGACACGAGCAAGATCCCCAGCATCGCCAAGCTCGGTGCCGAGGCCGGCGGGGCCATCCCCAAGGAAATGGTCTACACGATGTTCGTCGGACCGGACAATCTGCCGCGTCGGATAGTGACCGATTCGGCCGGATCCGGAGTCACCGTCGACTACTCCAAGTGGGGCGAACCGGTCGACATCAAGGCGCCGCCGAAATCCGAGATCAGCGACAAGGACCTCCTCGAGCAGATGGGCCAGGCGCCCGCTGCCTGACTCCTCCGCCCGGTCCTGCCCCGATTTGTCCGGGGCGGGATCGGTGCCGTAGTCTGGTCTCTGCCGAAGACCGCTGGTGGGTAGCTCGCAAGAGTTCCCCGAAGTGCCCGCAAGGGCGGCCCGCGCAGGAACACGACAGTTCATACGTCATGTATGCATACGTCCCGTGCCTTGCGCCGGGACGTTTTTTGTTGGGGCCAGCACTTCGAACGACTCATGTGTTGGAAGGAGACCCATGGCAAACCCGGAAAAGGCAGCAGCTGTTGCCGAGCTTGCGGAGAACTTCCGCAACTCAAATGGCGCTGTGCTCACCGAGTACCGCGGGCTCACCGTGAAGCAGTTGCAGGAATTGCGCCGCTCACTCGGTGGGAGCGCCAGCTATGCCGTCGCGAAGAACACGCTTACCAAGATTGCCGCCAAAGAAGCAGGAATCGAATTCTCCGATTCACTGTTGACCGGTCCTACGGCGATCGCCTTCATCACTGGCGATCCGGTAGATGCAGCCAAGGGATTGCGCGACTTCGCCAAGGCGAATGACAAGCTCGTCATCAAAGGCGGTTTCCTCGACGGGAAGCAGCTCGGTGCCGACGAGATCAAGAAGTTGGCGGACCTCGAGTCGCGCGAGGTTCTCCTCGCCAAGCTCGCGGGCGGCATGAAGGCCAGCCTTCAGAATGCCGCGTCGCTGTTCAACGCCCCGCTGTCACAAGCCGCCCGCGTTTTGGGTGCCTTGCAGGCGAAGGCCGAGGCCGACCCGTCCGTACTTGCTGCCGGTGCACCCGCACCGGTTGCAGCCGCCGAGGAAGCAGCACCCGCTGCTGACGTGGCAACCGAAACTGAAGCCCCCGCCGAGGCAGTCACTGCCGAGGTTGAGGCCGAGGCAACCGAGGGCTAAAGCCCGATTCGATCGGGACCCCCTCGGGGTCTCACAAAAGGAAGGACGCCATTATGGCGAAGCTCAGCACCGACGCTTTGTTGGACGCATTCAAGGAAATGACCCTCATCGAGCTCTCCGAGTTCGTGAAGGAATTCGAAGACACCTTCGACGTCACCGCAGCTGCCCCCGTGGCCGTTGCAGGCGCTGCACCGGCCGCTGCCGGTGGAGGCGCTGAAGAAGAAGCCGAACAGGATGAATTCGATGTCATCCTCGAAGCTGCCGGCGACAAGAAGATCCAGGTCATCAAGGAGGTCCGCAGCATCACCAGCCTCGGACTGAAGGAAGCCAAGGATCTCGTCGAAGCCGCTCCGAAGGAAGTTCTGGAGAAGGCCACCAAGGAAGCTGCCGAAAAGGCCAAGGAAGCCCTCGAGGCTGCCGGCGCCACGGTTACTGTCAAGTAACTGTTTCGACCAGTCAAACGAGAGGCGCTCATCCCTTCGGGGGTGGGCGCCTCTTGTCATGTGATGATCATCACGCGGACGTACCAATTGTGACTCGGAGTTACATGGGGTATGTTTCGGAAATTGCGTGGGAATAATAGGGGCTCGGTTGGGTCGCGGAACGTAACCTAGTGGTTACTTCTTCGTTAGGCTGAGTGTCCCGAGTCGCGTGGGACATATGCAGGAGGGTTGGTCGGCGCAAGCCGGCAGGCCGCGGAGAGCGAGGAGGGGCGTCCGTGGGCGTTGAGATTGTTGTTGAGGGACTCACCAAGAAGTTCGGAAGCCAGATGATTTGGCACGATGTGTCGTTGACGCTTCCGGCTGGGGAGATCTCGGTCATGCTCGGCCCTTCGGGCACGGGCAAGTCGGTTTTCCTCAAAACCCTCATCGGTCTGTTGAAGCCCAATGCCGGTCACGTCTTCATCGAAGGCACCGACATCGCCAACTGCTCCGAACGCAAGCTCTACGAGATCCGCAAGCTTTTCGGCGTGCTGTTCCAGGACGGCGCGATGTTCGGCTCGATGGACCTCTACGACAACGTGGCCTTCCCGTTGCGTGAGCACACCAAGAAGTCCGAGACCGAGATCCGCAACATCGTCATGGACAAGATGGAGCTCGTCGGCCTCGTCGGCGCTGAGAACAAGCTCCCCGGCGAAATCTCCGGCGGTATGCGCAAGCGCGCCGGACTCGCCCGCGCCCTCGTCCTCGAACCCGAGATCATCCTGTTCGATGAGCCCGACTCCGGTCTCGACCCGGTGCGCACCGCCTACCTCAACCAGCTGATCATCGACTTGAACGCACAGATCGACGCCACATTCCTGATCGTGACCCACGACGTCAACACGGCCCGCACGGTGCCCGACAATATTGGTTTGCTCTATCACCAGCACCTCGCGATGTTCGGCCCGCGCGAAATGCTGTTGACGAGCGAAGAACCCGTGGTCGCCCAGTTCCTCAACGCCCAGCGCGTCGGACCGATCGGCATGAGCGAAGAGAAAGACGCCGACGAACTCGCTTCCGAAGCCGACATAGAAATGCCTCCGTTGCCGCCGATCCCCGCGCAGATCGAGCCGTCGGACGGTCGGCCCCGTCGTGGACAGCGCGAGCCCGGTGCCTGGTGTCGCGACAACGGCGTCACGCCTCCTGAGGGTTCAGTCGGTTTCGAGTTTTCCACTGCATCCGGTGGGGCCACATGAGCCTGGCAGTTGTCTCTGGACCCGCAAGGGTCGCCGGCAACCTGTTTGCATTCGCTCTCGATGTTGTTGCCGGGATTTTCCGCCGGCCGTTTCAGCTGAAGGAGTTCCTGCAGCAGTCCTGGTTCATCGTCACGGTCACGATCATCCCGACCGCCCTGGTCGCCATTCCCTTCGGTGCGGTCATCGCGCTCCAGGTCGGCGGCCTCATCAAGCAATTCGGCGCTCAGTCCTTCACCGGCTCGGCCGCCGTTCTCGCCGTCGTCCGTGAAGCCGGACCGATCGCCACAGCATTGCTGGTCGCCGGTGCCGCCGGTTCGGCCATCGCGGCCGACCTCGGTGCCCGCCGCATCCGCGAAGAGCTCGACGCCATGATGGTTCTCGGCATCGACCCGATCCAGCGTCTCGTCGTTCCGCGCGTACTCGCTTGTATGCTCGTCGCCGTCGCGCTCAACGGGCTGGTCAGCGTCGTCGGTGTTGCCGGAGGCTATGTCTTCAACGTCGTGTTGCAAGACGGCACGCCAGGTGCATATCTGGCGTCGTTCACTGCCCTTGCCCAATTACCGGACATGTGGCAAGGCATGGTCAAGG
>JALYQD010000062.1 GCA_030856025.1 Actinomycetota bacterium
CCGCTATCAGCGTCGAACCCTGGGCCATCAACACCCAGAACGCGGCCTGCTTCTCAATCAACTGCTTCTTCGACCACACGAGCAACACCTCTCACCAGCGGTGTTGCAACGACCGATCGAACTCGCCTCCGGCTTGCGGGCAGTTGAGCGGTAACGCAGTCGATGCGGTTTCACGAACTGAGGTATCCATAGCTGGGGTTCCCCCAAAGGTCGAATACGCCCTCACGCCGCTCGGGGCAAGCCTGTCCGAGACCATCGCGGGAATACGCGGATGGGCCTACGACCACATGGATCAGATAGACACCGCACGCGATAAGTACGACAACCGGGTCTCCTGACGCACTCCATCGCACCCCCGTTGAGGAACGTTCAGCGAGGGAGCGTCAGAGCGATCTGTTCGAGGTCTTTCACCGGCCCGGCGGAGATGGTTCTGATGTGTTCGGTAATGACCTCGATCGGCCAACCCCACCAGGCAAGGCGCACCAAGGACCGAACCTCGTCTTGGGTGAAGCGGTCTTTGATGTGTGTTGCAGGGTTCCCGCCGACGATGGTGTAATCCGGCACGTCTTCGGTAACCACCGATCCGGTCGAGACAATCGCCCCGTGGCCGATGTGCACTCCGGGCATGATTGTGGCGTTTCCACCGATCCAGACGTCGTTGCCTATCACCGTGTCGCCGCGGCCCGGTAGGTCGGTGACCAGATCGACATGTGCACCCCACGCGCCTCCCATGATCGGGAACGGGAAGGTGGAGACGCCACTCATTCGATGGTTGGCACCGTTCATGATGAATGTGGTCCCTGCGGCGAGGGCGCAGAACTTGCCGATGATCAGTCGGTCGGGACCATAGTGGTGCAGAACGTTTCGGGTTTCGAACTCGTCCGCGAACTCGGGATCGTCGTAGTAGGTGAACTCTCCAACCTCGATCAGCGGGCTGGTGATCAGCGGCTTGAGAAGCACGACGCGCGGCTGGCCCGTGACAGGGTGCAGCGTCATCGGATCGGGTGCGGCATCTGCAGCCAAGGGACTTCTCCTCGCTTCGTCTTCTCCACCAGAGCATGCCATCTTCGCGGGAAATCCGATCCGCAAGCCGATCGTCATGCGGCGGGCGTACTACGCTGGGCCCCCTGGGCTGTTCACAGCACGGGTGCACTTGACACGCGGTTGGCTCATTGCCTTCCTGGCCATCGCTGCGCTGCTTGCGATCTGGCAAGTTGGCCAGACTGTCATCTGAGCTGTCAACGCTCTTTGAAGAAGGCTGGCATGCGAGCGTCCGTGTTGCCGATTTGCTTGGACCGCACCATCGGCGACGCCGGGAGTCTATGGCTGAGCGGGAAGCAACGCGACGCTCCTCCGCCGCAGAGCCAGGAGTCCGGCGCCGAGCGAGAATCCCCAGAGCGCGAACAATGGATCCCAGATGAAGGCGTGACCAATCATCCCCGCCTGGTCATACCCGCCGACCGGGTCGACAATGCCGGTCACCACCAGAATGCCAGTGACGCTGTAGACGGTCCCGTAAACGAATAGCCCGACCGCGGCGAGCCACAGGGGAACTCTCCAGCGAGTGCGCTGAAGTCGGTCCGTGGAGCACTCGGCGACTGGGAACACCGCGAGCGCGACCTTGCCAGCGGCGACCGCGAGGAGCACCGCGCCCGCCATGACGGGTTCCTTGGCCTGCAGATCTACCGCCCGCTGGCCGACCGTCTCGAGAAGCCACGATCCCCCCAGAGCCCAGTACGCACTGAAGGACGCATGCGCGAGCCCGACAACAGCAGCGACTCGCAATGCGACGGGTGGGTGACTGGAGAGAAGCATGTGCTTCATCGTACGTTGGGCCCTGCCGCGATGCGGCCATGTGATCGGCTCGGCTCTTGGATCCCTCCTCAGGGCGTCGGCGTTACTCGTGGCTTGCAGGAAGAGGGGCGTGCGGCTCAGTCCTTGCGGTACAGCTTGTAGAGGATCGGGCGAGGGGTGACCTGATTCTCGCTGAAGACTCGCAGGACGAAGCTGCGGAAGCTGCGCTTGAGGAGCAGGGAGGGCAGGACGTCGCGTAGCCGGTCCCAGCGGCAGTGGTTGACCAGGCTGTAGGGGACGACCTTGTCGTCGGTGGGTTGTAGGACGGTGGAGTTGTCGAGCCCGGTCTGGTCCTGGAACCAGCCGGCTGTGTACTGCCAGGCGAACAGGTTGGTCTCGACGGCGTTGGCGGAGAAGTAGTTGAAGAGGAATACCCCTTGACGTTCGTGGTCGACCGGGGCGATGCGGCGAACGTTTGATCCGGTGAACACCAGGGTGCGCTCCGCGGTCTGGTGCAAGGCGGTCAGCAGCCCGGTCAGGACGTGGTCGGCGGAAAGCTCGATCGCGTCGGCCACCGTCGTGGTCTCGATCAGGAGGACGGCATCGAAGTCCGCTGCCGGCACGTCCTGGTCGGCACTGCGAGTGGGCTGGCCAGGCGGGCGCAGCAGGGCCTCGAAGACGTCGGCGCGAATAACGCGCGCATCTCGGCACAACGTGGTGGCCGCTGTGCGCATCAGCGTCAGGGCCTCCCGGCGACGGGCTCGCGGCAGCGCGACGGGCAGTCGCCACGGCCCTGAGGTCGCGCCGACATGGACGAACCCCGCGGTCGAGGGATCAGTCAGGCGGGCGCGGGTCCAGCTGTCCGGGACGTCGTGTTCGGACGGCGTGGGGGCGGTCGGCAGCATGTGCTCGCTCATGGTGTCTTTCTGCTCTCGGTCGTGGGCTGGTAGGTCAGGCCGACCGTCGGGTTCGAGCGACGGTGGGGCGGTGTGGCGTTGGGGTGCGGGGTCGGTGGCCAGCTCGGACAGGTTCATGGCCAGCCTGCGCTGTACGGGTGGGAGTAGTCCGATCCTATTCCGCCCCCAGGGCGTCCTGTCGGATGACCTCTGATGGCGCCGACCCAGTACGGGCACTCCGAGCCAGGAACGAGCACGACCTTTGCAGTCCACCGATCGCGAACGACCCTCTGTCGGTTCCCAGTTCTCCCGCCCCTCCACCGCGCGAATCTGTCACAGATTGGCTGTCTGGATCGTCAACTAGGTGCGCCCTCGGAAATCCCGGGGCGCATGATCAGGTAGGAGCACTCTCGTGAAGGTCTTGGTTGTAGGAGGTACCGGAGTGATAGGGCGTCGGCTGGTCCCGATGCTCGCATCGGTAGGGCACGAGGTGACCATCATGGTGAGGGGTGCGGCTGAGACTGGGAGAGATGAGCAGGACGGCTCATGGCGGGTGACCGCAGACGCCTTGGACCGCAAGGCGACTGAGATGGCAATCGCCGAAGCCGCGCCGGATGTTGTCGTCAACATGCTCACCGCGATTCCGGCACGGCTCAACCCGAAGCGGTTCGCGAAGGAATTCGCCCTCACGAACCGCCTGCGCATCGAAGGGACCCGCAACCTCATCGGCGGTGCTGAAGCAGCGGGTGCGAAGCGCATCATCAGTCAAGGCTTGGCCTACGCCTACGACCCAGGCTCAGACACGCCAGCCAACGAAGACGATCAACTGTGGATCAATCCGCCAAAGTCGTTCGCGGCTGCTCTCGCCGCGCTCAAGAGCCTTGAGCAACAAACCACCGAAGTCGGAGGTCTGGTTCTTCGACTCGGTCACCTCTACGGACCTGGATCGATCTATGGCCCCGATGGGTCCTTCACCGAGCAGATTCGAGCCGGGAAGGTCCCTCTCGTCGGCGGGGGCACCTCGACGTTCTCCTTCACGCACGCAGATGACGCCGCCAGTGCGGTAGTCGCTGCGATCGACAAGGACGTCTCCGGCGCCTTGAACATCGTGGACGACAAGCCATCCCCCATGCACGAATGGCTGCCCTACGTGGCAAAGCTGGTCGGTGGACGCGAACCCAAGTCGGCACCGGCTTTCCTTGCTCGGCTCGCAGTTGGAGACTGGGGTGTGGCTTTCATGACCCAGCTTCGCGGAGCGGACAACGCACGCGCCCGGATGCAGTTGAACTGGCGACCGCGCTACCAGAGCTGGCGCGAGGGTTTCGAGGCTGAACTGAGGCACGCTCGGCCGTGAACCACAGTGACAAAGAAGCGGCGCGTCAGAGGCAGTCTGAGGAGTTCCAGAGTTATCGTCCGCTCCTGATCGGCCTCAGGTACCGACTCCTGGGAAGCATGTGGGATGCCGAGGACGTCGCCTGGTTCGTCTCCGGAGGTGCCGACGGCTGAGTTGCTTCAGGTCGCGGGCAACCACGTGTGCGCCGCGCTGACCAGCGCGGACAGCATGCTTCTCGTCACCTACTGGTGGGTGGCCGTCGGAGAGCATGTCGATCAGGGGCGGGGATCTGTTTGTTCACCATGCAATGGCTCGCGCGGTGAGTGCCGCAAGTTCGGACATCAACGCGTTGTTCGACTTGTCGTCGGCTCGATCCATTCGGCTGAGTGCCGCGATAAGCAGTGGGGTACCAGTGCGGTCCCACGCCACGCCGACGTCGTTGAGCGTCCCGTAATCACCCGCTCCCGTCTTGTCGGCAAGCCGCCATCCTTGCGGCAGGCCTGCACGAAATCGCTCGTTGCTGGTCTGGTTGTCGAGCATCCAGCCCCGCAAGAGCCCTTGGTCGTCGGGCATGAGCCCCGACCCGACGAGCAGCCTTCCGTAGGACTTCGCAATCGCAGCAGGGGTCGTAGTGTCGCGTTGGTCGCGCGGGAACGCGTCGTTGAGGTCCGGTTCCCAGCGGTCCAATTCGGTCCGGTGATCTCCGATCGATCGGGCGAAAGCGGTCAAACCGTTGGGGCCGCCGATGGCGCGCAGCAGAAGATTGCCGGCAGTGTTGTCGCTGTAGCGGAGGGCTGCATCGCAAAGTTCACGCACTGTCATTCCGTCGGCAACGTGTGTAGAAGTGATAGGTGAGTTCTCAACGATTTCGTCCTGTCGATATCGCACCCGCTCTGCGAGGAACTCGCCACGGACATCGCGGTCGCGCAGGACCGCTGCAACAGCCAATGTCTTGAATACGGACAAGATCGGGAATCGTTGATTGTCGCGGTGTCGCAGACACTGACCGGTCTTCAGATTTCTCGCGTACAGACCAATCGTGGCGCCGTACCTCCGTTCGAGCCCACGAACCTCGTCGTGAAGGTGGTGCGTGCCCGCATGTGCCGCGCCACCGGTGAACATGTTCGAAGTAACCGCCACGATCGGGACGGCCAAACCAAAGCGCAGCACCTCACGGCGGCTGAAATCCAACCTCGATAACGATTGCTTGATCAAGATCATTCCTCTATCGACACAAAGTGTCAGCCTCGCACACGGCCGACCCGTACCCCGCAGAGGCATCAACCCATGCAGTCATCGGGGAAGCAGCACGGCCTCAATGACCAGTGGGAGCGGATTCACGCGTAACCGACAATCGCTCGTCCACTCATCGGCCATCACTTCCGCACCGCGACCTTCGGAGTTTGTACAGCACAAAGGGCGCGCACCGTTAGGGCTTCGGCTTGTGACACAGGACAGGCGGCTGAGACGATGCCGGTATGAGCTCCCAAAAACCGGCAGACGTGGCGAAGCGCGATGCGCGTTACTTCGACCAGTGGTACGCGGACATGGCCACCTCGCCCGCCCGCGATGCGATCGTCGCCCGCACGCTGGGGCTGCCGCCCGAGCTGAAGTCGACCAGTTTGCTCACTTGGCAGGGCATCGCTGAGATGACCGAAGAGTTGCGCATGCCACAGGACGGGCTGCTGCTCGACCTTGCCTGCGGACGCGGTGGCTACGGCATCGAGGTCGCTCGGCGCACCGGAGCACGTCTGCTCGGCGTGGACTTCTCCTCGGTTGCCCTCGAGCAGGGTAGGTCCAGCAGCGCGCGTCAGCTGCCCGCCGGTCGGGCCGAATACCAGGTCGGGACCCTGCTCTCAACAGGCTTGCCCCCGGGCGTCGCGGACGGGGTGATGTGTGTGGACGCGGTCCAGTTCGCCGACCCGCCGGTCGCCGCGATGTTCGAGTTCCGTCGTCTCCTGGCTCCCGGCGGCCGGCTGGTCCTGAGCTGTTGGGAGGCGGCTGACCCGTCGGACGAGCGCGTGTCGCCGCGCATACGTGCGGTGAACCTCCTGCGGGACCTGCCCGCGGCCGGCTTCGTCAATGTTCAAGTGCACGAGAAGTCCGACTGGCGCGAGGTCGAGCGGGCGATGTGGGAGGAGGCTGACGCAGCACCGCAGGACTCCGACGCGGCGGTCCAGTCCCTGCAGACCGAAGGCCGACGCTCCCTAGACACATGGGACTCGTTGCGACGCATGTTCGCCACCGCCACCGCCCCGTAGCACAGGGGGATCCGGTTGCGGGAATACGAGGGGCGATGGAGCCGACGTGGTTTCACCAACTGAGGTATCCATAGCTGGGGTTCGGCCCACGGTGAAACCTTCAGAAGCAGTGGCCGAGCATGTCAGACTGAAACCATGACACTTCCCGAGTCAGCTTTGGAGCCGACTGCCGATGAGTGGGAACTCGTGGATTTGGCTCGCGCAACGATTGACACGACCACCGATGCAGGGCCGGATCAAGATGGCGTGCACACGATGGGTGCCGCGGTTCGCGCCACGGACGGCAGAACATTCGTAGGAGTGAATCTGTACCACTTCACTGGCGGCCCGTGTGCCGAACTGGTTGCGCTGGGTGCAGCGCGAGCCAACGGGGCGCGCGAGCTGACCACAATTGTTGCCGTCGGCAATCACGGTCGCGGACCGGTAGGACCCTGCGGACGAGATCGCCAAGTGTTGTTCGACTACTACCCCAACATCCGCGTGCTCCTGCCGACCCAGGTCGGGGTTCGCAGCGTCTCAATCCGCGACTTGATGCCCTTGGCTGCCAAATGGACCGTCGACGGCGGCACCCAAGAATACGATCCGAACCTGTTCGCCCACAGTTGAACCACGAACCGATCCGCTTACGGAACGCCCGGTGAAGGCCCCGCTGCGGGCATATGAGCAGTAATGCAGTCGCTGCGGTTTACCGCACTGAGGCGTCCAGAGCCGGGGTTCCCCTTACGGAATTCCCGTAGAGGGGCCTCTGTGATCGATCAATGGACCAGAGGAAGCCGCTCCCTTGCGACATCAAACCGCCAGAAAGTGTCCAAGAAAGTTGACACGGGACACGACCGGGGAAGAGCCGAGTAAGCAGTAGCCACTCCATCGGTCACCCACGCCACCGAACCGACCTCACTGTTCGCCGTCGGCTGATCGCGTTGTGGCCGGCTCGGACGTGAGCAGTCGTAGCGCAGTGCCGTAAAGCTCGGGATCGGTCGCCTTCGGCAAGATCAGGGACTGGAACGCCAGGCCGAGGTCGAGAGCACTGAGGATTCGTCGCTGGTCATTGACGGGTAGCGCGGCGAACGCCGAACCCGGGGGAATCGGCGAGGGTAGCTGCGGCTCGGCGTCATTGGGGCCTGCCGTCTCGACCGTGGCGTGACCAGGGCTGACGATTGCCGCGAACCGGGTCATCAGATCCGGGTCTCTCAGCGCATAGGGCACGAACTCGAACAAGAGTCGAGCGAACTGGGTGCGGGTGCCGCTGCGGAAGACCGCGATCCACTGGGCAATCCAGCCCTCGAACCGTTCCTGCGCTGTCAGGTTGGCGTTGACGAGCAGAGCTGCGGACGCCTCGGCATCGGGATCGGTGTACAGGCGGTGCTCGATGACCGCCAGGACCAGGTCGCCTTTGCCCGAGAACCTCGTGTACAGGGCGCCCTTGGTCAAATCGGCATGCTCGGCGATCTCGTCCATCGATGCCCCATCGATGCCGCGCTCGACGAAGATCGCCTCGGCCGCCCCGATCAACGCCAGCCGGTTCTTCGCGTCGCGCTCCACTCGGCTCAAACGTGCGATGAGAGCCCCTCCTCAATAAACAATACTGCGAGTACTGTAATACTGATAGTATCCGATGTTGGCGGCCGTGGACTAGACACAAGGAGAGAGCGTGCAAGAACTCAGTGCGAACGAGGCCGACATAGCGATCCTGGCCGCAGCCATCGGCTCGGCGCGCCGAGCATCGCGATCGTCAGCACTCTCCTTCTCGTCGCGCTCCCCCAAAGCCTCACGAATGTGTAGGGAGCGAGACTACTCGTCCCCGCATTCATGCTCATCGCCTGGCCCGTCGCGCAGCTCTTGTCTAGGACCGAGGAAGCATGGCAGTAGAACTTCTCGTGGGCGTGATTCTTTTATCATTCATAGCGGCGATCCACTGGCTCTTGTGGAAGAGGCTCGTGAAGGACCTCTCCCGCCGAAGCAGCGCCCGGATCGTCCTCGGCACGGCGTCCGTGATCGTGTCGCTTCTCCTCTCGACCGCAGCCATCCTCTTCGGTCCAGATTCAGCGCAGATCTGGCCAACCAATGTTCTCACCCAAGCCAATCGAGTGTGGCTGGCCTTTCTGATCTATCTCGCCGCCGCTCTCGTCGTGGCCGAGTTGGCGCGCCTCGTGCTCAGGCGAGTCTTCAGGAAAAAAGCGACCCAGGTAGAACCGCGGATACATACCGGC
Organism: Actinomycetota bacterium; assembly: GCA_030856025.1. GTDB lineage: Bacteria > Actinomycetota > Actinomycetes > Propionibacteriales > Nocardioidaceae > JACMOZ01. The sequence goes on from JALYQD010000062.1 coordinate 8,495, forward strand.
GGAGTGTCGGGAAACGGCGACAGAAACCGATCCCCGACGGACCAGAAGAATGGCGAAGGCGAACAGACTAGCAACGCGAGCACGCGTCGCGCGTTCATCGACCGCACTGTCACGACTGGCGCCGGCGTTCTCGCGGTGGCCTTGTACCTGTATGACGACTCTCATGAGAAGGATGACGCCATGGCCGCGAAGAGGGACCCAGAACTCCGACCTGTGGAGGTTTCGCTGCCATTCACCGGGAGGTGGAAGGTGGAAAATAGCCCCAAGCGACGAGTACCAAGCCACGGCACGGACATGCTCGGCACTACCTATTCGATCGACTTCGTAGGCGTCGACGACCATGATCGGACTGCCCCCAGCGTGAGCTGGCGCACGGTCTTCTCCACTGAGCCACCGGAGCTGTTCTTCGCCTTCGGCCGCCCGATCCTGGCTCCCGTAAGCGGCCGGGTTGTCGCGGTGCACCAGGGCGAGGTGGATCACGGGGCGCGCCGCTCACAGTTGACGCTCGTACCGTACGCGTTGGGGCAGGCCGCGCGTCTTCGCCAGGGTGTTGGCGCGATCGCCGGCAACTACGTGATCATCTCGTCGCCGGGAAGTGGCGTTTTCGTCGGGGTGATGCATCTCCAGGCTGACTCAATTCTTGTGTCCGTTGGTCAGGACGTGGGTGAAGGAGAGCACATCGCCAATTGCGGCAACACCGGCAACTCCACCCAGCCTCACGTGCACATGCAAGCCATGAACAGTGCTGACCCATGGACCGCCCGAGGACTTCCCATGCACTTCAAGCGCTTTGGCGAAAAGGCCGTCCGTGGGCAGCGCTTCGTCATTCAAGAAGACGCGATCCCGGATGAAGCCTCGATAGTGGAAGCCCTGCGTTAGCCCGTGTACGGAAGGCGCGACTGCCGCCAAGGCAAGCTGGCTACACGAAACGGTATCTGCGACTTTTCCGGCAAACAGGTCGGTACTTCACGAAGGAGAACATGATGGCGCCCCACACTGTGCTCAGCATCCGCGGCCTGAGCAAACGGTACCGAGGCCGGCCGGGCGTGCTCGCGAACGACGGCATCGACCTCGACGTCGAGCCGGGACAGGTTCTCGGGCTGCTCGGGCACAACGGTGCCGGCAAGACCACGTTGGTTAATCAGGTAGTCGGCCTGGAGCGACCCGACGCCGGCACGATCATCCTTGGCGGGATCGACGCGGTCGCCGACCCGCACGGTGCCCGTCAGCGTGCCTCGATCCAGGCCCAGGCAAACATCCCGATCACCGGACTAACTCCGCGCAAGGCGATCGAGCTCGTCGGTCGGATCCGTGGCGGCCGCAAACCAGCCGTCATCGCGCGCACGGCCGCCCTGATCGAGGCCCTCGACATCGGCCAGTGGGCCGACACCCCCGCCCAGAAGATCTCCGGCGGCATCGCCCGCCTGACGTCCTTCGCCATGACCGCCGTCGTACCCGGGCAGCTGGTCGTGCTCGATGAACCCACCAACGACGTCGACCCCGTGCGCCGCCGCCTGCTGTGGGCCGCGATCCGCACTCTGGCCGAGGACGGCGCCGGTGTGCTCCTGGTGACCCACAACGTGCGCGAGGCCGAGCGCATCGTAGACCAGCTCATCATCTTGGGCGGCGGGGCGGTGATCGCCGCTGACAGCCCTGCGGGCCTCACCGCCCCCCGCCGCGGCACGCTCACCATCGAGATCGACCTTGCCGCTGGGGCGCGCATCCCCTGGCCCGACCAGGTCACCCCCACCGCACGCGACCACCTGCGCGCGTCCGGAACCGTACCCGCCAGCGCCGCCGCGGACTTGGTGCGGTGGGCTCAAGACCACGTCGAGGCCGCAAGCATCGAGCGATACTCCCTCGCACCAGCCTCTCTCGAAGACGCCTACATACACCTCGCCGGTGCCGAGCACACCCACCCTGACGCGAACACCCACGAGCTGGCGGTCGTGGCATGAACACGATCCGTCAGGGCCTGCTCCTGGCCCAGTGGCAGTTTCGCCGTAAGTCGAGTTTCCTGCCGCTCCTCGTCGTGGTCCAGATCGCGATTGCCGTGGCCACCGTCGTCGGATACGGCTTGCTCGTCGGGAACCCCACTCCCGAAGTCGCCCTGTTCCTCGCGACCGGCGCCCCGACGATCACGCTGATCACGGTCGGGCTGGTGATGACCCCACAGGTCCTCGCGCAGGCCAAGACCGAGGGCAGCCTCGACTGGCTGCGCACCCTGCCGGTGCCGCGATCGCTGTTCCTAGCCAGCGACCTGCTGTTGTGGACCCTGCTCGCCCTGCCTGGACTCGTCCTCGGAGTAGCCGCCGGAGTCCTGCGGTTCGATGTCGATCTCGCCGTCGCACCCTGGATCGCCGCAGCGGTCCTGCTGATCTCCTTGACCTCGGCCGCCGTCGGCTACGCCATCGCGACCCTACTGCCGCCCTTGATCGCGCAGCTCATGACGCAGCTGCTCGTCTTCGTTGTCCTGCTCTTCTCCCCGGTGAGCTACCCCGCCGAACGCATGCCCGAGTGGCTACAGACCGCCCACCACTTCCTGCCGATCGAGCCCATGGCGCAACTCATGCGCGCTGGCCTGGCGCACGACACCTTCACCGTCCCAGCCCGATCAGTCCTCGTCCTCAGCGCCTGGTGCATCCTCGCGGTCCTTGCAGCCCTTGCCGCACTGCGCCACCGCCCATGACTACACCGCCGGGACTGTCCAACAGGTGGTGTAACTGCCGTCTGTGAGACTGGCCATTGACACACCGCGACTCTTACCGGATTTGCTTGAAGAGGCTTGGCCGCTGCATCGATGTGCGACACGTTGCATGTCGGTCCATCAATGGCCGACCGCCGCCGCCTTCACGGCGTCTTGCGAGGCAGGCCGCAGTTCGGTGGTCATCCGGGTCTGCCTCCCGGACGAGCAGTGCGGGTGGGATCCGTATGGCCCCCGCAGTGCGCCAAGGCACCCACGAACTCGTCGACTGTTGCTTAAACCAGACCCCCCACCGCGGCCCGACCACGAAGGCGTGCTCATGTCGCTTGAGGTTCCCCTTGCGGGGCGCCCGGTGAAGGCACGGCTTACGGGACGGACCTACTAACATCTATCGTTTCGTCGGTCTTGACGCGCTGAACTGAATGGTTGGGGTCGGGCAGGAAACACCCTTAGATTCACAGTCCCGCACCGCCTACCCAAGGAGGGCACAATGATGGCCTACGACTGGGAGCTTTTCAGAAGTGCAATGGATGTCTCGATGAGTAACACGCCGGATCTCGGACCCCTCCCGGATCGCATCACCGTCGACGCAGCGGAGGTACGTCGTCTCATCGACGCGCAGTACCCGCAGTGGGCCGGTCTTCCCATCGAATCCGTAGCCAACGGTGGCTGGGACAACCGGACCTTTCACCTCGGCACTGACATG
>JALYQD010000063.1 GCA_030856025.1 Actinomycetota bacterium
GGCGCCGTGGAGACACGGACGACGCAAGCGCCGACGCTCGTGGCCGGATACTTGACGCCGCGGAGCAGCTCATCGCCCGCGACGGATTCGATGCCACGCCTACTTCCCGGATCGCGGCACGCGCAGAGGTAGCAAAGGGACTGCTGTTCTACTACTTCCCCAGGAAGATCGACCTGCTGCGTTGCCTGCTCACCGAACGCCTCCCCACCCAGCCGATGCATCTCAACAGCGGCATCGCGAAGCCCGGGGACCTGGCCGGCTCACTGTTGCGGCTGGCTCAGAGCATCAACCTCAGCCATTCCCAGTCGCCGGTGCTGGCCACCATCGTCTTTCGCGAGGCCGGCACGCACCCCGAGGTGGGCCAGCACCTGCAGGCGCTTCGTGACGGGCTGGTGGAGCTGACCGAGCGCGTGATCGATACGGCCGGACCGAAGTCACTGGACCGCCGCCGGCGCCATGGTGCTGCGGACACCTATGTCGCTGTGCTTCTCCACGAAGCGAACGGGCGCCGGTTCAACGGCCCGATTCCCGACCTGGACGCCGCCGCCAATATCGTCGCCGCAGGTTTGACCTCAACCTGACGGAAGGTCGCGTATGGCCAGGCCGTCGCGGGTGACAAGATGTTGGCCGGGATCCGCGCCGCGTTGGACGGCGGCGCCTACGTGCTCCGGGAGACAGGAATCTGATGACCATCGAACTCACCGTCGCCGTAGACGGCTCATGCCACCTCAACACCACGGAGGGTGCGAAGAGCCCGACCGGGTGGGCATGGTTCGCCGAAGATGGTCGCTTCGCCTACGCAGGAGTCGAAGACGGGACCAACAACGTCGGCGAACTGCTTGCCATTCTCAACGTCCTCACCGAGTTCCCCGACACCCCGCTCGTCATCCAGGCGGACTCCTCGTACGCGATTGGTTGTGCCTCGATCTGGGCCGAAGGTTGGTCGAAGAAGGGCTGGCTCAACTCCAAGAAGGAAACTGTGGCAAACCTGGAGATCGTCAAAGCGATCTTCACCCTCATGCAGGCGCGCAAACGCGAAGGCGTTCCGGTGCGCTTCCAGAAGGTCAAGGCCCACCTCGCCGACCCGACAGTCTGGCCGCTGAACGTCGCCGTGGACGAACTCGCGGGGCTCGCGTCCGAACGCGCGAAGGTCGGCTTGGTCGACATTGTCAGGAACGACAGCGCCAAGCCGCAGCCTCGCACAGAAGCCGTCCCCGACGGGGAAGTCAGCCACGCGGTGTTGGCCGGGGCCCACGCCATCCTCAACGACCCCGGCAGCCAAACCTCGAGGTCGATGGGCATAACGAGCTTCCATACCGGCTTGGCTCGCGCCGTCCTTGACGCCGCGACGCCGTTCATCCTGTCTGCGGAACGCGAACGCCTCATCGAGCTCGTCCAAAGCATGTCCTCGCGCAAAGAACTGATTCTCGCCCTCGGCGGGACGCCCGACTGAGGCGACTAGGTGGTTTCGCGAGGTGTCATTTCGTGAGGTTCGCGAAAGGCCGTGACCCGTACTGGGTCCGGAAGTCCGCTATGAGATCGGCCTCGACCGTCGCCGGCTCCTCGCCTTCGGCGCAGGCACGCCAGCAGACCAATAGTTCTTGATGGTCAGCGAGCTGCCATACGTGGCGCCCGCCCCAGTGCTTGGAATGTCCGCCGGTGCCGTGACGCCGGTATGCGCCGATCCTGCTGCGCAGTGTGGCGGCTTTGCCTATGTAGATCGCGGGGCTGCCGGCAACCCACGATTCGGCCAGAAGGACCGGGTCGACAGTCGGGTCTCCGCGAAAAGGCCATGACTCGTTCTTGGCAAGGAAGACCGGAGGCGCCTCGGCGACCCGCAGAACGACATAGACGCCCGGCGAAGGCGGAGTCAGGTCCGGCTTCACCCCGACGAGAGGAACGAAACCCGTAAAGCCTGCATCGCGTAGTCCTTGCTCAGTCCACATCACTGGTTCATGATCGCAGGTCGACGCTCTCAGCCATTTTCGAGAGCACGGACGATGTTCGTGTAGCCCTTGCTTTTCGCATGATCCAGCGCGGTGCGCCCGTTCTTGTCCTTGATGGATGTGTCAACGCCCGCGCGGACCAGCGTTTCGACGATGTCCTGGTAGGGCTTCGATCCGTCCCCGAGGATCACTGTCTCGAGGAGCGCGGTCCATCCGAGGTCGTTGACGTGGTTGAGGTTCACATCGGTCGACACGACCCGGCGAATGTAGTCGGCATGACCACGCTCGCCGGCTGGGATGGGGGAGAGGCCGCCGTATCGGTTCTTGATGGTCAGGTCGGGGTGCGCCGGGAGGAGCGTTTCGAGCATCGCGACACTGCCGGTGACGCCTGTGACCAGCCATGGCGTGTCGTGGCGAGCGTCGAGTGCGTCGGGGTCGGCACCGAGATCGACGAGCAGGCGCGCGACTGCGTAGCGGTCATTCGCCGCCGCCAGCAAGAGCGGGGTCTGGCGCTGGTCGTTGCGTGACTCGAGATCAGCGCCGGCCCGCAGTGCGAGCGCAGCGGCATCGGCGTCGCCCTTCTCGGCCGCGCGCAAGAGGTCGCGGTCGGCGTCGGCGCTGCTGATCGTCCGTGGCTTGGCTGCGGCACGCAGGAGGCGACTCTGTGCCCTGAGTCCACGTCTCTCCGCGAGCTCGATGGGCGTTGCACTGTCTTTGCGGGAACGGATGCTGACGTCCGCGCCGCCGGCGACGAGCACGCGCACGGTGTCCTCGTACTGTCGGGGCTTTTCGGCCTTGGCGAATACGAGCGCTTCGTGGAGTCCGACCCAGCCGAGGTTGTTCACGTGGTTCGGATCCACACCAGCTCGCAGCAGCCGTCCGACGACATGGGCATGGCCGCGTTCGCTGGCACGGATCAGCCCGGTCCCATCCCAGGAGTCGAGGCTCTTCACCTTCGCACCGTGCCTCAGGGTCAGCTCCAGTAGCGACAGGTGGCCCTCGCTCGTGGCGATGAGATAGGCGCTCTGGACGGTGTCGTCCTTCGCGTTGACGTCGGCGCCGGCCTCGATGAGTTTGCGTGCCTTCGGGACATCGTTGGCCCATGCCGCGGCAATCAACCTGGTGTCGAGCGTTTTCTGGTCGAGGTTCACGAACGGGTTCTCTTTCGGAGTCTGCGAGGGGGTAACCGGCGCCGTTTCGGTTGGTGCCGGGGTCCGCTTTGGACTGCCGACGGGACCGCATGCGCCGACGACGAGTGCTGCCGTCGCGAACAGCGCGCCACAACGTATGAATGCGGTCACGACTTCGGCCCTCTGCCTTCGGACGCGAGCGCATGTTCGATGGTCGTCCTGACGTGGTTCTCCACGATCTGTTGTGCCCGGGTTCGGTCGCCGTCGACCAGTGCGTCATACAGCGCCACGTGTTCGGCATGGATGGGCGCGGGATCAGAGTGTTGCGAGAGGAGCCAGCGCCGACGCTCGGAAACGCCAGCAAGAATCTCGTGCGCGATCGTCCCCGAGCCAAGCTCCGCGAGCACCGCATGGAACCGGGCGTTCGCTTCGATCGCCGTCGTGAGGTCTCCGCTGGCAATCGCCTCCTGGGCTTCGTCCAGGACCGCTCGCAGTGGGATCAGGCCTTCGGCATCGATATCGGTTGCGACCGTACCGACGAGCACCCGTTCGAGCGCGGCCCCGACCTCGGCCAGCTCGGCGATCTGGGCCGGGCGGTATGACCGGACCGCGATCCCGCGCGTTTCACGGTCGATCGCGAAGCCTTCGAGAACGAGTCCTTGAAGGGCCTCACGAACCGGGATACGGGACACACCAAGATCCGTCGCGATGGTTCGCTCGACCAGGCGGCCACCCGGTGCATACACGCCGCTCATGATGCGCTCACGGATCCGGTCGCGGACGTCGTCACGGAGCGGTCGGTAGGAGGAGGTCGCTAATGGCATACCAAAAGGGTATACCAAAATAACAAACTCAAATCCCCTGCATCAGGGCGACATGGAAGGCGGTACTCAGTATGCGCCGGCCTTGGGCAGCCCGACCTCGCCGAGATACCAGATCGCCGAGGTCCACACGACGGTGATGAGGACGCTGAACAGCAGCCCGCCCGCGACGGGCAGAAGCCATCCCGGCGCGGTCTTGCTGCGGACGGCCATGATCTTGACCACGAGCGCGCCGTAGACCGCGCAGCCGACGATCGAGTGCAGCATCACCCGCGTCGTGGTGTTTTCGCCGGACTGGAAGCCCAGGGACCACAAGCAGTGGAAGGCGACCGGGAGGCTGAGCAGGATGGCGAGCGTGCCGCTGGCCCGATGGGCCTTGCCCAGCCACGCGGGTGCGGCAACCCCGAGCCGGCCATACAGCCAGAGGGCGCCGATCAGCTGGCCGATCGCGAGGGCACCGACCGCTACGGCGAACCACACCTTCATCTGGATCATCGACCCGAATCCGAACGTGTTGATCGACCGGAATGTCGGTTCGTGTTGCGCGCCGTAAACGCCGATCAACAGGGACACGACGCTGCCGGCTGCGAACGCAGCCAGCGGGACAGTCAATTTGCGCGGGACGGTGCCGACCATGGCTCCGATGGTCCACCATTCGTCACCCACTTGTCCGGAAAACCCGGGAACATCGACCGGAGCACAGCGCGCTTCGATCTCTGGCCGGCGGCCGAGTGCGTGCTAGTCTCCGCGGATGGTGAGCGGTGTCTCGCGGCGCACGGTGCTCGCCGCAATGACTATCCCGTTCGTCGGCTCCTTGGCAGGATGCCTCGGCCGCGACTGGGACTCGTTCCCGCCGACCACGTTCACGGTCGGCACCGGAAACCCCGGTGGCGTGTTCGCCCGCTACGGGGAGGCGCTGAGCGAGGTCATCGGGCGCAGACTCACCGGTATCACCTCCAAAACCAGGTTGACCGACGCGTCGGTGGAGAACCTGCGTATGGTCAGCGACGGCACCCTCGACCTCGGTTTCTCCCTTGGCGACACGGCATCGGATGCGGCCCGCGGTACGGGCTCTTTCGACCAGGCTCTCGACGTGGTTGCCCTGGCGAGAACCTATGACAGCTTCGTGCACCTGGTCGTGCGCGATGACTCACCGATCAGGACCGCCGCCGATCTTCGTGGCAGGCGCGTGGGAGTCGGTGCGGCGGGGTCGGGTACGCGCGTCATCGCCACCAGGATTCTGGGACAAAGCGGTATTGCGCTCTCCGACATCGACGTGTCGTCGGTCCCGCTGGAGGGTTCGTCAGCAGGAATTCTCGACGGAAGCCTCGCCGCGTTCTTCTTCGTCAGCGGCCTGCCCAACCAGACCGTGTTGTCGCTCAGCAGGCAGATGGGCATCCGATTGATCAGCCTGCGCGGGGTGGTCGACTCGATGGCCCGCGAATACGGTCCCGAATACGTCGTGGGACCGATCCCGGCCTCGGCGTACGGTCTCCCGAATGCGGTGGACACGGTCAGCGTCAAGAACTACATCGTGGCCGAAGGGAAGATGCCCTCTCAGCTCGCGTACGCCGTGACCCGCGTGATGTTCGAGTACCAGGACGAGATCGACCGGCTGGCGCCCGGCGTGGCACAGCCGGGAATCGGGGCGGCCATCTTCACGTCGCCGCTGGACCTTCATCCGGGTGCTCTGCGCTACTACCGTGAACGGCGGGGTTGAACACCGGCAGTCGTACCTCCACCTGGAGGCCACCTCCGCTCGCCGGCATGACCGCGAACGAGCCACCGACGTCGAGGACCCGGGCCTGGACGATGGCGAGGCCCAGACCGGTGCCTGCGACATTTTGGTGCTGACGCCCCCGAAAGAACCTCGTGCCGACCTTCTCGACATCATCGGCGTCCAGCCCCGGGCCATGATCGCGCACCCTCACGACGACGTCGCCTGGGTCATCGGTCATGACGGTCACGTGGACGGGTGCGTGCTCGGCGAACTTGGCCGCGTTGTCGAGGAGCGCATCGAGGACGACGTCGACAATGTCGTCGGTGGCCAGTGCGAACGCGCTTGGCGGCGCATCAAGGCGAAGCTCATCGAACATCGGTGACCACATGTCACAGCGGTGTCGCGCCTTGGCTGCGACGTCGACGCGCGTGGCTTCGACAGCCTGGGCGCCGACCTGGCTGAGATCGAGCAAGGACTCGACGATCATGCCCAGCCGGTCCGCCTCCTCCAGCACGATGTCGATCTCGTCGGTCTCCTGCGTAGAGGTGGCGAGGTTCTCCACCCGCAGCCGGAGCGCGGTGAGCGGGTTGCCGAGCTGGTGGGCGGCATTGGCGATCAGATCGCGTTGCTGCTGTTGCGATGTTGCGACGCTGTCCGCCATGGTGTTGAACGACCGTGCCAGGTCCTGGAGCTCGTGAGGTCCCGCCTGGTCGGGTACCCGGGAGGGGAGGCTGCCGTCAGCCAGCCGTTTGACGGCCCGGTCGAGGTCGTGCACCGGCCGGATGATCCAGCCGACCAGCGGAATCACCAGGCCGCATGCCGTGAGCGCCAGCGCCGCCAGGCCGGCAATCACAAGCCACACGAGCGCAGTCCCGACGCGGTCCTGGACGGAGTCGGTCGGCGAGATCATCACCACGCCTCCGATCACCTGGGCGTCTCGCCCGACCGGTGCTCCGATGACGAATGGTGTCCCGTCCCAGGGCCACACCGTGCCCGGTGGCGCCGACCCACTGCCGGACAGCGCCTGCCTGACCGCGGCCGACACCCCGGGGTTTTCGAGGTTCACGTCGGCGCTCGAAGAGGCAACCACCTCGTGATTGGCGTTGGTGACGATGACCGTGCCGCCGTAGACCTCGGTGTATCGCTCGAGATCGGTCGGCAGGCTGCTGAACCCGCCTTCGAGTGAGTCCTCGGCGAGAACCGCAAATCTGGTGACGTCGGTGAGCCGGTTCACATACAAGTCCTGCGTGCGGTCGGCCGCATACGCGCTGACGAGGGGAACCATCAACGCGACCAGCAGGACACTGACCAGCGTCATGGAGACGATCAGGAGGCGGCGGCGCATCGATCAGCTCTGTGATTGCAGGGTCACGTCGGCGAGCCTGTAGCCGACTCCGCGGACGGTCTCGATCAACTCGGGACGACCGAGCTTGGAGCGCAGCGTGGCCACATGCACGTCGAGAGTGCGAGACGCTCCGACCCAGGAGGTGTCCCAGATCGTCTCCATCAGGACCTCGCGAGTAACGAGGTCTCCGTTTCCCTGCACCAACATCCCGAGCAGGTCGAACTCCTTGCGCGTGAGCATCAACGGCTCCCCGGCCAGGTATGCCTGCCGCGCGCCCAGATCGATGCGAAGGTCTCCGGCGTCTGAGTTGGGCTCGGCCAACTGCTGCCCGAAGCGGCGCATGACGGCTTCGATCCGAGCCATCAGCTCGGCCATGCTGAACGGCTTGGTCACATAGTCGTCGACGCCCTCCCGCAGGGCCGAGACCACCGCGGACTTCTCGCGACGGGCCGTGACCGCGATGATCGGCACACCGCTCTCGGCACGGATCTGCCGGCACACGGTGAGACCGTCCTGGTCCGGCAGGCCCATGTCAAGGAGAATCAGGTCCGCATCACCGTGTTCGGTCAGCGCCTCGGCCGCCGTCGAGACCCGTCGAACCTGCAGGTTGGCCCTGAGCAGGGCAGGCGTCAGGGCAGCGACGAGGCGATCATCGTCCTCGACGAGCAGTATGCGCATCTCGCCCCAATATTGGTTGGTCTGTGCAACTTAAGGTTGTGTAAAGTCCGGCGCCGAACGGGTCAATGTGACGGGCCTCACTCCTACGATACCCAGCATGCCTACCAAGCCCGACTACCAAGGATCCGAACGCGTTGACGTCGACGCACTGGTCGCCGACTACGACGAGGAGCGTCCCGCACGGCGACTCTCGCCGACACTCAACAAGGTCGTCAGCCTGTGGTGCTTCCTGGTGGCGCTGCTCGTCCTGCGACAGGTGTTCCAACCGTTCGAGCGGGGGAGCCAGTACTACCTGATCCTGTTTCTGGCCCTCACCCTGCCGCTCGTATTCCTCTGTTACCGGGCCCGATCGACCCGCACCGACGACACCGTCATCGGCGTCGCGAACGCGACAACCACCAACGACAACCCCCGGATCACGGACTGGGCGCTCGCCGGCCTGGCGCTGGTCGTCGGCCTCTACCCGGCCCTCCCGTTGCCCGCCTCGTCCATCGGTGGCGGCGGTTTCGAAGGCTTCCTCAACCGCCAGGGCTCGCTGCTGTCGCTCGACATCGCCGCCGGGATGATCCTGCTGGTCCTCGTGCTCGAGGCCACCCGCCGGACCACCGGTCTGGTCCTGCCCGCGGTCTGCCTCGTGTTCTTCGCCTATGCGTACTACGGAGGTTTCCTGCCGCCGAGCTGGTCGATCGCCCACCTGGGTATGAACATCGCCCAGATCGTCAGCGCGTTGTACAACGAGGCAAGCGGGTTCTTCGGGGTACCCCTCGACGTCGCCGCGACCTACATCGTCCTCTTCACGATCTACGGCGCTGTCCTCGACCGGATGGGCGCCGGCCGGTTCTTCGTCGAGTTCAGCTTCTCGCTGTTCCGCAAGTCCGCCAGCGCTCCGGGCCGGACGGTCGCCACATCGGGCTTCCTGCTCGGCACGGTCTCCGGGTCGGGTACGGCGACCGCGGTGACCCTCGGTTCGTTCGGCTGGCCGATCCTCAAACGTGCCGGCTACCCGCGCGAAGCGGCCGGCGGGATGATCGCCGCGTCGGGCATCGGCGCGATCCTGTCGCCCCCGACACTGGGAGCCGCGGCGTTCATCATCGCCGAGTACCTCAGCGTCTCCTACATCGCAGTCCTCGGCTGGGCACTCGTCCCGACCCTGCTCTACTACCTCGGGATATTCCTCGCGGTCGAGATCGATGCCCGGCGCTTCGGCGCAAAACGGGTGGACCTCGACATCGGCAGCCCGCTCCGCCTGCTGGCCAGGTCGGGATACCACTTCCTCAGCCTCGGCGTCATCATCCTTTTCCTCGCGATGGACGTCCCGCCGTTCCGTGCCGTCGTGTATGCCACAGCTGTCGCCGCTGTCTTCGGGCTCCTTGAAGCTGTGTTCTCCCGACGCCCCGTGGTCACCGGCTTCGACGACTCCGACCAGGCAACCGAGCCGATGGAGCTCAGGCCGTCACTGATCGCGTACTGCACGCGTCTCTATGACGCCCTCGCCGGCGGCATACGATCCGGGCTCCCGGTCATCGCAGTCTGCACCGCAGCGGGCATCATCACCTCGACCATCGCCAAGACCGGTCTCGGCCAGATCCTCTCTGACCTCCTGGTGTCGGCGGCGAGCGCAATAGCGCCCAACCACGCCTTCCTCCTGGTGCTCACCGCCGTGTTCTCGGCCATCGCGATTCTCGTTCTCGGGCTCGCGGTTCCGGTGACGGCTTCGTTCATCCTCAGCTGGGTGGTCATCGGCCCGGCCTTGATCTCGCTCGGTGCCGGCGGTCCTGAGGTGGCGATGTTCATCTTCTATTACGCCGTGCTCTCCGAGGTGTCGCCGCCAACCGCGCTCGCGGCCGTGGCTTCGGCAGCCATCACCGGCGGCAAGGTCATCCCGACCATGATGCAGGCCTGCAAATACACATTGCCCGCATTCCTCGTGCCGTTGGCCTTCCTCATGACCGACAACGGCCGGCTGTTGCTCGGTCGCGGCGACTTCATCGACATCATCTGGGCGGCCGCAGCGTGCGCGGCGGCTGTGGCGGCGCTTGCAGTGGCCGCAACCGGATGGATGTTCGGGCCGACCGGCATGCTCGACCGGGCGCTCTGCGTCCCTGCCGCTCTGCTTCTGCTGTATCTCGAGCCGGTCTCGATCTTCGCCGGACTCGCCCTGCTGGGGGCGGCGGTCCTGATCCACCTCGGCGCCCGAAGGAGACGATCCGATGCAGAACCCTCAGCAGTCCCGACCCACTGAAACACACCCTCAACACACCCGGAGTGAGTAGACACATGACGAAAAACACCCATCGAATCAGCCCCCGAGTCGCCGTCGCCGTGGCAACGACTCTGACCACCGCCCTGGCCCTCAGCGCGTGCGGCGGACAACGCGAAACCGGCAACGCCGGCAAAGGGGCGGCCAGCGAAAGCTGCGACGCCGGGACCGGCCGGGTCAACATCGCCACCGGCAACACGACCGGCGTCTACTACGTCGTTGGCGGCGGCCTGGCCAAGCTCATCAACACCGAGACCAAGCTGCAGGCGACTTCGGCCGAGACCGGCGCATCCGTACAAAACATCCAGCAGCTGGCAGCGGGTGACTACGACATCGCGTTCTCGCTCGCGGACACTGCGGCGGACGCCATCAACGGTGAAGGCGACTTCGACGGCGCCCAGAAGGTCTCGACCCTCGGTCGCATCTACCCCAACTACACACAAGTGGTCGTCCGTGCGGACTCCGGCATCAAGTCCGTCGAGGACTTCAAGGGCAAGCGCATCTCGACCGGGTCCCCGCAATCGGGTACGGAAGTCATCGCTAAACGAATGATCCAGACCGCAGGGTTGAAGGAAAGCGACGTCAAGTCCCAGCGGCTCGACCTCAACAAGACGCTCGACGGGATGAAGGACGGGTCGATCGACGGACTGGTCTGGTCCGGTGGACTGCCCACCCCGGCGCTGACCGACTTGTTCACCTCGATGGGAGATCGGGTGAAGTTCATCGACCCGACCCCGTTGTTGCCCGAACTGAAGAAGATCAGCCCGGTCTACGAAGCGGTCGACATCCCGGCCAAGACCTATGGCCTCGACGAGGATGCGCCCTCCATCGCGGTCCCGAACCTGCTCATGGTGCGCAATGACATGCCCGACAACCTGGCCTGCGCACTCACGAAGGTGACCTTCGACAAGAAGGACGAGCTCGTGAAGGTGCACCCCGCGGCCGCGGACATCGACGCTGCGTTGGCCGACAAGACGGACCCGATCCCGGTTCACCCCGGCTCCAAGCGAGCAATGGACTCCTTCGGCAAGTGACGCTGTACGCTCCCGAACGACCCCGATCAACGACGCCGCCGACCGACCCTGAACCAGGAGCTCACCATGAGTGACCGCAAGCCCATATCGCCACTTGAGCTTTTCAGCATCGACTCGCTGATCGGGGCCGAAGACCTCGCGATCCGCGATACCGTCCGAAGGTACGTCGAGGACAAGGCCAAGCCCCACCTCGCGGACTGGTACGAAACCGCGAGCATCCCGGCCCGCGAGCTGGCGAAAGAGCTCGGCTCGCTGGGAGTGCTCGGGATGCACCTGGAGGGGTACGGATGCGCCGGAACGACCGCAACTGCATACGGGCTGGCCTGTATGGAGCTCGAGGCGGGGGACTCCGGCCTGCGCAGCCTGGTGTCGGTGCAAGGTTCGCTGGCAATGTTCGCGATCTGGAAACACGGCTCCGAGGAGCAGAAGCACGAGTGGCTGCCGCGCATGGCCGCCGGAGAGGCGATCGGCTGCTTCGGGCTGACCGAGCCCGACTTCGGTTCGGACCCGTCGGGGATGCGCACGCGAGCCCGCAAGGACGGCGCCGACTGGGTCCTAGACGGCACCAAGATGTGGATCACCAACGGTTCGATCGCTGATGTCGCGGTCGTGTGGGCCCAGACGGAGGATCGGATCCGGGGCTTCGTCGTGCCGACCGACACGCCGGGGTTCTCGGCGCCGGAGATCAAGAAGAAGATGTCGCTGCGGGCGTCGGTGACCTCCGAGCTCGTGCTCGAGAACGTCCGGCTGCCCGCATCGGCGATGCTGCCCGAAGCCACCGGCCTGTCCGGTCCGCTGTCGTGCCTGAACGAAGCGCGCTTCGGAATAGTGTTCGGAGCCCTCGGGGCGGCGCGTGACTGCCTGGAGACCGCGATCGCCTACACCCAGGACCGGCAGATCTATGGCAAGCCGCTCGCGGCATACCAGGCAACCCAGATCAAGCTGGCCGACATGAGCCTCGAGCTGGGCAAGGGGATGTTGCTCGCGCTGCAGCTCGGCCGGCTCAAGGACGACGGTGTGCTCCGGCCCGAACAGGTCAGCCTGGGCAAGCTCAACAACGTCCGCGAGGCGATCGCCATCGCACGTGAGTGTCGCACCCTGCTCGGCGCTGCCGGCATCACGCTGGAATACCCGATCATGCGCCACGCCAACAACCTGGAGTCCGTGCTCACCTACGAAGGGACTTCGGAGGTCCACCAGCTCGTCATCGGCCAGGCACTCACGGGGGAGTCCGCGTTCCGATGAGCACCCAGCCGGTGGGGGCCCTCGACGGCGTTCGGATCGCTGACTTCGGGAGGGTCCTCGCGGCTCCATACGCGACCATGCTGCTCGCCGACCTTGGTGCCGAGGTGATCAAGGTCGAACGCCCCGACGGCGGTGATGAGACACGAACCTGGGGGCCACCCTGGTCGGAGGGGGAGTCGACCTATTTCCTCTCGGTCAACCGCAACAAGTCCTCCCGTGTGCTCGACATGAGGACCGAGGACGGCAAGGGCGAGGCAAGGCGGCTTGTCGAGTCCTGCGACGTGGTCATCGAGAACTTCCGGTCGGGGACGATGGACAAGTTCGGGCTCGGCTACGAACAGGTCTCCGCGCTCAACCCGGGCCTCGTCTACTGTTCGCTCACCGGCTTCGGTTCGGCCGACGGCTCGGACCTGCCGGGCTACGACCTGGTCGTGCAGGCGGTCGGCGGGCTGATGTCGATCACAGGGGACAACGAGTCGGGCCCGATGAAGGCCGGGGTCGCGCTGGTCGACGTCATCACCGGGCTCCACGCGGCAATCGGGATCCTCGCCGCGCTGCGGCACCGCGACCTGACCGGACACGGTCAACTCGTCGAGGTCAACCTGTTGTCGTCGCTGCTTTCGGCCTTGACGAGCCAGGCTTCGGCCTTCATCTCCACTGGGCAGGTGCCTGCGCCGATGGGCAACGAGCACCCGAGCATCGCCCCGTATGAAGTGATCAACGCCGCCGATCGGCCGATCGCGATCGCCGCCGCGAACGACAAGCTGTTTGGCCTGCTGGCCGAATGCGTGGGCCGACCCGACCTCGCAGCAGATCCGCGCTTCTCGACCAATGCCCAGCGGGTCGCCCACCGCGAGGTGCTGGCGAGCGAGCTCGAGTCGCGGATCCGTTTGGAGTCGGCCGATCACTGGTTCGCGAAGCTCTCGGAGCACGGGGTCCCGTGTGGACCGATCAACAACCTCCAGCAGGCGTTCGAGCTTGCCGAGCGGCTCGGGCTCGCCCCCGTCACCGAGATCGATGCTTCGGACCGGCCGGGGCCGGTGCGCCAGGTGTCCCACCCGATCCGCATGTCGCTGACACCGGCCACCTATCGCGCCGCTCCGCCGTTGTTCCTCGAGCCGCGCAGCCCTCGGTCGGCGGCTGGATAGAGATTTGGCGGCCGCGCATCACGGTGCGCATGAACAGATGTGTGGTCAGCGCTGAGTGGCACGTTTGACTGTGCGATACGCGGTCGAGCGGGCGACACCGAATAGTTCGCACAGTTCGGTAGTGGTGTGATCGCCTGTTTCGTGGAGTTTCACGAGGTGTGCTTCTTGCTTGGGGTTGAGTTTGGGTTTCTTCCCGCGTGGGCGGATCAAGTCGGACTCGAACTCAGCCACCATCGCAAAGACGTTGAACAACAGCCGGCCGACAGGGTCGGTTGGATCATGGAGTGAGCCGCCGAGGCTGAGCTTGACCTCGCTTTGAGTGAGTTCGTCCACGATGTTGCGGGCGTCAGGCAGTGACCTGGCTAGGCGATCAGGGTTGGCAACAACCAAGGTGTCGCCGGCGCGACAGGCTGCGAGTGCTTCGCGTAGTCCTGGGCGCTCTCGGTTCGTGCCGGTCAGGCCGTGATCGACATGGATTTCTGCGACGCCGAGCGCAGCCAAGGCGTTGCGTTCCGCGGTGAGGTCTTGTTCGTCGGTGGAGCAGCGGGAGTATCCGATGAGCATCTGCGTCATTGGATGAGTGTTGCGTTTAGCCCCCCTTCACCGGGCACTTAACCGGGCGGGTCTTACGGGATTCACGCTCGTCCGATAACAAAGGGAGTTCTTGCCACTTTCAGGAGTCGACTGCACAACAATCCGTGTGTCTTTGAGGGTTCGGCTAACGGACACTGCCCGCCGCTGGCGGAGGCCTTCGAGTCGTCGACGAGACGGCCGCGGAGGAGGCCGCTCCCGGCGAGAGCAGCTAGAGGGGCCCGATATCCGCGCGGATTGCAGATAGGGGTCCGGGCAGTCGTGGCCTCGTGGCCGAACTTGGGTTTGTGGTGCCTTAACGACCACAAACCCAAGATCGTGAACGGTCAGGCCTTGGCCTGCATGCTCGACCGGGCAGGGTTGCTCTGCTCCGCAGCCTTGGGGTCTGTCTCGTCCTGCTTGGCGCGGACGCCGGCCTCGACCCGGTCGCCAAGGTTCTGGTCCACGTTGCGCCAGTACTCGAATGCCCGGGCGAGGACGAGCTCGCTGACGCCGTTGAGCAGGTGCCCGACGATGTTGGTGGCGAGGCGTTCGCGACCCCCGTCGTCGAGGACTTCGCGGACCATCGTGCCGGCCTGGCCCCAGTCGTCGTCCTCGGCGCGCAGCGTGTACGCAGTGCGCACCATCTCGCCGTCGGAGTACCAGTGTCCGCCGTCGTCGGTGCGTGCCGGGTCGGCCTTCGGGCCGCCGTAAGAGTTCGGTGCGTAGACGGGATCCGAGACGTTGTGCACCCGCATGTGGCCGTCCTTGGCGTAGCTGTGCACCGGTACTCGCGGTTCGTTCACCGGGATCTGCCGGTAGTTTCCGCCGAGCCGCGCGCGGTGCGCGTCGGAGTAGCTGAACCCGCGGGCGAGCAGCATCTTGTCCGGTGACAGCCCGGTGCCGGCCACGAGGTTGTTGGGCTCGAAGGCGGCCTGCTCGATCTCGGTGTGGTAGTCGGTGACGTTGCGGTTCAGCGTCAACCGGCCGACCTCCTGCAGGGGGTAGTCGGCATGCGGCCAGACCTTGGTCAGGTCGAACGGGTTGAACCGGTAGGTCTTGGCGTCCTCAAACGACATGATCTGCATGTTCAACGTCCAGCTCGGGAACTCACCGGCCTCGAGGTGCTCATAGAGGTCCCGCTGGTGGTAGTCGGTGTCGACCGCGGCCATCTGATCGGCCTCGTCCTGGGTGAAGAACTCGACGCCCTGGTCGGTCTTGAAGTGATACTTCACCCAGAACCTCTCGCCCTGGGCGTTGATCCACATGTAGGTGTGGCTGGAGTAGCCGTTCATGTGCCGCCACGTCCGCGGGATCCCACGGTCGCCCATCAGCCAGGTGACCTGGTGCGCGGACTCCGGCGAGAGCGTCCAGAAGTCCCACTGCATGTCATGGTCACGCAGGTTGTTGGCCGCCCGCCGCTTCTGCGACCGGATGAAATGCTGGAACTTCATCGGGTCCCGCATGAAGAACACCGGGGTGTTGTTGCCGACCATGTCGAAGTTGCCCTCGCTGGTGTAGAACTTCAGCGAGAAGCCACGCGGATCGCGCCACGTGTCCGGGCTGCCCCGCTCACCCGCGACGGTGGAGAACCGGGCGAGTACCTCGGTCTGGGCACCAGGCTGGAACACCGCCGCCCGGGTGTAGGCGCTGACGTCCTGCGTCACCTCGAACGTGCCGAACGCGCCGCCACCCTTGGCGTGGGGCTGGCGCTCCGGGATGCGTTCCCGGTTGAACGCTGCCATCTCCTCGATCAGGTAATGGTCTTGCAGCAGCAGTGGGCCGTCCGGCCCGACGCTGAGCGAGTGCTCGTCGCTCGCGACGGGGATGCCGGCGTCGGTGGTGGTCGGTCGAGACTCTGATTCGGTCACTCGAAGCTCCTCATTTCTGGTGGGTGCGATCGTCGTTGCGTTGACAACTGGGGCACAGGCCCCAGAAGATGACTTCGGCCTCGTCGAGCGCGTAGCCGGCGTCGTCGCTGGGCGTGAGGCAGGGTCGGGCGTCGGTGGCGCAGTCGACGTCTGTGGTTCGCCGACAGGCACGGCACACCAGGTGGTGGTGGTTGTCGCCGGTGCGGGTCTCGAAGAGGGCGGGCGGTCCTGCCGGATGGATTCGTCGCACGAGGCCGGCACCGACACACGCTGCCAGCACGTCGTAGACGGCCTGCTGCGAGACCTTGCCCAGTTTCGCCCCGACCAGCTGGGCCACCAGATCGGCGTTCGCGTGTGGGTGATCGACCAGCACGTCCAGCACCGCTACCCGCGGTGCCGTGACACGCAAGCCCGTCTCACGCAACAGGTCTCTGCTCGAACGATCCATCACGATCCATCACGATCCATCCTGCCCCTGTCTCTGGAACGAGTCAAGGGACTGCGAACACGCCGGCAGTGACGGACAGGTGGCGGCGGTCACAATCACGCCGCGACGTCGTCGTTTGAGAGGCTGTGCGTGTCCAAGGAGACCTGGTGGCCGTACGCAACGGCCGGATGCCGACAGCGCCAATGGGGTGCTGCGCCGGAAGGCGATGGCGAGTTCGATCGGTCGTTGCAACACCGCTGGTGAGAGGTGTTGCTCGTGTGGTCGAAGAAGCAGTTGATTGAGAAGCAGGCCGCGTTCTGGGTGTTGATGGCCCAGGGTTCGACGCTGATAGCGG